>CAVKFY010000067.1:0-6362 GCA_963655775.1 Alistipes communis
GTCTTTATATTATCAGTTGATATCAAGGCAAAAAAGTATTCTATATTAAGGGCAAAGGTTGTAACCAAAGCCATAGCAAAATTCATCAAATCCTCCACAAGTTGCTTGGCGTCTATATCAACCGATAAGGAAGTGAATGCTTTCTTTAAGGAATATAAAAAGTCTTCTAAGAATGCGCTTCTGTTGTGCAACAAATTATTTATAGCGATGTCAACATTGCTATCGTTAATTAAAGCTCTCGCCATATATATTCCAACGTTCATCAAAGAGAATTTAAATCCGCCAGAAAGAAACGCTGTTTCTACAACATTTCTTAAACCAGGTTGAATGTTTTTTGTGTAGTTATCTAGGTTTACAACACCTTCAGTCGATAAGGCGTTTATAAATTCTTGCAAGAAAAGCCCTAAAGTCCAGTTTTTCCTAACGTTACTACGTTCTAGAGCATTGAGCGCTTCATCCTTTCCCCTTCTCATATCAAAGTCGGAGATAGAATAATCAGCGAGCTTGCTTCTATTGCTAAGATTATTATAAAAACTGACCATTTTTGGTTTGAATTCATCATAATTTGAGTTTCTAACGGAATCTGGAAGATAGTAATCGACGCCATATCTAGTAAAGCGGAAAACGGACATCGCGACCATTGGAACAGGATCGTTAGAATTTATGATGTTATGAATGTTTGAGTACATTTGATCCCGAGGGGATATATCTTCATTGAAAGAGGCGCCTTGAGGGGCCTCAAAACAATACGAATATAAGTCTTCTTTTTTTAATGAAACATCAAGCCCATCGAATAGTTTTTCTTTTGCGTTTATTCTTTGGTCCATTCTTCCACAGGCTAAGTTGTTTGCTGCAGCCGCTCTAGAATATCCAACTGTCCAAATTTTGAGTTCACCTGTAATTTTCTGATTTGTTATATATTCTTTTAAGGAATCCAAATAAATCGTTGAGGCTTCATAAAAACCTTGGTGTTGCTTGATGGTTTTACCATCACCAACCGTTAGATTGCTTGCCCATTCCATTTTATAGTTAGCACCCCTAATGCCCACGGCAATAAGAGTTTTATCACCTATTTTTTTGTGGCCAAAAATAACGCCAAGCGAATCCTTCGAAGGTTTTGTTTTGAAATATTGGTTTACATCGATACCTTCAAAACCATTGCTAGAAAGAAATTGATTAGCATTCCTATAACCATCGATAAATGTAGATTTATCTTTATTAGTACTAAAGCTAGCTAAAGCTAAACAAAGGCTCGAAGTAGCTAGTGATGAATTAAAAACCGTTGAGTCTTCTTTGAAATAATCATCAGTATAATAAACTGTAGCCGGATAATCATCATCGCCTGTTACAGAAGCAAAGGAGAAAGATGCTCCTTTCTTTTGGTTTCCACTACACGAAGCAACTAGCAGGATTAATGAGCTTGTCAGAATGATTTTCTTGAATTTCATGACTAATATTGTAGCAAACTAAAATAAAAACATTATAAAAATAAACGAAATGGTATAATTCTTCATATGGATATGCCTGTTTCTTACAACGAGTTTCTCTATAAGAAGAGAATTGAGATGAATCTTTCGAAGAAAAAGTTCGCTGAATTCTTGGGTTTACCTAAGCTTTATTATTCATATTGTGAGAACGGTTATTTTAAACCTTCTAAGAAATATGCCGACAAAATATCCAACGCTTTAGGAATAGACTTTTCCATATATCTTGATGGAATGTCTTCTTATCCTACGGCATTACCCGAAAAAGACGGATGGTTTGTTAGATTCTATAAGAAATTGTTAGCGAGGTTCTATGTAAGAATTATCTTCGTTATTCTTCTTGTTGGTTCATTGTTTATGACCATATTTGGCTTTGCTAGATATAACTATACAATGGATCATGCCGCAGATTTCTTTAACGAAAGGTATCTTACTTTTGCTTATACTATGAGAGAAAAAGGAGGAGTAACCTTCTCTTTACTTCATGAAATGAGTAGACCTGAGATTCACTCTTCAGAAGATGGTAAGTTTTATTCGATAAGTACCTCGACAGAAAACTACGCCCTTAGAAGTCTTAGTGCTTATGCTAATTTCAAATTAGATGATGGCAGTCTATATTACATCGTGCCTAATGATGCTAAAGACGCTCTGGTTCATATCAAAGCCCAATACATAGATTCCAACACGTTAACGAAAACTTATGCCGATTTCTATCGTGAGAATAAAGATTCAGAATTTTTGCTCACTCAAATTACGATTGCCGATGATGACGTCTCAATAACTTATGATCCTGATGCCAAAGAGGTGTCTGGTTTAAAAGCCGTTTTTAACGCTCATTTCAAAGAATTAAACGCAGGATTTACCTCACTAATCAAAACAAAACTAGACTTGGATTATGATTTTTATAACGAGTTGCTTGTTGACCATTCAGAGGCTGCGACAGCCAATCTTTTCTCCGAAGTAGGCTCTCTTGCCATTGGTATTGGAGGTCTTGTATTAACTGGTGGGTTCTTATTCTTTATTTTATTTGCCCTGTTCTTCGCCGAGCAAAAGGTTAAGAGAGCAAAAAGAGCAGCGGTTTCTGAAACTCCTGCACCAGAAGAAAATAAAATCAAATTTGCAGATGACGCTCCTATATCAAGAAGTTATAAAACTCCAAAATCAGATATTCGTTTCTTCCCCTTTATTCCTGAAACGGTATTTGAGATTGTCGGTATATTTCTCATTCTTTTAGGTTCGATACGTATTATCTATTACACAGCAATTCTTTTTACATCCATGTCTTATGATCCAAATGAATTTAGTTCTTTGAATTTGTCCTTGTTTATGTATTTTACCGTTGGGATGTTCTTGCTCTACTTCATAGACTTTGACATTTACTTAAACGATAGACGTGCGTTAAGAAATTCATTCATTTATTTTATTGTTTTCTTTGGCCTTTATATCATTGAAGGAACAATGGTTGATTATCTAGGCAAAACTAGAGGAATCATCACGATTATCGATTTGTTATATATAGTTCCTAACAACTTCGGAACTATTGGCTGTTATTACTTAATGATGGTTCTTCTATTCTATACACCTAAATGGAAAACGAACGAAAAGGTTAAAATGGCCATCTTTAGATGTTCATCAATCCTTCCTATCGCTTGGATCTTTGTTTCTTCTTTAATTTTCCAAAACTACAAGAGTTGGGGAATTGAATTCAATAGTTGGCAAATATATTTCTTCAATTCAGAAAGGCCGCAGTTCTCTATTCTTTGCTGCACTTATCTTGTTGGATTGTATTTCTTAAGATCGTTCTTCAAAAAGAAATATGGTCCTGAACAAGCAGAAAGGTATTTTAATGGAAATAAGTTCTACTTCCTTAAAAACTTGCTTATCTGCTTAATCATTGTTGTCTTGTCGATTACGGAATATGCATTTAAAAACTCCAACAAGGGAATTAAGACTTTGGGTGGCTATTGGGAAATAATTTATTTGATTCCAGGATTACTCTTCTATCACCCTCATTTTGGTGCAAGAAATAAGCCACTTGATTACTTTACTCTTATCCTTTATGGTTTGTTCTTCAGCCTTGGCTATGTGCTTGCTGCGATAGTCGTTATAGGATTTATATTCATCACATAAATTAAATGCCACCTTAATTGGTGGCATTTTTACAATGGATTTCTTTATTTTTTCTTACGATATTTTTCATATATCTTAGTGTAGTATTCTTTCCAAAGCTCGTAATTGTTTTCTTCTGTATAGGTATCTGCGATCGCTTTGGAATATTTCTTGGAATCTTGATAGAAAGCTTCATCAGTTCCGAGTTTATTTAATAACGAAGCAAAGCCATCAACATCTGACGCTCTAAGATAATCGCCTAGAAGAATATCTTTATAAAGATCCAAATCACGAACAATATATGGAAGGCCAGAATTGCACGCTTCAAGAAGAGCCATTGGGAACAATTCATTGAAAGACGGCAAGAAGAAGATATCCGCAGCATTGTAAATGTCATTCATTTTTTCTCTTGGTTGGATTCCCAAAAACTTCAAGTTTGGTCTTTCTTTTTCCATTTCCGCCTTAAGTTCTTTATAACCGTCAGTTATGTTTTTAAAGGAGAATCCACCGGCCCAGATGAAATATAGGTCAGGACATTTTTCTGCCGTTTTAATGAAATCAAGGACGCCTTTTCTGGTTTGAACTTGCCCTACTGCAATAACGGCCTTTTTATCCAATGGTAAGCCATATTCTTTTTTAAGAGCAATTCTTTCTTCTTCGTTTTTAGGAAAGAAAGAATTATGACTGACAAAGTTAGGAATGTAACTTATCTTTTTTTCGTCGATACCAAAACGTGCCAATTCTTTTTTGAAAGATGGATTGACAACGACGATTTCCTTTGCCTTCTTATAAAAAGACGTAACATACCATTTAAAGACCTTGAAGGCAATTTTAGGAAGTTTAACGGATCCATCTAACGTATCAGGAAGGAAATGAACAAAAACGATTGTTGGTTTTCTTTTCTTAAGCGTAAACAAATAAAACGAAGGGTTTACAGAGTGAACGTGATATAAGTCATACTTCCCAAATAACTTGTTATAAGATAATTCGAAATCATCCTTGCCATATTTCTCAAGGATTCTTGTTTGTTCACGATAAACGCTTAAAACACCTTGTGCTTCAGCCATATCGGCATGAGATAGAATATCTAATCTGATTTTCTTTTCCATATCTATAATTGCTCTTTTAATGTGTTTTTCTTCGACTCTTTAACTGCATATAGTTTCTCATCTGCAGAATGATACAAGGAATCGAACGTGTCTTGGGCTTTGCCGTCGTAAATATCGTATCCATAAGAAACATTGATAATGACATTTTGGTCACATGAAAGCCGAATTTCGTGGAATTTCTCGGAAAGAATGTTAAGCGCGGAAATGATATCCGCTTCGCTATCAAAGTGAGAGGAGTAAAGGGCGAATTCATCGCCACCAAGACGCATGATAACGTCATCCTTTGCTAAGTTATTCTTCAAGGTGTCCGCAACCTTTATAATTGCTTCATCGCCTATCATATGCCCATATGTATCATTTATATGCTTGAAATTATCGATATCAAGAATGACAAACACGCCTTTTTCTTTGTTTTTAAGGATGTCGATTATTTCTTTCTCTCCCGTCATGCGGTTTGTTAATTGAGAAAGTCCATCAACTTCACTTACTGCTTTAAGCCTCAATCTAGCATCGTTTAAATGAGTAGATTGCAATGCGAACATGAAGAAAACTATCGAGAAGATGCCACTTGATGTTCCGAGCGAACGAATGTCAAGCAAGCTTTCGAAAATCATCGCCATGGTAACATAAATGAATACGACGACAACTAAAGCGACATTAACCTTTCTATTGAAAACCTTAGTTAAGGCCAGTTCTACAGCCGCTTCCAATAAATATAAAACAGTGACAGCTTGCGAAATATAGCCGAGTGGGCCTCTAATAAAATCATTATTTTCATTGTAATAGAAAACCCATTTCGTATAGAAAGCAAATTGTTGGATAATCACGACAATTCCGAGTGGTATCAAATCCCAATATTTAATTTTTGAGAATTTTGTATTTGTATCATCCATTAATAAAGTAACGAAAGGATATACTAGAGCGGGTCTGCTTATATAGCCAATCACTGAAAAAATAACTCTCCAAACAGTTGGATAGCTCAATTCCGCGAAGTAAAGCTCGATATCATACGCAGCAATTTCTAAAACTTCTAAAACCAAAGTGATTATAAATATCTTTTTTTCTTTTGATGTGAAGTTTTTAAAACAGCTCAAAATAACCAATTGGAAAATAATTCCCATTATCGGAGCAAAGTTGTATTCGATGAATAAATTAAACGTCATAAGGTATTCCTTAAGGAATATTCTACAAAAAAGTGACTATTTTGTTAACATCGATATTTCTTCTTTATGAATAAGCGCTTGTAACAATCGAATAAAAAACGCAAAATTCCTATTAAAACCTATGTATTTTTTATAAATCAAGAAGTAAAATGCAAATAGAAGCAGGTAAAAATATGACATATGTAGCAAGCAAAGACAGATATTCTAAAATGGAATACGCCCACTCAGGGAAAAGCGGTCTTAAACTGCCGAGAGTCGCCTTAGGATTATGGCATAACTTTGGAAATTTAAACGATTACATGACGATGAAAGAATTGGTTTTCACCGCCTTTGATAATGGCATAACATATTTCGATCTTGCCAACAATTATGGTCCAGAGCCAGGCAGAGCGGAAATCAACTTTGGCAAAATCCTAAAAGATGGTTTGATGCCATATAGAGATGAATTGATAATTTCCACCAAAGCAGGTTACACAATGTGGGATGGCCCTTATGGA
>CAVKFY010000068.1:0-1021 GCA_963655775.1 Alistipes communis
CTTCATTTGGCATGTTTCCAATGAAGATACGATCAACTATGCTATAAAGAACGCTTACAAGTTGAGCTAGCATTGAAGGCAATGCTAATTTCATGATGTTCTTTATGGTGTTAGAATCACCCAAATCCATTTTACGCATACAAAAAAATCTAAAACGAAATAGTACAAAAGAAATTATAATTCTTCTTCATTTGAACGAGAAATGGATTCAGCTTGCTCTTGAAGGGATTTTATTTCCCTCATTTGTTTTCTCGCTAATTGAATTTCCAAAACGATAGAAATGATTAAGCCAAAGATGATTACAAAGTAATAAGTATAGCCACGCCACAATAGAGAGATTGTTTGAGAAGTGGCCCATACCGCATCGTTTGTGAATAAACTTCCACCTAATCCAATAACGGATAAAGAAGCCAAGACAACCGCAAAGGCATAATCGATTCCACCTGTTGTTCCGGGAGTTGGTATCCAGACAACAGCAGTAATGGCAAAAGAGGTGCCAAACATAACTAGGATATAAACGAAGAACGGATCCACACCTTGGATTTCTACTCCGACTGCTAAAAGAAGGAAGAAAGGAATAGAGTAATAAGCTAAATCAGCAATCATTCTAGCTAAAAGCGAGAAGACGAATGCTTTTTTATGGGCGAAAATCTCTTTAAATGCAGTTTGAGTGTCATCACAATATTTTTCGAATGCAGAGATCTTCGAAGGCAAGAACTTTCTAAACATTCTCCAATTAGAAATTTTAGTTAGTAACTTAACAAGGATATTTCTAACTTTTTTGGATAAGCCCAAAAGAAGCATGACGACTAAGGTTAGAATGTTATTAAAATACCCAATTGCAACAACAATTGTGAATGCGACAGGATTAAGCCAATTTGTGAGGCCGCTAATTCCACCTTGTGAAAGCCCTTGAATATAATAAGGAAAGAAGAATAATGCGATTAAAGCAAAAATATTAGAAGCAAAAACGTGGACCACGAAGGTTGCAAGAACTGATCCGGTCGCTTTTGAGGCATCC
>CAVKFY010000068.1:1031-1849 GCA_963655775.1 Alistipes communis
TTATTGTAAAATTGTTCGATTGTAGCAATCTTAAAAAGATTCCTTTTACCGACTATTTTGTCGATTTTGTTCGATCTTGAAAAACAAATCAACGATACAGGCCAAAGACCTAGAAAAACAACGAGTAAAGCGAAAGCCATCAGTAGCCAGGTCCAGTTGTTGTTATTTCCGATTGAAGCAAAAACATTTTTGATTTCTTCAAAATCGGTAAAGTTAACAACCATCAAAACGACCACGACAGTCAAGGCAACTATCATTATTCCACCCATTATTGCGGAGTTTCTTGTTTTCTTGTCTTTCTTCTTGTTAATCTCTTGCAACGCTTCACGCATTTCTTGAAGAGATTCCTTCTTTCCCTTAAGGGAATCTTTTAGATCGTTCTTTTCCATGTTTATTTTTAAGGCGGTTATAGATATCTAATCACACCGCCTAAATTTTAACATAAAGAATAAAGATATCTAGAAAAAAGAGAAAAAGTTTTTAAAAATATTAAATTTGAATTTGTTTCGATAAATACTTGAATACAAAAAATACAAAAGTATATAATTACACCAAAGGAGAAAAGAAAATGGATATTAAATGGTTCGATATTAAATTTAATGAAGGCCAAGCTTCGATAAATGAGAACTCGATAACCCTAAATACTGTTGCAATGAAGCCCTTTGAACATGCTTATCGCGTAAAAGTGGGAATGGATGATTGCAACAATTTGATTCTTAAACCCATAACAAAAGATCACGTTTCGCGATTTAATCTAAACGAAAACGATTATTTGGGAGTTCAATTGAGTAAAACATACGCTAGAATTAATTCTAGAG
>CAVKFY010000068.1:1859-8518 GCA_963655775.1 Alistipes communis
AGAGAGTTGATCTCAGCAATATCTAAAAGTTTGAATTTAAATCCTGGAAAAGATAATTTGAAGTTTTCAACTAGATATGACGGCAAAGAAGATTATCTTGTCATAAATACAGGGAAGGGGGATAAGAAATAATGGAAGAATGGATGTGGACAATATGGCTAGGAATATTCGTTCTAGCCTTAATCATTGAATCATTAGGTACGGATTTGGTGAGCATTTGGTTTGCTTTTGGAGCCATTGTATCGTTAATCATTAGCTTCACTAGTGCTCCTTGGTGGGTGGAAATCATTGTCTTCTCAGTGGTTTCTGCAGCAAGTTTATTAGCCTTAAGACCTCTAGCTCACAAATGGATGAGAAGGAATTTGGTTAAGACAAACGTTGATGAAATTGTTAATTCCAAGGGGGTTATGACAGCAAAATTTGACTTTTTACATCATGGAGAAGTCAAAATCAACGGAGTCATTTGGACGGCGATATCAGAAAACGATAAAGACGTTCTTGAGGTTGGTGATATAGTTAGTGTAGTTGGAATTTCTGGCAATAAATTAATTGTCAAAAAATATACCAAGGAAGGAGAAAAATAAAAATGCCTGGTTTTGTAATTGCAATTATCGTTCTTTCTGTTGTTCTTATTATTGCTTTAATCGTTGTTCTTTCTTCGATTAGAGTTATTCATCAAACCGAGAAAGCGATCATTGAAAGAATGGGAGCCTATCATGATACATGGGGCGTAGGAATCCATTTCTTAGTTCCTTTTATCGATAAAGTTGCTTATAGGGTAAGCATGAAGGAACAAGTCAAAGACTTTGAACCTCAATCGGTTATTACAAAAGATAACGTAACAATGCAAATAGATACCGTTATCTTTTTCCAAGTGACAGATCCTAAACTGTATGCATATGGCGTTGATGATCCTTTATGCGCAATCGAATATCTTTCCGCAACAACCTTAAGAAACATCATTGGTGAACTCGATTTAGACGCAACTCTTACTTCAAGAGATATCATCAATGAAAAGATGAGAAAAATCCTTGATGAAGCAACCGATCCTTGGGGAATTAAAGTCAATCGTGTTGAAGTTAAGAATATTCTCCCACCAAAAGATATCCGTGAAGCCATGGAAAGACAGATGAGAGCGGAACGTGAAAAGAGAGAAAAGATTCTTTTAGCAGAAGGCGAAAAACAATCTGCAATCCTTATTGCTCAAGGTAAAAAAGAGTCAGAGATCCTTAATGCTGATGCTGAAAAACAAGCAACCATCCTCCGTTCAGAAGGTGAAGCCGAAAAGATTCGCCAAATGAAGAGCGCGGAAGCTGATGCCATTAAGATGGTTAGAGAAGCTGAGGCTGATGGACTTGAGATGCTTAAGAAGGCCGAATGCGATAATAGTGTTCTTACCCTTAAATATCTTGAAGCTTTAGCTAAGGTAGCAGATGGAAAGGCAACAAAAATCATTCTTCCATCTAATCTAAGCAATCTTGGCTCATTAGCCACAAGCGTAGCTGAAATTGTTAAAGACAACAAAGAAGAAAAATAAAAAAGTTAAACAACAAAAAGTACGGTCAGAAGCCGATTTCTTGGCCGTATTTTCTTTTTTCGCTTGCATTATTTAATCAAGATATGTAATATATCAAGGCTTCTTGAGAAGCAATGCACATCGCGGAGTAGAGCAGGGGTAGCTTGCCAGGCCCATAACCTGGAGGTCGGTGGTTCAATTCCATCCTCCGCAACCAAACTTAAATATTGCCATATCGTAACTGATATGGTTTTTTCTTTTTGTAGGCAAAAAAACGCTATAATTTCTTCATGAAAAGAAGAACCCTTTTTGCGCTCGTATTTATTTGTTCCCTAACTGGATGCTCTAAGGACGCTCTTTATAACGAGAATTCGTTTTTCGATGAATCTTTTCTTAAAGATCAACTTGTTAGTGATTTGCCAGACCCGCATGGAGATGCTCTTCTTTATAAGAGAGCATATGGCATGACAAATCCTGTTTCATATATAAAAGTCAGCGAGACGGTAAGCTCAAACTGGGCAAATCTTTATGCCAACGATGTTTATGAATATCTTAAGAAGCAAGGATTTAAACATTTATATACAGTGAGTGGGACTAATCAATATAATGCACCTTTGATAGGCTTATATTCGTACACATTGAAAGAAACTGATAGTCTTAGTGATTGCTATATTTCCGACTTCTATTCAGGACAGTGGATAATTGATGAATGCTGGGTTTTTGTTTATTCAAATGGTAGCGTTTCTTTGAATGAAGACAATAAATCGTATTTATCTTCTCCTCATTGCATAATAATTAGCAACGAAGGAGGTTATGATTTTTCTTACGAAGATAAAACGATAAAATATACTTACTTTGTAGAATTCGATACCCATTCTTCGTTTTGGTTTTAACTAGACTTGTATATTGTTTAATTTGTCCTCATTATTTATTAAACGGAGGACAAACTGTCCTTTATTCTCTTTACAAAAAGGACAAATATGCTTTCATAGTATAGACCTATTAATGCATCATTGTTAGAAACAAGAAAAACATTTGGATTATCTCAAAAAGAAGCGGCAAATCTCATCGGCATACCGGTAAGAACTCTTAGGAGATACGAGAACGATAATACTTATGGAAGTGATTTTAAAAGAACTGCTTTTATTGAAGCATTAAACGATCATTATCAAATAAACGAAGAAAAAGGCCTATTGACGGTTGAGGAAATAAAAGAAAAAGTGACAGAGCTTTTTAATACAAAATATAAAGGACAGATTAATTTTTGTTATTTGTTTTGCCCTTATGTCAAAGGAAATGCTAAGGAAAATAGCGATGTGGACATATACGTTTCGTCTTCATTAACATGGTTGAAATTTGCCAGTCTCATAGAAGCCGTTAGAACGGTACTAAATAAAAAAGTTGATTTAATTAGAGACAGTGAATTGGAGAATAATATCCAACTAGTTAACGAGATCTTAAAGGTAGGGATTAAGATTTATGGATAGTAAGAACGAATCCTGCTCTATACAGAATTTGTTCAAATCACGTTGAATTAAAGACTTTGTTTATCCCTTTTCCCTTTTTGCATTTTCATTGTTTCAAGGTTATACATTTATGTCCCTAATTAAAAAATAAAACCATAAGACACAATAACAATGTATAAAGAAACTCTTCTGCTTCGATTGCTATGGAATTGTTTCTGACCTAAAATATGCATGAGGAAATCATATATGCAAAATGAGCTTCATCCAGGGCGTCTTTTAGACGCAAAAGGTAATCTTTCCGAAAAAGGCTTTTCTTATTCGTTAATCAAGGAATATAAACGTAAAGATATCAAGGCTAATAAATACCGCATTAAAGAATGGGACTATTACTATATTGGCGATAAAGAATGGGGGATTGCCTTAACAATCGATGACAATTCCTACATGGGATTGGTATCCTTATCAATACTAGATTTTGTGAACGAAAAAGAAATAGTAACTAAATCTAATATATTTTGGTTCCCTATGGGAAAGGTAAAATTGCCATCAACCAGTAAAAATGGCGATGCAATAAAAGAAGGCAAGGGATATTCCTTTAGATTTCTAAATATCAACGGTAAAAGACGCCTAATTTGCAATATGAAGAAAGTAAAAAATGGAAAGGATTTCTTTTGCGATATCGAATTGAGAGAAACTAATCCTTATAGTTTGGCAATTGCCACACCTTTCTTAAAAGGCAAGCATTTTTACTATAATCAGAAGATAAACCTACTCCAAGCGAATGGAATATTTACATTTGGCAAAACAAAACATCAATTCAAGAATGCTTTTGGAACGCTTGATTGGGGAAGAGGTGTTTGGACATATAAAAACACTTGGTATTGGTCAAGCGCAAATGGAGTAAGCGATGGCAATAATATAGGATGGAACCTAGGCTATGGCTTTGGAGACACAAGCAAGGCTTCAGAAAATATTCTTTTCGTAAACGATAAGGCGTTCAAATTAGAAGATGTCGAATTTCAAATTCCAAAGAAACGGCTTAAAGACGATTTTCTTTCTTCCTGGAAGATTACCTCTAAAAAAGGAGATATTAATTTAGAATTCACTCCAATAATTGATAGAAAAAACAACACCAACGTTTTGCTAATTCACTCCGATCAACATCAAGTGTTTGGCTATTTTAATGGCTACTTCCAAATAGGCGAACAAAAGATCAAAATTGATAACATTTTAGGCTTTGCTGAAAAGGTTTATAACAGATGGTAGGATTTGCCTCTATAAAATATGTTTAGTACAATAGAGAGCAAGGCTTAGGCCAAGCAAGTATTATCGATAAGCAAATAAGGAGGTTGACGTGATGCTAGTTACTGTAGTTGCAGACGTATTCGGCAAAGCGAATAATGGAACAACAATCGCGGCAATCCATTTAATAGATGCATTAAAAAAAGCTGGGCACCAAGTAAGAGTGGTTTGTCCAGATCAAGATAAAAAAGGCAAAGACAACTTTTATGTTGTTGGCACTTATTGGGTTGGCCCATTTCAAACAATTGTAGATAAGAATGGTGTTTCGTTAGCAAAACCAGATCATAAAACTTTAGACGAAGCTCTTGAAGGCTCAGATGAAGTGCACATCATGATGCCTTTTGCTGTTGGAAGGAAAGCGGTGTTAATTGCCAAAGAAAAAGGCATTCCTGTTTCCGCTGGTTTCCACGTTCAAGCGGAAAACGTTACGGCTCATTTCTTTAATTTAATGAACTCAAATGTAGCCAATCATTTTGTCTATCGCTATTTTTGGAGAAAATTCTATAAATACGTTGATGCAATTCATTATCCAACAAAATTTATCATGGACACCTTTGAGAAAGCCATAAACCATGAGACCCCTGGGCACGTGATTTCTAATGGTGTTTCCAATGAGTTCCGTCACCTTGATATCGAACGCGATCTTGAATTTAAAGATAAATTCGTTATTTTGATGACTGGTAGATATTCCAAAGAAAAGAAACAAACTTTGCTTATTAAAGCGGTCGCAAAATCTAAGCACAAAGATGATATAAAGATTGTTTTTGCTGGCTCTGGGCCAAGAGAAAACGAAATGAAAAGATGTGCGGCAAAATATGGAATTGAGCCTAAATACGCTTTTTTCAATCGTGATGAGTTAATTAGACAAATAAATATGTCAGACTTGTATGTTCATACATCCGAAATTGAAATTGAGGCCATCTCTTGCCTCGAAGCAATCTCTTGCGGAATCGTTCCTTTGATCAATAATTCTCCCAAATCTGCGACAAAGACTTTTGCCTTGTCTAAACGTTGTCTTTTCAAGCTTAACGACGTTAACGATTTAGCAAAGAAAATAGACTATTGGTTTGAACATCCAAGGGAAAAGAAACTTTTGGCTAAGCAATATGAAACTTATTGCAGCCAATTTGATTTTGATACATGTATGCAAAAAATGGTTAAATTAGTTGAGGACACTGCAGCCCTTAAGAAGAAATAAAGATATGAAACCAAAGAAGACCATATATTATTCAGATCCATTAAACGAAGACTTTTCTGGTTCTAAATTCAAAAACGTTCCTCTTCCGAAAAAATACAAATTCTATGTTTGGAGGCCGGTTTACTGGGTATTTCAAGAATTTTTGTATTATGTAATTGCCGTTCCTATAATGTGGATTGTTGGAAAAATCGGTTGGGGATATAAGGTAGTAGGAAGAAGAAAACTTAAAAAAGCCAGAGTTGGAAGAAGAGGCTATTTCGTTTACGGAAATCATACTACAAGAGCGGATGCTTTCTTTGGCCCAATAGGAGTTTGTCTTCCAAGGCACGCTTATATAATTACTTCAGATAACGTAATGCAACATCGTATTCTAATGCCTCTTTTAAGAATGTTAGCAGCTATTCCTCTTCCCTCTTATCCAGAGCAAATAGAACAATTTAACGAATGCATAAGGAAAAGATACCGTAGGGGAAATCCGATAATCATTTTCCCTGAAGCGCATATTTGGCCTTATTGCACAAGAATTAGACCATTTCCAGATAACTCTTTTACATATCCAGCTCAACTTGGCGCACCAACATTTGGAATGTGCGTTACCTATGAAGAACATAAGATCTTTAAATTCCTTAAACCACGTGCTGTTATTCATGTATCAGATCCATTCTATCCTGATATGAGCAGACCTCTTGGAGAAAGAACCCATCTTCTTCGTGAACAGGTCTATAACTACATGGAAGATACTGCATCATCACTAGATAACGTAGAGTACTGGCGTTACGTCTATAAAAAGAAAGATAGCAATGAAGAGAACAAATAAAAGTTCCGATAAATAGTTATATGTTTCTAACATTTACGCTTAAGAAAAAAACTTAAGCGTTTTATTTTTCTAACTTCTTTTTATTCACTATAATAGACAAATAAAGGAGATAACTTTATGGAATTAAAAGGAAGCAAAACAGAAGCCAATTTAAAAGCGGCATTCGCTGGTGAAAGCCAAGCCCACACCAAATATCAATACTTTGCTAGCAAAGCAAGAAAAGAAGGATATGAGCAAATAGCTGCGATATTCGAAGAGACAAGTGGAAATGAAAAGGAACATGCAAAGATCTGGTTTAAATACCTTAATGGCATTGGAACCACAGAAGAAAACCTTGCAGCCGCTGCAGCTGGTGAAGAC
>CAVKFY010000069.1:0-6833 GCA_963655775.1 Alistipes communis
TTGTCTGTTTGTTGAAGTTCGTCTCACGATTCCAAACTAAGCGTCATTCTTTTAAAAATATGCTCATTAGAATATAATTCTAACATTATGGATAGCAGAAAGTTCATTATCGTCAAAGGCGCCAGAGAGAATAATCTCAAAAACATTGATGTCTCAATACCGAAAGACACTTTAACTGTTTTTACTGGATTAAGCGGTTCTGGTAAATCTACTCTTGCTTTCGATACGATATATGCCGAAGGGCAAAGAAGGTATGTCGAATCCCTTTCACCATATGCTAGGCAGTTCCTTGGTGGGGTGGATAAACCTGATGTGGATTCGATTGATGGTCTTTCTCCTGCCATATCAATTGATCAAAAAACAACGTCTCATAATCCTCGTTCTACAGTAGGTACAGTTACTGAAATTTATGATTTTCTTCGTCTTCTTTTTGGGCGAATTGGCGTGCCATACTGTCCTGAGCATAATGAGCCAATTATTGCATTTTCCCCTGCAAAAATGGTAGATATTGCTCTTTCTTATCCAGAAGGAAGCAAACTTCAAATCCTTTCTCCAATCGTTAGACATGAAAAAGGCTGGCATAAGGATGTACTAGATATGATCAAGAAAGCTGGTTTTGCTCGTGTAAGAATTGATGGAGAATTTCTTCTTCTTGAGGATGTAAAAGAATTAGATAAAAACAAAAGACACGATATTGATATAGTCATAGACCGTTTGGTGATAAGAAATAGTGATATTCGTTCTCGTGTGGCAGAAGACGTTGACTTAGCACTTAACTATGGCCATGGATATGTTCTTTTCTATACAGAGAATGGTGAGAAACTCGTATCTAGCAACCACACTTGTCCAATATGCGGTTTTTCCGTTCCAAAACTTGAACCGCGCCTTTTCTCATTTAACGCTCCGCAAGGCTATTGCCCAACATGCCATGGATTAGGTATTTCTAGAGTTGTTAGTGAGGATCTTTTAGTTCCAGATCCAGCAAAGAGCATTGGCGAAGGTGCAATTCGTTACTACAAAAATACAGTTAATACCCAAAATCTTGAATGGCAAGAATTCAAATTCCTTTTGGATTCATATAACATACCTTTGGATGTTCCTTATGAGAAACTAACGCCAAAGCAAAAACAAATTATCTTAATTGGTTCAGATAAGCCTCTCGATCATACCCTAACTTCAGTAAATGGAAATGTTATGCACAAAAGAGGATACGTCGAAGGGATCAAAACTTTTATTGAAAGAAGATATAGGGAATCTACATCGAAATGGATGTTGCCATATTATGAATCTTTCATGCGTGATGATGTTTGCGAGACTTGCCATGGAGCAAGGCTTAGCAAAGAAGCGCTCTCAGTCCGTGTTAACGGCTTAAACATTTATCAAGTTACCCAACTAACTATTGATAAACTTATTCTCTGGGTCAAAGATACAAGAAATGTTTTATCAGAAAATGAGATGGCAATTGCTAGACTCGTTTTACAAGAAATCGAAAATAGAGCTCAATTTTTAGCAGACGTCGGAATTGATTATCTAACTTTAGATCGTTTGGCAATGACCTTATCTGGTGGAGAAGCTCAACGTATTCGTTTGGCTACCCAAATAGGCTCAAAACTTTCAGGCGTTTTATACGTTCTAGATGAACCATCAATCGGCC
Organism: Alistipes communis; assembly: GCA_963655775.1. Taxonomy (GTDB): domain Bacteria; phylum Bacillota_I; class Bacilli_A; order RFN20; family CAG-826; genus UBA4951. The sequence continues at coordinate 1,655 of CAVKFY010000069.1, forward strand.
TTCATCAAAGAGATAACGACAAACTCATCAAGACAATGAAAGAGATGAGAGATTTAGGCAATACCTTAATTGTTGTTGAACATGATGAAGATACGATGAGACAAGCTGATTATCTTGTTGATATTGGTCCTGGAGCAGGGGTACATGGAGGAAACGTTGTTGCAGCCGGAACTCCAGAAGAAGTTATGGAAAATTCTTCTTCGATAACAGGAGAATATCTTTCTGGACGTAAATTCATTCCAATTCCAAAAGAAAGAAGAAAAGGAAATGGCAAGAAAATATCTTTAAAAGGATGTTCTTGTCATAACCTACAAAACATTGATGTAGATTTCCCTCTAGGAAAATTGATTTTGGTTACTGGTGTCTCTGGTTCGGGAAAGTCTTCTCTGATAAATGAGACTCTTGAAAAGATATTGGCCAAGAAAATTAATAAAGAAGATTGTATTCCTGGTGCATATAAGTCTATAAGTGGTCTTCAATATGTTGATAAAGTCGTTAACGTTGATCAACAACCAATTGGCAGAACTCCACGTTCCAACCCTGCAACATATATCAAATTATTTGATGATATCAGAGCTCTTTTTGCCGAAACAAACGAAGCAAAAGAAAGAGGATTTGATAAAGGAAGATTCTCTTTTAATGTGCCTGGTGGACGTTGCGAAAAATGCCAAGGTGCAGGGGTTACCTGCGTATCGATGAATTTCTTACCTGATGTCTATGTTAAGTGTGATGAATGTGATGGTAAGCGTTATAACCAAGAGATTCTTTCTTGTTTCTATAAAGGCAAAAATATATATGACATTCTAGAGATGAGAGTAGAGGAAGCGATGCATTTCTTCGAAAATAGACCTGTCATTTATCGTAGAATCAAAGCCTTATATGATGTTGGACTTGGCTATGTTAAACTTGGCCAACCTGCGACAACTCTCTCTGGAGGAGAAGCACAAAGAGTTAAACTAGCAAACGAACTCCAAAAGAAACCTACAGGGAAGACTGTTTATATACTTGATGAACCTACAACAGGACTACATACGGATGACGTCAGAAGATTGATTCGTGTCTTAGAAAACCTCGTTGATCATGGAGATACAGTTATTGTTATTGAACACAATCTAGATATGATTAAGGTCGCAGACTATATAATTGATATAGGTCCAGAAGGCGGATATCGCGGAGGGCAAGTTGTAGCAAAGGGAACTCCTGAAGAAGTAGCGGAGAATCCAAATAGCTATACTGGCAAATATCTAAAGCCTTTACTAGAAAAGGCCAAAAAGAATAACGAATACGAATGAGGTAATGAATATGACAGTAACAGGAATGATTGCATTAATTATTGGGCTAGCGCTTATTGCTGGCTCTTTTGGCTTTTTAATTAAAGATACATATTCTTTTGCCAAAAACAGTATTCGTTTACGTTTAGAAAAGAAAGAAGAACTTCGTTATCTAATTTATATTGGTGGAGCAGCCCTTGGCTTTTTCCTTCTTTTATGGTCTGCTTTCCTTTCTCATCCAGAATGGGCTTCGATAACAACGCATGCAAGTGGAGTATATCAAGGTGAACCAGTTTATTATGCTGGCAACTATGCTTTAACTTTAATTGGCGGTTTATTCTTTGGCGCAAGTCTTGCTTTATTTGTTGCTTCATTTTGGATTCATCTAGCAAAGGAAAAAATCGATCCAAAGCAAAAGAAGTTAGTACGTATCATTTATTATGTTTCCGTTCCTGTTCTTTTCTTCTCTTTCTGGATGTGGACTGAAGGCTTTGCAGATTATATCTATTACCCATTGCCAAATGGTTTAAGCATCACTGGAAATGGCTTTGAAACATCTACCTCGCAAGGAAATCCAGGTGGGTTTCATGTGGCTTTTTATGGAATGGTGATTTTATTAGGTGCTTTATTATGTCTCTTTATTTCCGATCAAAGAATGTACAAGAGATATCATAAACATGGTCTTTTAGAGATTATTTTCGTTGTGGCCTTCCCTGCTGGAATTATTGGTGCACGTGTTTGGTACGTTGTTGGTAACTGGGCTAGAGAATTTGCTCATCGTGATTTCTATCATGTCTTTGAAATTTGGAATGGTGGATTAACGATACTTGGCGGCGCTTTCTTTGGAATCTTAGTTGGTGCAATTATGGCAAAGCATTCTAAGAAAGGTTTGGATGCAAGATGGACAGTAGATGAGGTCGTTCCTACAGTTTTAATTGGCCAAGCTGTTGGTAGATGGGGAAACTTCTTTAATAACGAAGTATATGGACGTCCAGTCTCTGTTAATTATTTCAGATGGCTTCCAACTTGGATTCTTGAGCAAATGCATATTTCTACATCTGGCGCAGCATCAGCTACAGCTGGAAGCGGAATGATCTACGCTCCTCTATTCTTAATCGAAAGCGCTCTTTCTATCGCTGGATATTTCATCATTCAATACGTTGTCGGAGTCTTATTGAAGAAATGGACTTCTAAAGGAGATAGAGTTGGCTGTTATTTCCTTTGGTATGGTATTGTTCGCGTAATTATGGAGCCATTCCGTGATACAAACTTCAACATGGGTACTGATAATGCTTGGAGTATTTGTAACTCCTTAATCTATATCTTGATTGGCGTTGTCATTATTGCCTCCATGCACTTACATGACTATTATGTGAAATCCAAAAAAGGTAGCTTTTTCCCACTCATTTCTGCTGGAACCTTAATATTCACATTGATTTTCCCTTTGTTACCTTCGTTAACGACTTCCTCTTTAAAAGATGGCGCAGGAGAAATTGTCTCCTATCAAGGATATGAACTTTTGTTTGGTGGGAAAACGCCTCTATTGTTGGCTGCATATATTATTCTTGGCTTAGCAATACTCGCTTTCGTCGCTTCATATTTTGTCCTCATTAAGAACAAAAAGACCGGATACTACGTTTTAATTGGTGCATGCGCTCTTTCTTTCTTAGGCACATTCTTCTATTTATTCGGAAAGAACGTTAACTCACTTGCAGATAACTTATATATCAACCTTTCTTATGGATTCATCTTATCTAGCACGTTTGGCTTGATGGCTTCGGTTATATCTCTAATTTATCTTTACGATACAAGAAACTTCCAAAAGAGCGACGAGGTTGAAGCCCATGCGTGAGACTAATTCCGTTATCATTGGCGCAGGTCCAGCAGGAATTACTGCCGCCTTATATTTAAAAAGAGCAAACATTCCTTTTATTTGGCTTGAAAAAAGCATGCCAGGAGGAAAGCTAGTTAATATTGCTGAAGTTGATAATTATCCTGGATTATTGCATCAGGATGGTTTTTCGCTTGCAACAGCCTTGCTTCAATCTGCATACGATACTGGCGCTAACATTGAAACGTCTGAAGTAGTTGAAGTCCTTAAAGAAAACAATTATTTCCTTATCAAAACGAATAAGGATGAAATATTAACAAAGACAGTTTTAGTTGCAACAGGCTTAGCAAACGTTCCTTCAATCCAAGGAGAAAAAGAATTCTTTGGCAAAGGGGTTTCTTATTGTGCGACTTGCGATGGACCTCTTTTAAGAAAAAAGAAAGCGGCCATATATGGAAATGGCAACCGTGTTGTAGAAGAAAGTCTTTATCTAGCAAATATAGTAGGAACATTGTATTTACTTGTTCCTGCCGATCATCTTGAAGGCGAAATAAATCTAGTTGAGAATCTAAAGGAAAAGAGCAATGTTGTAATTACCTACAATGCTAAAGTTAGCTTGATTCAAGGCGATAATAGAGTGAGTTCCATTTTATATACGGACAACGAAGGAGAACATTCTTTAGATATCAGCATGATATTTCCTTTTGCTGGCGAAAGAAGTGCGACTCAATTTCTTTCTTCTTTAAATGTTGAAACAGAGCGTAATTTCCTTGTTGTTGATGATAGTATGATGACTTCTGTTCCTGGATTGTTTGCCGCAGGCGATATCGTTAAGAAACGTTTAAGACAGGTTGTTACTGCAACTAGCGATGGAGCAATTGCCTCTTCAGGTATCATTTCGTATCTAAATAAACTTAAGAAAGCAGGCAAATGAAAAAAGGAACAGGTATTTCTTTTGCCGAAAAAGTAAAAGAAGAAAGCGCGAAAGCAGAACGTGACGATGAAGAGAAACGTTCTCTTTTGTCTGCTTTTATTAGATTAAATGGGTATCTATCTATAAAAGAAGGAAACAAGCGATTAGACATTTCTAGTGAATCTTCATCAATTGCTAAAGCCATATACCAATACATTCATAGCTTATATGGCGTTAACGTTCGTTTTGCCTATACTCGTTCTGCTGGTTTCTTAAAGAGAATCGTCTATCACGTATTACTTGAAGAAGAAGCAGAGGATATTCTTAACGATTTAGGCATAGATTTCTTTTCGATCGAGAATCCAAAGAACTTAATCGTTTCACAAAATCAAATTTCTGCCTATCTTTCTGGGGCTTTTTTGGCAAAAGGCTCGTTAAATAGCCCTAAGACTTCTTCATATCATTTGGAATTTTCTTTCTCCGATTTGAATTATGCCAAATGGATTCAAAAACTTTTGACGCATTTTCCATTCCATTCTTTTAATGCCAAAATCATTCAAAGAAGAAACCATTATGTCGTTTATTTGAAACGTAGCGATGAGATTTCTGATTTTCTTATTCTTCTTAAGGCAAAGGAATGTTGCTTAGAATTTGAAAATGTAAGAGTGGAAAGAGATTTTGCTAATGTCACGAATAGACTTAGCAACCTTGATACTGCAAATTACGGCAAAACCTTGAAATCTTCGGAAAAACAAATCGAAGAGATTAATTATTTTGTCGGAAAAGTTGGCTGGGATGGAATTGAAAACGAAAAACTAAAGACTTTGATGAAATTGAGGCTAGAGCATCCAGATGCTTCATTGAATGAATTAGCCCATCTTTTATCTAGCGAATTGAATACTACAATATCTCGTAGCAACATCAATCACCTTTTTAGGCATCTAGACGAAGAATACAAAAAGGAAAAAGAGAAATAAAATCCGAGCCGTTTTTGCGGGTGCTATTTTGATTTACTTATTTATTGATAAATTATCGTGTTGAATTTCTTTTATTTTCTTCCTTAGCTTTGCTATAATACAGCCGCAGTTTAAATAAGGAGGACATAAAGTTACATGTCAATTAAACTAGCTATTAACGGATTCGGCAGAATCGGCCGTCTCGCAT
>CAVKFY010000070.1:0-5153 GCA_963655775.1 Alistipes communis
GAAAAACTCATGGAATTGGAATTGGTTAACAGCACTCGTCTTAGGAAGCTTTTTATTGATTCTTGTGAACTCAAAAAGAGATTCTGGATCGATTGTTCCGTCAGCAAATTCCTCTTCTCCCATAATAACGGTAAAAGGAACGGTCTTGATTTGATATTCATCAAGCATTTCTTTTGGTAAATCGATTGTAGATTCGGCAGTAATTGCAATTTTCATTTTTCTTTCCTCCTGAAATATTTTAGTCTTTTTTGGCTTTTATGAAATTAAAATGAGCGTAGGACGCTATTCCTTTATCCCTCTTTATTGGTATTACATCAGAAACCAATGTAGATAAATAGGTAACAAATTCTTCCGACATTTCCTGATTATTCTTCAAATACGATTGAGGAATGCATTTTACGACATTTGCAACCTCACTTAAAGAAGATAAAACACACTCACTTCTATATGGGTCGTTAGAGATCCTCTTTAAAGAAACCATCTTTCCTGATTCACCGTTTAATAAGGAACGAACGGCAAATCTAGATGTTTCAATCGCTTCATTAGAATCAACGACAGTTATCGAAGAAGAATCGCATCTTTCCAAAATCGATTCAATTATCGTTCTGGTAGAAATCCCAAGTTTTTCATTAATTATCTTTGCTAAGATTTGAGAACAGCCTTCTAAAGATTTATGTCCAAATGAATCAACAGAGGAAGAATTTGCGCTTTCTAAAGGAATTCCTTCAGATAATGCAACAAATGCAAATTTCTGCTTGTCGTAAATTTCTTTAATTTCTTTAAGGAATTTACCTTCATCCCACTTCATTTCGGGAAGGAGAATATAATCTGGTCTAACATCTTTTGGTAAAAGACCCACTGAAGCAGTAAGCCAGCCTGCATCTCTACCAATTATCTCCATAAGGACTATCTTTCCTTTTTTATAGTTCATTAAGTCGAGTTTTCCAAACATTGCCATATCCATAATATGACGCGCTGCAGAAGGATAACCTATTGAATGATCGGTAATAGCTAAATCATTATCAACTGTCTTTGGGATGCCTATGACTTTGATATCCATTCCTTCTTTTTTGAAATAAGTATCAAGTCGGTTACAGGTATCCATGGAATCGTTCCCGCCATTAACAAGAACGAAACCAATGTTATAGTCGTTAATCGTTTTTAATATCTTATGAAAAAGAGGGTCATCAAAAGAAGGCAATTTCTTTCTTGATGATCCAATGATTTGTCCAGGTGTTTGTTTAAGGAGTTCGATCTGCTCTGGATCTTCTTTATCTAAGTCATAAAGATCTCCATCAATTAATCCTTCGACACCATATCTAGACGCATATAGATGAGAAAAAACATCTTTATGAAGTTTGTATTCCTCAATGACTCCATATAATGAGGAGTTGATTACTGGTGTTGGTCCACCACTTTGGAAATAAACAATCGCTTTTCTTTGCATCCTTGGTATTTTACTGAAAAACACACAAAAAATCATCAAAGAATGGAAATACAGGGTAAATTCCCGCTAATTTTAAAAAAGGCATGTAATAAAAACGAAGGGGTTTTTACGGCAGTTTTTCAAATATTTAATCACAAAGAAACCGCAGAAAAAGTGTTTTTATTAGTTTCTTTCTTCTTTTGCTTGATGCTCTTATGTTCTAGCCTTGCACATCTCTTATCTGACATCTGAAGAATCCACGCTTCTTTAGATAAAGGGATTGTCCAAAATGTTAGAGGAAACATATGGGAACGGATCATGTTACACACCTTGTTATTAAGCTTGTAAGTTTTTCTAGCCTTAGCTAACGCAATAAATGGATGCCTATATCCATGTAACCTATGCCCTTCATGGGCATGATGCCAATCATATAGATAATAATCATGAAGAAGAGAACCTATAATCAACGACTCATAATCTAAATCAAGGTTCTTTCCTTTTGCGTATGAATAGGAATATATAGCAACTCTTATGCAATGATCATAAACGCTATATCTTCCATGAGCGATGTATTTCTTCATCGATATATATTCGGGATTGGTAATTATTTTCCTGGCCACCGATAAGAAATAATCATCTACAAATATTTTCATAGTGAGATTTTAATCCCATATACCCAATAAAACTAGACTTTGGTTAAGATGGATTAACTAGAAAACATAAAAAAGGAATGTTTCTTTTATCACCTTAATTTACAAATATGTATAATAAAGGCGCGAAAAATCGCAGGAGTATCTAAATATATGTTAGTTAATGCTACACAAATGTTGAAAGATGCCAAAGCCGGACACTATGCCGTTGGCCATTTTAACATCAACAACCTTGAATGGACAAAAGCAGTTCTCACCACTGCACAAGAATTGAAATCACCTGTCATTCTCGGTGTTTCTATGGGCGCCGCCAAGTATATGGGCGGATATAAAGTCGTCGCAACTATGGTTAAAGCCTTAGACGAATCTCTTGGAATCACAGTTCCAGTTGCTCTTCACCTTGACCATGGCAACTATGATGCAGCCAAAGCTTGCATCGAAGCAGGTTTCACCTCTGTCATGTTTGACGGATCTTCCCTTCCATTTGAAGAAAATGTCGAAAAGACAAAAGAACTTGTTGCTTTAGCACACGAAAAAGGAATTTCAATTGAAGCTGAAGTTGGTGCAATCGGCGGAACAGAAGACGGCATCACTGCTGATGGCGAAGTCGCCGATCCAGAAGAATGCAAAAAGATCGTTGCACTTGGTGTTGATTTCCTTGCCGCAGGTATCGGAAATATCCATGGCATCTATCCAGAAAACTGGACTGGCTTACATCTTGACGTTCTTGAAAAGATCAATGCTGCTACAGGAAATATCCCACTCGTTCTCCATGGCGGAAGCGGAATCCCAAGTGAACAAATCGTTGCCGCTATCAAAGAAGGTGTTTCTAAGATCAATGTTAACACCGAATGCCAATTAGCATTTGCTGCTGCAACAATCAAATATTGCGCCGCTGGCAAAGCTGATCCAACAAGCGAAAACGTTGATAAGGGTTATGATCCACGTAAGCTCTTAAAACCAGGCTATGAAGCAATCAAAGCCACAGTTAAAGAGAAGATCGAACTCTTTGGATCTGAAGGCAAGGCCCTTTAATTTTAGGTAAGAAAAAGATAAGGCAACATCAAGTGATGATGCCTTTTTCTTTTATCTATTTTTATATAATTCGATTCCTTTTTTCAAACGTTCGCACATATCTTTGACATTGATAAGATTCGTTGCAACATTAATTCTTAGGAACCCTTCTCCACCTTTGCCATATACCGATCCTGCGGTAATAAACAAACCCGTTTTCTCTCTTAAGAAAGAAGAGAATTCCTTTACATTGTTAGTAACAGAAGAAACATCAATCCACATAAGATATGTCGCATCTTGTTTTACAGAATATATTTCAGGAATATTCTTTTCAATATATGAAGTTGCATATTCTTTGTTTGTTTCAATATATTCCCTAAGTTCTACTAACCAATCACGAGAATCATTTAATGCAGCTAAAGTAACAGGAACAGCAAAGATGTTTGGCTCGGCGCATTCATCTGTGTTTAGTTGTCTAACAACTTTCTTTCTGATTTCTTCGTTAGGAATAATTATTGCAGAGGTTTGTAATCCGGCTAGGTTAAAACACTTAGTTACAGACACTGCAGCAAAACCTATTTTCCTATTCGTTTCATTTACCGAAAGAAATGGAACGTAGTCTTTGTTAGGAGAGGTTATCTCACCATGAATCTCATCGGAAAGAACGATGATGTTATGTTTCTCACAAAGTCTCCCAATTAACGCTAAATCATCCTTGCTCCATATTTTACCTATGGGGTTTTGAGGATTACAAAGTATTAACAATTTAGCCTTTTTACTCGATAATGCCTTATCTAACGCTTCAAAATCAATAGAATACGATTTGACGATATATTTTAAAGGAACCTCTACTACAACACGATTGTTGTTAATAATGGAGTTGTAGAAAATATTGTAGACAGGAGTTAGCAAGATGACCTCATCTCCTTCATTTGTTAGTTTCCTAACGCTTGAAGAAATTGTTGGAACAACCCCTGTAGAAAAGACAAGCCATTCTTTTTCAATATCAAAATTATGTCTATCGTGATAAAAAGAAATATAAGCGTTATACCAAGAATCGTAGACATCCGTATATCCATATACTGGATGAAGGACTCTATTTAGAAGAGCTTCCTTAATTTTAGGTGCAACTTCAAAATCCATATCTGCGACCCACATTGGGAGTTCACCTTCTTTTACATCCCACTTAATGGATCCAGAATTTCTTCTATTTGGAAGAATATCAAAGTTATATTTCATTCTTTTACCTCAACTTTAGTTTTAGAGAAATCAATATTTGGATCGTCTTGGACATATTCTCCAAGTTCTTCGATAGTTAGATTGCCTGAAATTGGATTCTTTAGTGACTCCAATCTTCCTTTGATTTCTGCGGATATATTCTCACAATATTCAAAAGCTAAATCTGTATCAGAAATAACGCAATTGATTAGAGTGATGTTTTTCATGTAACAGAACCCTTGATGGGAGGATATCTTACAATTACGAAGAGTAATACTAGAAGAATTCCAGCCAAAATACTCTCCTACAATCTCGCAATTCTCAATGTAGATATTATTGCAATTCCAAAACGCATCTTTTGTATTCAAGATCGAATCATATATTTTTATATTCTCGCAACCATCAAAACCATAATTGCCATCGAGTTTAAGATTACGGATTAGCATATTCTTAGAGCTCATGCCAAAGTAGTTACCTTTTGCTTCGATGTTGTCTAAAGTTAAAGAATCGTTCCACCACAAAGTTTCTTCTGCGTTTGTGAACTGGATATTTCTTAATGTTAGGTTATGACATTTTCTAAAGTTCTTTGGCCCTTGGATTAGAAGACTTTCAAACGTTGAATTGTTTGTATACCAAATACCCGCTCTTTCTTCTGGAAGAAATATTGTATCTTTTATGTAATGATTATCTCCGTACCAAAGAGGGTATTTATAGCCAAAGGTAGAATGAGATACAAGAAGGTTTCTTCCTTCTTTTAATGGAGATTCTCCATCATCAAATAAGCAATTATTTATTTGAGAATCAGATATTTTGAATAAGGCTCTTTCGCCTGTATAGTGAGTGTC
>CAVKFY010000071.1:0-15064 GCA_963655775.1 Alistipes communis
AGTCAGAACGATTCGTGAAATCTTGGAATTTAACGCCGGAATCCTTAACGATATTCTTAAGATTTGCAACCGATAATGCATCCGATGTATATGTTTGATTTGCATTGTATTTAACAACAATGCCTTCATTTAATAAAACCGATGTTGTTGGATCAGAAATCTCTGGATGATTTGGATGGTTGGCATGGGCATTATCAACAGAAACAAGAAGAGATTTTGCTAGCATTTTCTCTAATGGCAAATCTAATTCTTTGGCAATACGTGTAATAGTATCCTTGAAGAAAGTTCCGTATGCACCTTGTTTTGTAAGAGAACCAACTTCTTCATTATCAAACGCACAATAAATATTGAAATATGTTGGTTTGGCGTCTAAGAAGCCAAGAAGAACGCTATACGTGCTCGATAAGTCATCTAATTTAGGTGACGAGAGGAATTCTTTATTAAGACCAACTCTTTTAGCCTTATCACGGTTATAAAGGAATAAATCGAAGGAAACAATTTCTTTTGCTCCCTCAATCTTTGAAAGAAGATATTTTTGGAAATCAAAGTCTTTCTCAATGCCAAACAAAGGAATCATGTCTTTTGCCGCATTAAACGTATATCCGTTATTGATATTTCTATTGAAATGGATGCAAAGATTTGGAATAACCATCAAATCTTCATCGATGTTAAGTGATGTTTCTTTTAATTCGTTATTCTCATCAAAATAGAAAACTCTTCCTGCAAAAGAAAGTGGTCTATCAAGCCACGGCGCATCAATCATTCCACCATATGGCTCAACATTAAGCGAAATAAGGTTCTTGTAATTGCGAACAGGATTTGGCTTGATTTTAAATGTTGGAGAATCAGTATGTGATGCAGAGATTCTAAACGCAGATTCTTTAGGATTTCTAGGAACAGAGAATGCAATTAACGCTGATCCGTTACGTGTTAAATAATATTTTCCGCCTTCCTCAAGATGAAAATCTTCTTTCTCGCTAAGTTCCTTATATCCTTTCTCGTCTAATAATTCTTTAAGATTATTAACGACATGGAATGGACTATAAGATTTGTTCAATAAATCAATGGTCTTATCTAAATACTGCATAACTACTCCTTCATATCTTGAAAGATGGATCTAAGGACTTCTTCACGGAACTCATCATCCATCATATGTTTCTCGCTCTTAATATTATTGGCAATGTCGATTTGCTCCTGAATAACGCAAGTAAGAACATCGATTGCTAAATTCTTCACTCCGTCATTATTGATGATAAGGTCTGCATATTCACTAGACGGCTTAACTATTTCATCATACATTGGCTGAACAGTGTTGAAATACTGACAAACAATATTTTCAAATGTTCTGCCTCTTTCCTTAGAGTCACGAATAATACGTCTAAGGAATCTTCTTTCTGCACCCGCTTGAATAAAGACTCTAAGATCACCTAAGTTTCTTATTTGCTTATCTACCAAAGCCATGATTCCTTCGATAATTACGACCTTCTTAGGAACAATGACTTCTGTTTTACCAGATCTAGTTAAATTAACAAAATCATAGATAGGTTTCTCGATTGGTTGATCGTCTTTTAAAGCTTTGATTTGTTTTCTCATTAAAGGCCAGTCAAACGCTTTTGGATGGTCGTAGTTGACCTTATATCTATCTGCCAGAGGCATATCTGCCTGGTCAAGATAGTAATCATCCATCGTCATTCTAGTAATGTTTTCTTCACCAACGTTCTTAAGAACTTCTTTCGTGACAAAAGACTTGCCAGATGATGAACCGCCGCCAACTAAGATAATTCGTGCCATAGATAAAATTCCTTTAACCAGTTAATTATAACTAAGAACGTGGATTTAGAAATATGTTTAAAGAAAAATATAAGGCAATTATGTTTTTTTATATGAAAGTTTCTAAAATCCGTAATTCGTTTTTTTAAATTCCTACAGTGTCATTCTGCAGTGTCATTTTGGCTTCTACAGTGTCAAATTGTAAGTTTACAGTGCCACAATGAATAAAACATCAAACATCTTCTCTGCATATTTTTTGCAATTTTATATGCATATGGCAGATATTTATATGCATATTTTTCGTTAAATAATATGCAGAGAGGTCTATATAAAGCCAAAAGAAAAGCCACCCTCATTTGAGAATGGCTAACTTGTTACATCTTCTCGACTGATTTGATTTCTTCGTCGATTGCTTCAGCTTTTTCGATAATGACTGGCTTATAAGGTTTATCCGCATGATTCTTATCAACACGGGCAATCTTATCTACCACGTCCATTCCTTCGATAACCTTTCCAAACGCGGCATATTGTCCATCAAGGAAGGTATCGTCCGCATCGCAAATAAAGAATTGAGAACCTGCAGAATTAAACATTTGAGAACGTGCCATGGAGATAACTCCTCTCTTATGAGATAAAGTGTTCTTCACTCCATTCGCACGGAACTCTCCTTTGATGGAATATCCTGGTCCGCCAGTTCCATTGCCAATAGGATCTCCACCTTGAATCATGAAGCCTCTAATAACACGATGGAAAGTTAAGCCATCATAGAATCCACTAGAAACCAAGGATGCAAAGTTATTTGCAGATATTGGGGCATTATCTCTATCTAATTCGATTTTGATATCACCGAAATCTTTGATATGTAAAATGATCATGTTTGTTACCTCTATGAACTTATTATAACTTTTTAAGAGAAATAATTAAGAATTACTCTGCAAAAGTAACTGTGACAGATGAGGAATAGTTCCAATCTAAGCCGGTATTACCAGTCTTATCTATGGCATCCCATTCCTTTTGGCTTCCTTGATATTTAACTGTTAAGGAAGAAGTCATCGAGTAGAAACATTCATCAAGTTTCTTGACACTCTTAGGCATAACCAATGTCTTTAAATTGTTGATATAGGCAAAGCTTCTTGCAGAAAGCTCTTCTACACCACTAGGAATCGAATATTCCTCATTCGTCTTTCCATATGGATAGCAAACAAGTTTCTTCATATCTTTGCTATAAAGAACTCCATCAACGACCGTGAAATACTCACTAGATGATGAAACGGAGAAGTTCGTCTCATTAAGTTTAAGAACGGCATAGAAAGGATTTGGTCCAATAGTCTTTAAGGAAGCAGGTAAGGCAATCTTTGTTAAAGATGAACATAGAGCAAATGAAGCATTGCCGATTTCCTCTAATCCTTCAGAGAAGGCGATTGTTTCTAACTTATCGCAAACACTAAAAGCACTATTGCCAATCTTCTTTAAGGAAGATGGGAAAGATAATTTAGTGATATTTGTTTCATTAGAGAAAGCAGATTCTTCAATCTCTTCAACACCATTTCCAAAATCAATCTCAGAAAGACGATCACATTTAAAGAAGGAGTTTCCACCGATGGTTTTCAAAGAATTTGGGAAAGCTAAAGAAGGAATTTTCAAACATCCATAGAAACCATAATCATCAATGGTCTCTAATCCTTCAGAGAAAGTAACACTCTTAAGATTGGAATTTTGATAAAAGGCATATTTCCCAATCGTTTTAAGTGATTTAGGGAAAGAGATGGTCTCTAAGAATGTAGAGTTATAGAATGCACTTTCACCAATACTAACAATCTTATCGTTGAAAGTTATTCCCTTAATCGAACGATTCTGATATAAGGCGTAATCCGCAATCGAGGTCACGCTTCCAAGCATCGTGTAAGACGACTCAGAATATTTAACTGGCAAGGTATGTAACTCACTAAAATCCTTGTTATAGAGAATTCCATCTTTGGAGGAATAATTCGTATTTCCTTCATCAACCGAATAAGAAACCATGTTATAGGCATTATTAAACGCACCATGTTCGATTTCCTTAATTGAAGAAGGAATTTGAATCTTAGTGATCTCTGTGTTTGCAAAGGCATCCTTGGCAATCTTAGTAATGGCATATGTTTTGTTTTTTTCGGTTACTGAAGAAGGAACGATAAGAGGAGTTGGCACTTCTCCAGTCGTATATCCAGTTATTGTCGCAGTAGAATTCGTATTATCAAACTCATAGGTAAAATCTGAAGCCTTGCTTTCGATAAGTCGGAAAGAGAAAGACAATTCGTTAACATTCTCGCTAATGATAACTTTGTAATAAGACGTATCTGATGCGATTTTCTTGCCATTAAAAGTTGCACCGCCAATCGCATATCCTTCATCAAAAGAAAGCTGAACAGTGAAAGAATCGCCAATGGAAAGGCTAGAAAGAGTTAATGGTTTATTCTCTTTGATTTCTCCTAAAAGAGAGCCATCTTTATAAGCCTTGGCAGTTCCACCTTTAGTGATAGAGATGGAACAAGTAACTGCTTCAATAACATTAGATGGCGTTAGGCTAGATGATGAGCCGTCATTATTTGAGCATGAGGCAAGTGTTAAAAATGCAGGAGCTAAAAGAAACAAAAATTTCTTCATAATGTAGGTAACTCCGTTTGGCCAATATTGTTATAGGTGATTTCGTAGGTACCAGTGATTATCGTTCCTTCCATGAAATCAGTATAAGAATATGGCAAGGTGACCTTATCGATAGAATCGCCAGAAAGAGTTATTTCAACATCAATAAAGTTATTTGAAGCATTTCTCTTATATGGGGGATTTTGGAGGTAGAAATAGTTTGGAAGAGTAGATGCAACATCTTCTTCTGCTTTATATTTATCTCCATCTTTCACGAATAAATTAGAGGAAATCTCTCCAACCTTTGGGAGATAATCATCATATGTGAATAATCCTTGATAAAGGGAGGCATAGCTAGAAGAATTTTTCTTAACAAACTCTCCACTTGTAGAATCATAGACATAAGAATAAAGAGTTCCATTCGCATCAGGAGCTAAATAGTAGTCTTTATTACGATTTGGCGCGGAATCCTTCGTATTGCTATAAGCGTGGACATAGATCTTATCGCCAGTGAAATAGAAATCTTGGTAAGAAGACGCGGCTTCTCCAGTTGTTTGGCTAAGAGCGTTCATCTTAACGGTCATTGTGAAGTTATTGCCAACACTCTTAAGAGCCTTAGCAAGTGAGGTATAGCCTTTATCTTCATAGACCTTAGTTGAAGAAACGCTGTAATTACCTTGATGAGCAAAGTTAAAGGTTGCAACATTTTCAACCTTATAATAATAACCAGTGGTTGAATCCGCATATAAATAATCCTTCATCGCGACATCAAACGAGGTAAATACGCCATCTGTCATGGTGAAATATGCTTCTTTCGCAGCAGTCGCAAAACCACTATTCAAAGAATAAAGAAGGTTATTCGTAATAATTGCAGTCTTTCCTAAATCAAGATCATAACGAGTTGAACTTGTCTCCGTAAAATCTTCTTCATTTAAAATTGTAAAGAAATTGTAGAAACCGTTATAAACGAATGATGAACTAGATAAGTTAATGCTGTAATCACGTTCAAGTTCATTCTTGTAATTAAGTTTTTCTTTGTAAGCTAGGCCATCTTCATCTTCGAAATAGGTATAGTCTTCAATTGTTTGCTCTTCCCCATCATATTGTTGGGTGGAAACTTTTCTGAAACCATTTCTTGTAACGTTTTCAAAACCAACTTCAGTGTTGTATGTATTGGATTCTTTAGTTGTTGAATAAATATATTCTCCAGTTGAAGAAACACCAGTGATTTGCGTTCTTGTTTGGGTAACCTCACCATACATGAAGAAACCTCTAGAAAAAGTATCGATATTTTGTTGAATAACACTCTTTTCTTCAGCGCTAGATTGAGATGAATTATTATTTCCATCACAAGAGGAAAGAGCGGCAACACCTAATAATAATAAAACTTTAGTCTTTTTCATTTTCTATTCCCCCTTATAAAGACGTGACAATCGAAAAAGGCAACTTTGTATTACCAACATTAGAATATGTGATAATAATTTCGCCTGTATATCCAGTATAGATGGATTCATCAAACAAGAATTGGATATGATCTATATAGCTATTATCGCTAGAAAGATAAATCTTCATCGAAGTAATATAGCCATTAGCAATCTCTGAAGTTGAAGAGATTGCCGGAACAAAGCAATCAGCGCCAATATATGGAAGATTGTCTTCCGTTGGAGAGTAAGAGTCATCTTCATTCTTATTGAAGATGTTTTGGCTTATATTGAAATCTGGTTGGAAGCTAGAATATCTATAGTAGCCATCAATTGTTGAATAAGAGGATGAATTATAATTGAAAGAATATGTTCCATCTTCGTTTTTCTCCCCTAAAGTGTAGGTGTTAAGTAACTTTTTAGAGTTTGCTTTCAAATAGAGGTCAGAGGAGGTTGGCTCAGTTGGTCCATTTGGAGTAAGGGCATGATCATATACTTGCATATAGATATCTGTTCCATCGTTATATGTTCTAACGCTTTCTTCGGATTCAATCTTGCTCTCACCTTCATAAGTTATTGAGTGGCGGTCGATTGTAATTGTCTTTCCTGCCATATTCTTTAAGGCTTTGCCAAGCGGATCATTTTCTGTTTTGGTTGGCTCTTTTTGGAGAGTATTCTTCGCATCCGCTTCACCAATTTGTGAGAAAGAGAAATTAATCGTGTATTTAGTCTTCACGTAATAAGTCGTGTAATCTTCAAAGGCAGTTCCTTCAAAATCAATGGATTCTGTAGAATACGAACTAAAATCGGAGGAGAAAAGACCATCCTTAAGAGGAATTCCTAATTTGATATATTTAGAAAGGCCAGAAAAAACAAGGTTATATAAAAGATTGTTCTTCGTATTATCTAAGATAATCTTGCCATTTTCTTTATAAAAATCAGAACTCTTAAGAGTCAAGAATGGATTGATAAGTCCACTTGAAGAATATGGGTCTTCATTAATTTCATCCGTAGCGGAATAGCCATCAGTCTTGATAACGTTGTTGTAATCTAAATAATTAAGACCAACATATCCGTCGTTATCATAGGCATTCTCACCATTGAGGTATTTCTTGCTACCATCGTCATTAAGACGATAATAACGACGGTCTATACCCGTGTATTTATCGTCATTTTGATAAACTGAAACAAAGCTATAAGCCGCTTTGCTTTGATCTTTTCCTTCAAGAGGAACATCATATCCGTTATCAGAGTAATAAGTCATTACTGATGAGAGAGTTCCTTCAATTTTGAAACCTTTTTTGAACTTTGTTAAAACGCTAATGTCGTTTTGATCAAGTCCACTAACTCCTTCCGAGGAAGATGATGAGTCGCTCTTATTTACACAAGAAGAAATAATGGCAACAAACGGAAGAGCTAATAATAGAATCTTTTTCTTCATTTTCTTTCTTTCCTTTTTTGTAATCTATTCAATACAAAACGCCACTTATGTTTAAATGGCGTATTGATTGTTTAACACTTTATGCAGCGTAAGTAACTGTGATTGTTACTTTCTCTGATGGCATTGTGAAGCTTGATAACATCCAGCCATAGCTTTCATCTTTTGTCGCAAGAGTTCCGTTATAGTAAACGCCAGTAATCGTTTCTTCAGTTGATGTCATGACATAGACTGTATCGCCAGATTTAGCAGACTTGATACCATCTCCGCTATATGTTCCAGCAAGCATTCCATCTAATTGGCTCTTTGTTAAGAAGGTAACAAAGGTGCCAGTGTGAGCACTATCTGCATTATAAGTTAATGAGTAGGTATCACTTTCTTCTCCACCTTGGCTTCCGCTCTTGTAAGAAAGAGTGATAACGACGTCTTCATTAGGCATAGTGAATTCATAATATCCAGGGTAGGTCGTTGATACAGTCAATGCCGTATCGTTTGCAAACGCACCCGTGATTCTTTCACTATCGCTCCAAACGTTAACTAAGACTGTCGTACCTTCCGCAATCTTATCGGTTGGAAGATATTCGGTTAAATCGTTATTCGCATGATGGACAGTAACTTCCGTATCTGGGTGAGCAGAATCTACCGCATATGTAACCGTATGTCCTGAGGCGTAAGTTACGGTAACCGTAACATCTTTATCAGGCATGGTGAATTGATAATAAGTATCAAACGCCTCACAAACGCTTAAGGCAACGTCATTTGCAAATCCACCAGTAACTGTTTCCGTTGGAGAATAGATATTAACTAAGACTGTCGTACCTTTAGCAATTTTGTCTGTTGCTTTATATTCGGTCGCGTCTCTGTTTTCATGATGGAAAGTAACCTCAGTATCCTTATGCTCAGAGTCTGCAACATACTTAACCGTATGCCCAGTAACAACACTTGACGATGATGAGCTCGAAGAACTTGTAGATGATGAACTCGATGAGCTTGAGGGTGAAGACGACGTAGAATCAATTCTACATGATGTTAATAACATCATTGAAGAAAGGCTTAACAATACCAATTGTTTTTTCATAGATAATCTCCTAGCAAGATAGATTTTCACTTTCTTCTTTAAGAACGAAAGGAAAATAACGTTTTGAATTAAACACCAAATATAGCCAATTTCAATGATTATTTCCTAAATAAGACAAATATTGACTTCAAAAAATGCAATCTATATTTACTTAATCAGGAATGACTATTTTTACGATATAGATATCTTTATCGGTTTCTCTTGAATAATCACCATTATATTTCTCGACAATGCCCTTAATGCTTTTCATACCAAAACCATGGCTAAAAGAATCTTTCTTGCTAGTAAAATTTTCATCGTCTTTGAGCTTAATCTCACCAACATAGTAGTTACGTATATCAATCGAGGAAAGGCCTTTTCCATAGGTGACATTCAAAGAAATCGTACGTTTGTCTTTGTCTTTGATCTTCATAACCGCTTCGATGGAATTATCCAAAAGATTTCCAAACAAAGAATAAAGTTCGATTGTTTCTAATTGGGAAAGCGCTTTAGGATCAACGATTGTCGATAATCTAATGGAATGTTTCTGACAATATAGCCATTTTTCATTGAGAATAACATTTATTGTCGGATTCTCCGTTAACAATATTGCATCGTAATTAGTAACCGCATCATCGAGATTATCTAGGATTTCTTTTGCCTCTTCCCCTCCTGCTCTTAAGGCTTTGCTTTGGTGTTTCAGATCATGAGCAAGGATATGGAGCCTTTCCATATTGGCTTTAGCAAATTTAAATTGGCTTTCTTTTTCTCTAAGCAACTGGCTTGTTATTTGATTTTCGTTACGAAGGCTATACATCTTACGCATGATCCATTCAATCGAAGTCAGTAACAAAAGAGAGATGATATTCGAGAAAAGAAGAATAACATACATAAAATCATTATCATCCGTGCTATAGACTTCCCCTATCGTGCAGACAACCATGTTGGCAAATATCGCAGAGAAAAGAACAATAAGAACGCTTTTCTCACTTTGAGGAGGAGTATTATCTTTCCTTAAAAGATTGAAAGAAAGGAAACTAACATACATGAATGAATAGAAACC
The DNA here is from genome assembly GCA_963655775.1 of Alistipes communis. Classification (GTDB taxonomy): domain Bacteria; phylum Bacillota_I; class Bacilli_A; order RFN20; family CAG-826; genus UBA4951. The sequence goes on from CAVKFY010000071.1 coordinate 9,372, forward strand.
CAGATAAACCATAAAAGTCATCCAGTTAAAAGAATCATATTTGAAGAAAAGAAGGTTTGTATCCGCCCAAGTAAATAACGCGACATAAAGTGAGAAAACGACTTGTCTATAAACAAAAGAGAATGCCATCAAAGATAGGAGTTTATTAAAATCAGCTTTGTAGATAAACAATAAAACTCCTATTTGCATGCCAAACATCAAAGAATATGAGAAAATTCCCGTTAAAACCGAGACAATTCTATCGTAATTAGCAATTTCTGAAATTTGAAAAACAACAAATGATATTAACAAAGAAATACAAAATTCCCCGCAAATCGCGGCTAAATTCCTTAATGCAAAATATTTCCTTTTCTTTTCTCCTCTAAATGAAATCATCTCCGAGAAAAATAATTCCAAACAAAAAAGGAAATTCCTAACAAAAATAAAGACTAAGCCTTTGCTCATACTAGCCATTCCTTTCTTCTAATTGATGCAAGAAACTCTTCTTATAGTTCCTTGATAAAGGCAAGCTCTCTCCTTTGACGATGATATCGTTACTCTTAACTAGTTCTAGATAGTCTAGATTCACTAAGAAACTATTCGAGGAATTGGCAAATCTAGAAGACAACTCATTTGATATCGATTCCATCGTTCCTCTTCTAGTGAACTCTCCTTTTTTAGAATGGAAGGTAAGATAATGCTTATTCACTTCGACGTAAAATATTTCTGATTCTTTCAAGGTAACGATACCTTCTTTAGTACGGATAATAATCTCGTTATCATCGGATAAATTAATGATCTTCATCGCCTTGTGTAGTTTCAAGGCAAAATCTTCGTAAATCAAAGGTTTTAAGAGATAATCAAGTGCTTCAACCTTATACCCATCAAGTGCAAACTGAACGGTTTTGGTGATAAACATCAAAGGATAATTCCAATTCTTCTCTCTAACCCCTTTAGCAATATCCACCCCATTTTCTCCATTAGGCAAAATAATATCTAGCAAAAGAAGGTTATATTTATTCAAATCAGTGCGCAAAAAATCATTGCTGTTTTCAAAAAAGAACATTTCAAAAGGAAGATTCTCACTCTTAAAGAATCTTTCGAGCATTTCTTTTGTTTTCTCTTTTTCTTTTAATTCGTCTTCAACGACTGCAACATTGATTTTCATAAGTATATTATCTACAAAAAGGGTTATTTTTCAAAGAAATAGGGAGCCTATAAGGCCCCCTAAAGATATTAGTCTTCTTTTTTCTTTGTCTTTTTAAGAATGTAAAGGGTTGTTGGTAAGATAATGCCAATTGATCCTAAGGAATAGACTGCAACCTCAGCAATAGTTAACCACGTTCTCCAAGGGAGAATAGTTACAACTGCTTGTTGACCATTATCACTTGCCTTATACCTTTCATCAACCGCCCATGATTTCGTAACGGCATAGACAATATTCTTAGCCGCACGATGAACATAATATTGCATCGTTTTGTCGTTGCTATAATCATCAAGCGACCAATAAGAACTTGAGGTATTAAGCCATAAATCCGTGCCTGCCCAAAGTCCAGAGACAATATCTTGGTAGAACATCGCTGGAACTGAGGCTTGATCGGTAATGACCATTCCTTCAAATCCCCATTCATTACGAAGGACACTAGTCATCATTCCTTTATGCGCGCCAACCCAGCGTGTGCCAATTCTGTTCATCGCAGCCATTAAGCCATTAGTCTTGCCTTCTGTGACGGCATATTCGAATCCTTTAAGAAAGACTTCTCTGATTGCTTGTTCGTTAGCAAATATTGCTCCACCATATCTATTCGTCTCTTGATCATTCAAGGCAAAATGTTTGGCATAGACGATAACTCCTTTAGAACGAAGGCCTTTGATTTCACTTGCAGCCATCTTTCCTGAAAGATATGGATCTTCGGAGTAGTACTCAAAATTACGACCGGAATATGGCGAACGATGAATATCTGCACCTGGCGCATAAGCGCCTGCAACCCCGCAAGAAATCGAGTCTTCACCAAAGCAAACGCCAAGATTTTCGATTAATTCATCATTCCAAGTTGAAGCCATGACTACTTCTGCTGGCCAAGCCATTGCTGAGGCACCAGAAACCAATGTTCCAGAAATTCCACTTGTACCATCTTTATCTTGGGTCGCAGGTAAGCCGATTCTATCAATTTGTTGAGTAGAATATCCACCCATACGGATGAGCTTGGTCATTTGCTTATAAGACAATTGATCAATCATATCATCCCAACGTTTGTCGGAATATTCCGCGTCAAGAAGGTCAGTAACCTTATATTCAGTGTCAGTAGAATTTGTTTTGAAAGTAAACGAAGAAATAGTCTCATCATCAGATGTATCGGAATTAACATCGAAGAATTCCAAGTCCTTAAGCATCTTATCTGAGGCGGCAAAGTTTCCATCTTTGTATGTTTTTGGGAAGCTATTCGCCCAGTCAGAACGTGTTAAATACTTATATTCCTCGTAGTAATTAATATCGACATCATCGAATTGATTGGTGATTTTTGTCTTGGTTTCTTTGCTTGTTGAATATGTATCTTTATCTAGAGAGGTTTGGCTAAAGGCAACTTTGGCAAGTTCTTCTTTACCTTCGTAATCCATGCCATTTTCTTTGTGTTTGCCTTTTTTGGCTAAGATATTATTCAAGGCATCATGAGCATTGTTTCCAACACTTAAGTAATAATCACCTGGATCAAGAGTATAGGTCTTATTGGTAAGATAATCATAAGAGGCAAATTGTCTTTTTTCGATTTCGATTTCCACCTTTTGGGTCTTTCCTGGCTCAATTTCACCAGTCTTTTTGTATCCGACAAGTTCAATAGAAGACTTCTCTACCCCACCTTTTGTATATGGTTTTTGGGCATAAAGTTCGACAACGTCTTTTCCTTTGACCTCTCCCTCATTCTTAACAAGAAGAGAAACAGTGAACGTGTCTTCGTCCTTATTTTCTTTGATTTGATAATCACTATAAGAGAAACTCGTATAGCTTAATCCGTAGCCGAATGGATATTGAATGGTACTTGAATAGTCAAAACCAGTCGTATTGCCTAAGACGACATCTTCATATCTTGTCTCATAATAGCGGTATCCGACATAGATCCCTTCGGAATAAACGAGATATTTATTGCCTTTATCAATATTAGAATTTGTAAAGGTATAGTCGCCAAGATTTTGGAAAGATGGCGCACTCTTGGAATCGTAAGCGTATGTATCAACAAGCCTTCCACTTGGATTTGCATTGCCAACAAGAATATTAGCAATTCCATGCATCCCTTCTTGTCCAACTCCACCAGCCCAAAGAACTGCTTTGATATTCTTGTAGATATCTTCTTTTAAGAAAGAAAGTTCAATTGGATTGTTGGCATTTACAATCAAGATGACCTTAGAGAAATTCTCACACGCTAGTTTAAGCATGTCTCTTTCGTTCTTATCGACTTGAAGGTAGTTATAGCCATTCCCTAAATCATAAGAAGGAAGGTCGGAGGATTCTCCACCTGCACGACCAACAGAACATATCGCAAGGTCGGAGTTCTTGAATGAAGTTTTGACTTCATTGCTATATTTATCGAGCGGAACTTCGTTTATCGCAAAGTTCCCTGAGCCATCCGCGCCCGGCATTTCTTTACGGTAAGAGGAACCTGCACCGCTTTTATAGAAATCCCATAAGGTTTGATTTACTTCTAAACCAACTTTTTCTAGGGCATCTTTTAGACTTGGCGCACTCGAGGAATCAATTGATCCAGAGCCAGATCCACCATAGACGAAATCTACGGAGTTTTGGCCAAAGAGAGCGACTTTCTTCTCGTTATTCTTAAGAGGAAGAGCAGAATTCTCATTCTTAAGAAGAACTGCCCCCTCATCTACGACATCCTCACAAAGAGCCTTCTCACCTTCACTTGGCTGATAATTTGTTCTTGTGAAATAGACATCAAGCAAGCCTTCATAGTTATAGGCTTGCCCTCTTCCTATACTCATCGCAATAATTGCGGCAAGTGATACTCCGCTAAAGATGCAAAGCTTAGGAAGAGTCATTCCTTTTCTAGCTTTTTTTGCCATATTACTTCCTCAATGATTATTCGTTAGGATTGCTTAAAGAGAGAATGTTTTTCTCATTGTTGGAATAATAAGTTCTCTTTGCACCATATTCCTTAACGACATCTTCCTTGGAGTTGGCCATGTTCTTCTCGCCTTGGCTCTTGGCAAGCATCTCGACTGGGTAGGTTTGATTGTCTGTGTTGATGGAAATGTTGTATCCACCTGCTAAAGAGTAGGAATTGAAGACGACTTTATCTGCGTCTGCTAAATTAAGTGGAGTATATCCATCTTCTGAGGTGCCATATGTTGCCTTACCATAGTTATTGATGGTTGTCGTACCCAAATTCATGTTATAGCCATAGATGACTTCCGTTTTGAAGAATTCGTATTCCCCATCTTCGAAGGTATTAACTTGATAAATATCCGCGTTCCATGAACCTTCGCCATATGAGGCAGGAGAGATTAAATCGGAAACGATTTGGCATTTCTTGATGTTGCTAATTAATAAAGAGGAAACGTCTCCAGAGGAGGTAGTAACTGCGACTTTTTCGTTTGAATCTCCGTTTGGATCAACAAAAGAGAAAGTGTTCTTTCCATCGTTTGTGAAGATTTTAAATCCTGCGCCATATTCCTTAATGACATCTTCCTTGGAGTTGGCCATATTCTTCTCGCCTTGAGTTTTGGCAAGCATCTCGACTGGATAGGTTTGATTTGTTGTATTGATGGAAATACTATAACCTCCTGCTAAAGAATAGGAATTAAAGACCACTTCTTTTGCAACATTCAAAGAATATGCGGTAACTCCGTCTTCTGAAGAACCCTTTGTATATGTGCCGTAGTTAACAATTGATGTTGTGCCTAAGTCCATTCCATAGCCATAGATAAGCTGAGTGTTGATATATTCATAGACGTTGTTTTCGAAGAAATTAATTTGATACGCGAAAGCAGTCCATGATCCGTCCCCATAATCACCCGGCATTTGAATATCGCTATAGATGAATGAAGCAACAGTCTTGCTTCTTTCTTTCTTCTCTACTACTGATGAAGAACTAGATGACGAAGATGATGATGAGCTTGATGATGTAGTTGGATTGTTTGAACAACCAGCTAGGGCAAATCCCATCAAAGCGGATGCAGCTAAGGTAAAAATAGCTTTTTTCATGTGTGTTTTTCCTCCTAAAAGCTTTTTAACGAGCTTATTGAAATACACCATGTAAGCGTTTTCAAACTTCTAGGCACAAATGGCAAAAAATAGGCACATAAAGCAAAAGAGGCTACCGAAATATCGATAGCCTCTTTGCTTTTATAATGTTATGTATTCAATCTTTGAAGAATGTTTCAACGTCTTGCTGTCGTAGGAAATTCCCAAGAGCAGTATCTTGCCTTTGTATCCTTTGAAGACAGAGGCGTAGTCCCTCGATTTGATCTGAGCAATCGCATTGTCTGCAGAGTCGTCCGCCTTGAGTTCCACCACGATAGGCATATGGAAATTATCCCTTGGCGTATAGGTGATGTCAGCTCTGCCTGTGGAACATGTGTCCTCCTTGCGGACGTAATACCAGTCCCTCAGACAGTAATAAGACATGGTGACTACGAGGCCAAGCACGTCCTCCTTGTTCTTGTTGAACTCCGAGGCCAGGTCTTTGTGGTTCTCATCAAGA
>CAVKFY010000072.1:0-39612 GCA_963655775.1 Alistipes communis
TTATGATATCCACATCCATAAAAGATTCGATTAAATCTTTATCCATCTTGCCTTCCACGACAAGAACTGCAGTGCATTTTATCTTATTCATAGTTCCACATGAAACAGTTTGCTGAAGTTGGCATTAATCTGTTTTTCCAACGTTTCTTTGTCTATATTCTTTAACAAAGCCATTTGCTCAAAAATCTCTTTGATATGAGCAGGTTCGTTAGTTTGCCCCCTATAAGGAACAGGAGGGAGATAAGGGGAGTCCGTCTCTGTTAGGATTTTATCTAATGGACAGTTAATAACACATTCTTTAGGCGTATGAGAGTTTTTATATGTTATTGGTCCATCAAAACCAAAATACAAACCTAATTTAAGGAATCTATCCATCATTTCTTTAGAGCCACTGTAGCAATGAAGGACTGCCCCACATAAAGGACGATGTTCTTTTAGAATCTCATACGTGTCTTCTGATGCATCTCTAGCATGTATGGATAAAGGTAAATGAAGTTTATTAGCCAATTCAATTTGTTTAATAAACCAAATCTTTTGGAACTCGTGCTCGCTTTCTTCTTTGAACCAATGATAATCCAATCCGATTTCACCAATTGCTTTTACTTTAGGATCTTTGCTTAGTTCTTCTATTTCCTTTAATACGTCATCATTCATTCCTTCAAGGTTCTCTGGATGAACGCCTATTGCAGCATAAATCCCAGAAAATTCATGGGCAATTTCTATGGCTAATTTAGATGATGGCAAATCCCATCCTATAACCAAAAACGAATTTACCCCCGTAGAAATGGCTCGTTTTATTATTTCCTCTCTTTGAGGATATATTTTTTCGTCGTTTAAGTGTAAATGTGAATCCAGCATTTTATTTACCTACGCAAAAACGGGAGAATATTTCATCAGTTAAATCAGTTGTCACTCCCTCACCTAAAAGTTCTCTTGCTAAATTATATGCCCCTTGTAAAGATGAAGAAACAAAATCGATTGGCGCGTCATTAAGAGAATCTTTCTTTGCTAAAGACAGAAGCTCATCGATGCGTTTAAGCAATCCAATTTGTCTTGCAGAGTTTAATGATGGTTTCTTAAATGAATCTTCCCCAGATATTCCAAGACATTCAAACATCTTATCTAACAACGGTTTTATTTGCTTATTTTGTGCGGAAATATATAAGATGTTATCTTCCTTTTCTTTAATTAAATCCTCTTTATTAAAAACTCGGATATATATTTGGTTTGTAATATATTTTTCGATGTTTTTATCTTCTTCAGAGAAGCCTTTTTCTCCATCGATAACATGAATTACCATGTCTGCTTTAGAGATGCTTTCTTGACTTTTTTCGATTCCTTGCGCTTCGATAATATCAGAAGATTCTCTAATACCAGCCGTGTCTAAAAGATGAAAAATAACACCATTGAGATTTACTTCGCCTTCGACAATATCTCTAGTCGTGCCTGGGATTGGTGAAACGATTGCTTTGTTTTCATTAAGCATGGCGTTTAGCAAAGAAGACTTGCCGACATTTGGTTCTCCGACAATTGCGACTTTTACACCGTCTTTGATAACCTTTCCTTCTTCACCTGATTTTATTAAATTTCCCAAAAACACCTGTATTTCATCGATGGATTTAGAAATAGTCTCTTTATTCGCTTCCTCAATATCCGTATATTCTGGATAATCAATGTTCACTTCAATTAAGGATAATAAATCAGCAATCTTCTTTTTTAATGGTTCAACAAGTTTAGATGTTTTTCCTTCTAAAGACATTAAGGAAATGTTTTTTGCTTCCTTGCTTCTAGCATTAATCATGTCATTAACGGATTCAGCTTCAACTAAATCCATCTTACCATTAAAGAAAGCTCTAGAGGTAAATTCTCCTCTTTCCGCATATCTAACGCCTCTTTTTAGATAGGCTTCGATAATTTGATTAACAATAACCATCGAACCATGGCATGTGATTTCTATAACATCTTCACCCGTCATAGTGTTTGGGCCTTTATAGGCATATACACAAACTTGATCGATATCTTCATTTTCATCTTTTATCGTACCAAAATAGATTTCACGTTTTGTGGTCTTAGAAACATCTTTACTAAATATTTGATTTGTTATTTCAAATACACCTTCGCCAGACAAACGTATTATGGCAAGTGCACTTTTTAATGGAGGGGTTGCTAAAGCGATAATTACATTATTCATACCAAGAAATTATACTCTAGAAACATGGCATTTTAGAATTAAAGAAAAAGTGAGTTTTTGTCTCACTTAGTAATATCATTTTCTTTTGATTCTTCTTCTCTTTCTCTTATATCTTCAATTGATGGTTTAGGGATGACATATGAATTTTCATCATATTGGTATTCTTCATCAATCGGAGTTTCAGGAATGTATAACAAATAAAAGATTCCACCAAGGATTCCACAACAAAGCAAAGCCCCGACACCAAGCCAAATGTATTTTTTGTTATACGCCATTGAGACAATTGCACCAATGCCAAAACCCAAAGACAAAATAGTGGTGAACACACTAATAACAATATAAAGCGCATAACTAGTTCCATAAAAATTAAGAATGTTAGAAAACAAACCGGTCAAACTCCCAAACATGCCCAATACAATAAAAATAATAGAGGCGATTTTCATACTACTACCTCGAAGACCTCATTTCGGTTTCGTTATTAGAATTTTTAGATCTCAAATCATTGCAAACGAGAATATACAAAATACCCGCTGGAATGCTAACAAATATCAAATCGAATATTCCAGCACAAAGATTCATATTTTCATTACTAAATGTAAATAAAACCCAAATTCCAATGCCGCATGAAACCAAAATCAAAATAAATAATATAAAAGCTAATGCAGGTATTTCGTCTAAATACGTTTTTATCGAAAGGACAGAAAGCAACATCGTCCTTAGAAATATACCGATTATTGTAAGCGTTAAGCTAGTTTTCTTCATTTCTTGTTCAATCTCTTTTAGTGAAATACTAACTTAATTATACATAAAAAAATGACCAATGGTTAGTCCAAAGGTCATATTTTATCAAATTAATCAACGTATTTGATGGTAACGGCTCTTTCTTTGCCTTCACCAGTCGACTCTGTTTTGATGTGTTCCCAACCGTTTAAGGTGTTATGAACAACTCTTCTTTCATCAGGAGTCATTGGAGATAATTGAATATCAATCTTCGTGTGTAAGACTTCTTTAGCGTTCTTTTTCGCAAGATAGGCGATATGAGAATACTTATCTTCTTTATATCCGCCAACATCAAGGAGAATTCTATATCTCTTTCTAAATTTATTGGAAACGGCTAAACGATCTAATTCATTCAAAGCTTGAAGAGTTCTTCCACCTTTTCCGATTAAAACTGGATTTCTCTCAGAATTGATGGTGATATGGATGATTTCTTCCTCGATTTTGCAAGAAGTGGTGATTTCAATACCCATTCCACCGATTGCTTGCTTCAAATATTCTTGAGCATATTCCGCTGCATCATCAATTGTAGCAACTTCGATTGTGGCTTGTTTGTGGAACAAGCCTTTCTTTTCTTCAACAACATTATAGATGAGTTTATCGGAATCAACGCCGAGATCTGCACTTGCAGCAGCAACCGCTTCATCAATAGTTTTTGCTGTATATTGTTTCATTTCAAATTACCTCTTATTTTGTTTGTTCGCTAATTGTTTCTTCAAAACCAATTGGGTAAATAAGGTCTGTAACATGCTGATAACAGCACCAATCGCCCAATATACACCCATAGCGGCCGGAAGAGCGAAGCCCATGATGATCGTGAAGATCAACATACCGTAGGTCATGAATTTCATTCTACGAGCATTTTCATCTTGTGCTGGGTTTGCTGTGAGTTTTTGTTGATTCTTGGTTTGTCTCTTCGTGATCATTTGAGGGAGTTTTACCGCAAAGAATTGAAGAACAGACATCGTGACAAAGAGAACTGCAGCAGTCCACCAACCGTTAACGTTGGTGTACCAGGCACCAGAGAAATTGGTGAGTACTGAAGAAATTGAATCAGATAAACGTAAATTCAAGACTTCACCAGTTGATAAGGCGGCACTTCCTTGGAAGGCGCCCCAAACTGAGATAAAGACAGGGAATTGAATAATTAAGGTTATAAAGGAAGAAGCCATACTTACTTTATTACGCTTGTATAAAGCCATGGTTTCTTGTTGGAGTCTTGCTTGTTGGGCTTTATTTTCTCTTGAATTTGGATACTTAGCTTGTAACTTAGCAATTTGTGGTTGCAAAGCTTGCATTCTTTGTTGATCAAGAGTGCCTTTGAAGGTAAGACCCATAAGCACCAATCTAACAACAAGGGTAGCGATGATGATAGCACCGATTTGTCCTGCGCCGGTTAATCCTGGATCCATTGCAAACGTTAAGGAATCAACTAAGCAAGAGACTGGATATACGATGAGTCCTTCGAAAAGGCCTTTGCTCCAAGCTCTGCCCCAGTTGGTTGTGCCAATTTGAACACTCCAGTTGCTGGAAGGACCGTAATGTCCGTATCCCTCTGCACGATCACGTGTAGCAATACATGTGCGAATTGAAGAGTATTTGCTTGTGATACTTGTTTTATAAAGAGTTGTGAAATCGGAATTGGGAACAAGGGCTGCGCCATCATATCCTTCTTCATCGAATTCTTTCTTTATTTCTTCATTGATTTTTGTAAGGTTTCCATAGACGACATGATTGCCATTTGAATCTGTGCCATCAAATTTGTAATAACCATAATTTCTAAGAATGGAATCATAGTTAGCGGTAACTCCGTCTTCATTTCCAACACAGTCTGCGCTGCTAAATGGATTAACTTGAGATGCAGTCACGCTCAATTTGAGTTCACTTGTTTTAGTGGCAATTTGCGCATCTGTTGGTAAATTGTCTGGATCATCTTTCTTTAGTGCGTCTTCCGCATATAAAGAAATTGCACCATCCAAGACCTTTTGGTCTAATTTCTTCCAATAGGCATATGTAGGAACTTTCAATGAGGACTTTTTTGCATTGGTGATGATGGTGTTGGAAAGATAGTCTGCTTTTTTGGCCGTGAATAAACCATCCGTATTGACAGGAATGTATGCCCAAAGATCATCATTTCCTTCATAGACTTTCCAACTATAAGGATAAGACGAATCTTGGTTATCTACTTTGTATTCTTCAGGGATTTCATCCTTGCTGCAATAAACGGTAACGCCTTGTTCATAAGGATAAGCGATATGAGCTTGATCAACTTCCGAACAGAAATTACCAATACAACCAGAAAGAAGGGCCGCGCCAAAAACAGCTACCAAGCCCCCAAAGATTTTTGCTTTTGTACTCTTTTTCAATGTTGCTCTCCAATTTTAGCCAAGCTTTCTATTAGCTCGGATTTCTCCAGAGAGAATTCGTTTGTAACGTAGGTTGAACGAACGATGATTATCAAATCTAATGATTTCGACAAATCGTAGTCGGAAGCGATCATCGCTCTAACTTGTCGACGAATCTTATTCCTAACTACTGCGTGTCCGTTCTTTTTTGAAACACTGATTCCAATTCTAGCGTATCCGTATTTATTCTCTCTAAAATGGATGACGTAATGTTTGGATTTTATAACCGGTGTCGATGAGATTATCTCTGAAAATTCAGGACGTTTTAGAACTCTATTTATTCTTTTCATCGATTACCTGATAAAACACAAAAATCCCTTGCGAGAGGGATTAGTCAGCGATTTTTGCTCTGCCTTTTGCTCTGCGGCGGGCAAGAACTTTGCGACCATTGTGAGTGGCCATTCTAGCGCGGAAACCGGCTTTGTGAGCATGCTTGATTTTTGATGGTTGATATGTTTTGACTTCCATGATTATTTCCTCCGAGGTTCACTTGCGTGCGTAGTGATTATAATTATTTGAAACATTTTTCACAACAAGAAAGTGGCGTTTTTTCTAGGCATTCCTTTATTTTGGTTTGTCAATTGAATAAAAGGCCGTTTTTCTTAACAAATTACGAGAATGTTCCGAAATTGTGGGTTTTTATCATCAATATGTGGAAAAAATAAAATATTCACAATGCTAACAATTCGGTATTTCGTTATTAACATAGGTGTGAATTCATCTATGTTGAAACTGTTGATAAAACAAAATTCGTTCGATTGTTACTATATGTTTATTAATATTTGACATGTTGATTAGATTGAATATTGAGATTTTTCCACAAAGATAAAATCTAAGGAAAGTTTTCCACATTTTTTCCACATTCGTAAAATTGTGGATAACGGCAAATATAGTCAAAAACGGACTATTTTTAACTATACAGTGTGGAAAATTTAATTCTTGGGTGTTTTTGATGGTTATTTATCAACAAAAAGCATAAAATTGTAGCTGGTAAGTTTTATGAATAACAGCGTTTCAGAGATAGCAGCATTATGGGATAGAATACTCCCAAAGATTAAAGAAGAAATGGGAGATAACCTAGTTTTTGACACTTTCTTTGATGATTCTTACATAGATTCTATCCAAGGAAACGAGATGTTAATTGTCGTTAATTCTCCTGTTGCAGTCCAAGTACTCGACTCTAAATATAAGGATATGATCAATAACGTTTTGGCGGGCGCGACTCAATCTAACTTTGTCGCGAAATTCGTCACACGTGATCAATTAACCGAAAAGAATAAGCAAGAAGTCGTTGAAACTCCTAAATATTTCTCCGATTCCGTGCTCAATCCTAATTACACATTCAAGAGTTTTGTTGTAGGTCCATCAAACAGAGAGGCATATCAAGCTGCCCTCATGGCCTCACAAAACCCAGGCAAATTCTATAATCCATTACTTATATATGGTGATTCTGGTTTAGGAAAAACTCACTTATTGCACGCGGTTGGAAATGCGGCGAAAGAGAAATTCCCTAAGCTAAGAGTTTTGTATGTTCACGCTCAAGAATTCCTTGATGAATATATCAAATACGTTAAAGGTGATAGAGAAGGAATCTCCATCGTCGATTGGTTCAAGACGTCAGTAGATATGTTACTTGTTGATGATGTTCAATTCTTATCAAACAAGAAAAATACCGAAGAAACTTTCTTCTCTATTTATAACAGCTTCTATGCGATGGGTAAGCAAATCGTTCTTACTTCAGATCAACATCCATCAAAATTGAATGGATTGGATGAACGTTTAAGAACACGTTTCACACAAGGTTTGCCTCTTTCAATCAATCAACCAGAGAAAGAAACTTGCGAAAGCATTCTTAAAATGCGAATTGAAGCGAACGGTCTTAATGTATCCGATTTCGACGATGACGCCTTGTCTTTCTTAGCTTCTAGATTTGGCAAAAACGTTCGTGAACTTGAAGGAGCCTTCGATAGGTTGCTCTTCTATACAATCAACATCCAGCCAACTAAACACATAAGTTTGGATGTCGCGATGAAATCCGTTTCTGGATTGGTTAATATCAAAGATGATGAAGAAAAGCTTTCAGAACAAAAGATAATCAATGTCGTCGCAGATTATTACAATCTTGCCCCATATCAAATCACCGGAAATATCCGAACAAGTCAAATCGCCATGGCTAGACACATCTCCATGTATCTAATCCGTGTGTTGCTTGATACTCCATTCAAAAAGATTGGCAAAGTATTTGGTGGCAAAGATCATGCGACCGTCATAAGCGGTGTAAATAAGGTGGAAAAATCGTTGAAAACTGATGAGTCTCTAAGAAACGTCATTCAAGAATTAGAAAAACGCCTAAAGAATTGATAAACATTGAATAATTTGATGTGTATAACCAAATTCAAATGTTACAATTAACAGGTAAAAATCAAAGTTATCCACATTATCCACACAGCATATATTATTAATACTAATAAATTATTAAAAACAAAGGAGTAAATACACATGCGCTTCACAATAAATAAAAACGAATTTCTAAAAGGATTGTTAATCGCTTCCAGAGCTATCGGTTCAAAAAGCGTTCTTCCAACATTACTTGGTTTTAAGTTAGAAATGGGCAATAACGGTTTAGAAATAACCGCATCCAATGACGACATTGCTATCTGGACTCTTATTCCACCAACGAAGGAAGATAAAGAAATCATTAGAAATTATTCCTTTGGTACAACATTAATCAATGCTCACTTATTAACTGAAGTGGTCAGAAAGATGGATGGAGAAGAAATCTCTATCGAAATCATCGATGATCGTGTAGCAAAAATTGATGATGGAAATACGAATTTCCAACTCAATTGCCAAACCGCAGATGAATATCCGGATATCGATCTTGAAAAAGGTGAAAACACATTCAACGTTTCCTGCGCTGATTTAACGAAACTGGTCGAAACAACTGCATTTGCCGCACTAGATAAGAACACAAGACCAATCCTTACCGCCATAAACTTACGCGGAGAGGATGGACGCCTTACTGCAACGGCAACAGATTCAGCAAGACTTTCTAGAAAGATTGTCTCCATCGATGAATCAATTAGATTCTCTGCTAATGTTCCTGCAAAAACTTTAATCGAAGTCACAAGACTCTTTGAAAACATCCCTGAAGTCGAAATTGCAGCCAGTGGTAGCAAGGTTATCTTCAGCTTCGGCAATACGATCGTTAAGAGCCGTTTGATCGCAGGTGATTACCCGGTTTCAAACTCCATTATCCCATCGAATTTCAATTATCGCCTAAGCATTGGCGCAAGCGCCTTGCTTAACGCTATCGATCGCGTCTCTATTCTTGTTACTGATCGTGCGGCAGTCGTTAAACTAACAATGTCTAGCAACGGCGTAGAAGTATCTTCCTCTAGTGATCAATTCGGATCTGGTGCAGAAACCATTGATTCGGTTCAGTATCAAGGTGAACGTTTAGAGGTTGCCTTCAATGCCCTCTTTGTTACTCAAGCCGTCAAAGCTCTTTGCTCTGATGACGTTGAACTCAAATTTATTGGTGAGATGAAACCATTCGTTGTTGTGAATCCTAATGATGATTCAACCGTTGAACTCATCACCCCAATGAGAACTCGTTAAAACAATTCGAACAATGCTACAGCACCAGGAAACTGGTGCTTTTTTGATGGTTTTTTACATCCATCTTGGCTGCAATCAATGTTTCTGGTAGCGCTTTCATTTAATTATATTTTTACTATGTAACAACGATAAAAAGTGAATTTACGAAAACATTGTAAAGAAATGGCTTATCCGTATTTTTAAGTTCTTAAGGAAAAACTTGAATATAATTCAATTAATTTTTCAAAAAGGAGACATTAAACAATGAAAAAGAAAAAAATGATTGCTGTTGCGGCCCTTAGCTTGTTGGGACTTGCAGCCTGCAATCCTGAAAAAGCGAATTCTTCAGAATCGTCTTTTTCCTCATCCTCGACAGAATCTAGTAAGGCGGTCCCTTCATCATCCAAGCCAAAGACGTTTGATGAAATGTATGATGAACTTAAACATCCAATGACTGTTACTGGCTCAGCAAAGGTTATTTTGATCGATACCAAGAACAATGATGAAATCACCCAAAACAACACAATAAAAGTTCTGTTTGGTGAGAAGAGTTTCCACATCGAACAAAGCGGAGAAAGTGAGTCGATTGTTTCTAGCATTTACACCGATGACACTGGCAAAGCCTTGCATTACTACATCGATCAAACAAATACTGTTCAACACGAAGTGATTAAAGACAAAGAAGGCAATGATGTCCTTTTCAAAGAATACGACAATCCATTTAAATACGTTGAATCCTCAATCTTTACACTTAGTGGAGATAAATACATCGTTGATTTAACAAACAAAGACATTAAAGACGATTATAACTACATGGTGAACAATCTCACATATATCAATTTCCCTAACTTAGCTGAAAAGGTTGGAGATACTTTCGAAGACATTTCTTTAAAAATCGAAAATGAACATATTGTCGGCATGCATATCTTATCTAAAGCGTTCACCGACACATTAGGCACAACAAAATTCGAATGGGATCTTTCTTTCGATTACAGCTCAACAACAAATCACGATTATGCAATTCCTTCAAAACTCGAAACAAAGGAATATCACAAAACATTAAAGGCGGCTTTAGATAAACTCATCAATGCCACAGAGCCATATTTATCGACATTCTCCGTTGATTATGGTTATGCCATTTATAACTACCAAAGCTATTTTGATGGAACTTTCGTTTATGTGGCGGATAAAGATTATCCAGATGATTATAAAATCGGTTACATCAAAAAAGATGATGGCGTTCATGAAATAACCAAGGCGAACGATAAGTTTTATTACAAAGAAGATGCCGAAGAAAAGATTGCCTGGGGAGATGTGACTCCTTCTTATGCAGTTGCCGTTGAATGGTTCACTTACGATGAATCAACAGGTGTATACACATTTAGCAATTCCTCTTACGGAGCGGGAGCTTTTGGCTACAAGATGACTTCTTTGGGGTTGATCGATTCACAAATCGCCGCATCATCATCCGTTAAAATCACGCTCTCTAGCGATAAGAGCCATGTCGAGAAAATGGTTTTCGGAGACGATACAACGATTACCGCAACTTTCTCTTATGGAGTTGAATGTCCATTTGGCTTCAAAGGATCAGAATTAACTCCAGCAAATATCTATACAAGTTTCGAAGGAACCTATACCGCTAAAATAGACGATTCTACAACTTTCACGATCGTTGTTTCCGCTACAGACAAGACCGTTAAGATTAACGATACTTTATGTACAGACGTTAAAACGAATAGCTATGGCGAACTCGAGTTTACCTACAACGGTGTTTCTTATTCGATTTCGAAAAACAAAACAAAACTTTACAACAACACTGATGGTGGATGGTACAATCTAACCGCTAACAATTAAACGCATACAAAATTACATTTTTAGACGAGATGGCATTTGCTGTCTCGTTTTTTACATGAAAATGTTACTTTCTATAACCAAGAAAGAGACATTTCGATATTTTAGATAGTTTTAAGATGACCTTTTTGCCCAAATCAAGCGAAATTAAGCCCATAGAACGAAAAAACGGCTTAAATCGATATAAAACACAATTCAATGTCTTTCATTAAAAAATACGCTACTTTTGAGCTTATTTCTCTTTTAATTCCTTACTACATAGTAGTAAAATATAAATAGGGTAAAAGAATATGACAAAAGAAGTTAAAGAAATAACCATCAGAACAGACTACATCACCTTGGGACAACTTTTGAAGTTTGCCAATGTCGTCATTGAAGGAGGGGATGCCAAAGCATATCTTGCTTCAACAAAGATTTTGGTTAATGGAGAAGATGAAAATAGGAGAGGTAAGAAGCTTCGTGATGGAGATGTCGTCGAACTTCCTTCGCTTGTATTGAAAATCAATCACGAATGATTGTAACCCACTTAGAGCTTAGAAACTTTCGCTCGTATTCATCGTTGAACCTGGATTTCTCTCCAAAAAGGAATCTTATCCTAGGAAAGAATGGGTCGGGCAAAACGAATATTGTTGAAGCCATTAATCTCTTCTCTTTGTGTAAAAGCTGGAGAAACAACGATACTAGAGCATTGATTCGTTATGGAGAAGAAGCCACATTTCTAAAAGCTTCAATTCATGAAGGAGAATTGACTAGGAAAGTTGAAATTTTTCTTACCGCAAAAGGCAAGAAGATAACGATTAACGGCAAACCTATAAAACGTCTTAGCGAATTGTCTAAGTTGCTCAACGTCACCCTATTCTCACCAGAAGATGTGAATCTATTCAAAGATTCTCCTGCGATACGAAGAAACTTTCTGGATGTGTCGATTTCTAAAGAAAATTCTGAATATCTATCCTTAATCGGTAAATATTCGAAGATTCTTCAAGAAAGAAATGCTGCCCTGAAAGTTCAAGATGTAGACAGAAGATATCTTGAATTGCTCACAGAAAGACTAATAGAAGTCTCTGAACCGATAATCAAATACAGAGAAGACTACATCGGAAGACTTAATAAAGTTCTTAACGATGTCGCCGACAAACTCTATGAAAACAACCGCAAGGTGAGGATTGCTTATAAGCCATTCATAAAGAATGAAAATTTCAAAGAAACGGCTAAAAAAGCTTACGAAAAAAGCCTAGAGAGTGATCTTCTTCACAAAACGACGACAATTGGCGTCCATCGTGAAGACTTCATCTTTCTCCTTGATGGGAAAAACATAGCCTTATACGGCTCGCAAGGAGAGAATCGCTTAGCGGCGATAATTCTAAAAATCTCACCATTCTTCTTAATTGAAGATGTCGAGAGAAAACCAATCACAATCCTTGATGATGTTTATAGTGAATTAGACGATAAACATTCTCAAAGATTATCAACATTGCTAATGAGTCTTGGCCAGGTATTCATTACTTCGGCTGATGATTCTATAAAAGGAGACGCCATAATAGACGTCTCAAATAATATGGCCACAAGGAGGAAATGATATGGCAGAAGAAAAGAAAAACGAATCTGCTGACTTGAATCAACAAAATCCTGATAAGGATGCGTTGATCGAAGCCGCCAAACAAAGCGGAGTTAGTACGGAGTCTTTGCTAGAGGAAGATAAATTCCAATACAAAATCGAAGACGTTACCGATGAAAAGAAAATAGAAAAAGCTGATGCAAAATATACAGCCGAGAACATCCAAGTTCTTGAAGGACTTGAAGCTGTTAGAAAACGTCCTGGTATGTATATTGCCACAACCGCTAGCGCAGGTCTTCATCACCTTGTTTGGGAAATCGTTGATAACTCAATCGATGAAGCGCTAGCTGGCTATTGCGATCATATCGAAGTTACAATCGAAAAAGATAATTCCATCACCGTTTCCGATAACGGACGTGGTATTCCAGTAGATATCGTTTCTAAATCTGGTTTATCTGGTGTTGAAACTGCTTATACAATTCTTCACGCTGGCGGTAAGTTCGGTGAAGGCGGAGGCTATAAGGTCTCTGGTGGTTTGCATGGTGTTGGTGCTTCAGTAGTTAACGCTCTTTCGACCTTATGCGAAGTCACGGTTCATAAAGATGGTGGAGTCTATTACGTTAAATTCACCAACGGTGGTCATATCGTTGAACACTTAAAGAAAATTGGAACATGTAGTGCAGAAGAACATGGAACAAAAGTCCACTTCTTACCAGATCCAGACATCTTCACTGAAACAACGATTTATAACTATGACACGATTAAGAACCATTTACGTCAAATGGCTTTCTTAAACGGTGGAGTTAAAATCACTTTAACTGACCTACGCCCTGAAACTCCAATAAGCGAAGTCTTCCTATATAACGGTGGTATCCGTGAATATGTTTCCTTCATTAACGCAGGAAAGCTAGCGATTAACAATGAAGTCTTATATTGCCAAGGCGTTGAAGAGGTCACTCTTCTTGATGGCACAAAAGAAAGAATCTATGCCGAAGTCGCAATGCAATGGACAGACTACTACAACAATGATGGTGTCTATTCTTTCTGTAACAACATTTCTACAAAAGAAGGTGGAACACACGTTGAAGGCTTTAACCTTGCGATTAATAGAACAATTAACGATTACGCACGTAAGAATAAATTCCTTGATGAGAAATCGTCTAACTTCACAACAGACGACTGCCGTGAAGGTTTAACATGCGTTATCTCCGTTAAACACCCTAACCCACAATACGAAGGACAGACAAAAACAAAACTCGGTAACTCCGAAGTTCGTAAGATTGTCTCTACAGTTGTAGGCGCATATTTACAAGAATACCTCCTCGAACACCCAGACCAAGCAAAAGTTATCATCGAAAAGGTTAAACTTGCCGCTTCTGGACGTATGGCCGCTCAAAAAGCCCGTGAATCCACACGTAAGAGTGCTTTAGGAATTACAACCTTACCTGGCAAATTAGCGGATTGCTCCTCCAAAGATCCACAAGAATGTGAACTTTACATTGTTGAGGGTAATTCAGCCGGCGGTTCAGCAAAAACTGGACGTGATAGACGCACTCAAGCCATCTTACCTTTGAGAGGTAAAATTCTTAACGTTGAAAAAGCAAACGAAGAACGTATCTTCCGTAATGCTGAAATCGGAAACATGATTACTGCTATTGGCGCAGGTATTCGTGAGAATTTCGATGTTAGCAAAATCAGATATCACAAGATTGTTATCATGACCGATGCTGATGTCGATGGTGATCACATCCGTATTCTTTTGCTCACATTCTTCTATCGTTTCATGAAACCTCTTATTGATGGTGGATATGTTTATATTGCTCAACCACCTCTTTATAAGATCGATTACAAAGGCCAAGCCTATTATGCCTATAACGATGATCAGCTTGAACAACTAAAGAAAGCTCTTCAACTCAAAGTTGGATATCCATTCCAACGTTATAAAGGACTTGGTGAAATGGATGCCCAACAACTTTGGGAAACAACCATGGATCCAGCAGCAAGAAAGATGATTCGTATCACAATCGATGATGCGACCCTTGCTGATAAAGCCTTCACAGACCTTATGGGTGATGAAGTCTTACCACGTAAGGAATTCATTTCTAAGAACGCTAAGTTCGTTAAGAACCTTGATATTTAATGAAAGGAGAAAAATATGGCAGAAGAAGAAAAGAAAGATGAAGAAATCACAAATGGTGGTTCTTCAAATGATGAAGGGGCTGTTGCCGGCATTGTTCCTGGATTAATTGATAGGGAAATTACCGAAGAAGTTCAAAACGCTTTCCTTAACTACTCAATGTCGGTTATCGAAAGCCGTGCTATTCCTGATGTTCGTGACGGCTTAAAACCTGTTCAAAGACGTATCATCTTTGGCATGAATGAATCTGGCATGCAACCAGGAAAACCTTATAAGAAATCCGCTCGTATCGTCGGTGACGTCATGGGTAAATATCACCCTCACGGCGATAGCGCGCTTTATGGAACTCTTGTTAGATTAGCTCAACCATTCGCAATGAGATATTGCTTAGTCGATGGACACGGAAACTTCGGTGACGTCGATGGCGATGAAGCTGCTGCTATGCGTTATACAGAAGCCCGTATGACCAAGCTTGCTGTTGAAATGGTTCGTGACTTAGATAAAGACACAGTTGATTTTGTTGATAACTATGATGGCACAGAAAGAGAACCTTCCGTTCTTCCATCACGTTTCCCTAACCTTCTTGTCAATGGTTCAGAAGGTATTGCCGTTGGTATGGCAACAAATATGCCAACCCATAACTTAACTGAAGCAATTAACGCTACAATCGCAGTAGCAAGAAACCCAGAAATCACTCCATTAGAGTTAATGCAAAATTATATCTCTGGTCCTGATTTCCCTACTGGTGGTGTTATCTTAGGAAGACAAGGTATTCTTGATTATTATACAAACGGTACCGGTACAATCAGTATCCGTTCTAAATATCACATTGAAGAGAGCGCAAACGGCAAATCTTCAATCATCGTTACAGAAATCCCTTATCAAGTTAATAAGGCCGCAATGATTGAAAATATGGCCGGATTAGTCCGCGACAAAATCATTGATGGAATTACCGATATTCGTGATGAATCTTCTAAGGAAGGTATTCGTGTCGTTATCGAAATTCGCAGAGATACAATTCCTGAAGTCGTTGCAAACAATCTCTTAAAACACACCCAATTACAAATCACATACGGTGTTATCAACCTTTGCTTGGTTGGTGGAGAGCCAAAAGTCTTAGGCATCATCCCAATGATTCAATCCTATATCGATCATCAAATGGATGTCTTAACACGTAGAACAAAATTTTTGCTCAAGAGAGACACAGACCGTGATCATATCGTTGTTGGTTTAATTCTTGCTCACGATAACATTGATGAAGTTATTCATATTATTCGCGGAAGCAAAACCGATGATGAATCTGCGGCAAAATTAAACGAAGCGTTCGGCTTAAGCAAACCTCAAACCGATGCAATCTTGGCCATGACCTTACGTCGTTTAGAAGGATTAGAACAAGAAAAACTTCAAAATGAACACGCCGAATTAACAAAGAACATTGAACATTATCAATGGCTCTTATCTGATTCTAAGAACATCCTTGAAATGATGATCCATGAATTAGAAGAAGTTAGAAACAGATTTGGCGATGAACGTTTAACTGAGATTTCTAACCAAGCTGCAGATATCGATAACGAAGATTTATTACCACAAGAAAACATCCTTGTTGTCTTAACAAAGAAAGGCTATGTCAAGAGAATGTCTGATGATACCTTCCGTACACAAAATAGAGGTGGACGTGGAGTTAAAGGCATTACAACAACCTCTGGTGACCTCGTCCAATTGATGTTACACACAAAGACACATACGGACATCATGTTCTTCTCTAGCTTGGGATTTGTCTATCGTTTACGTGGCTATATGATTCCTGATGGAGAAAGAAACTCCAAAGGTATCCCAGCAGTTAACCTTTTAAATCTTGCACAAGATGAAAAGATTGTTGCTATCGTTCCTTGCGACGAATACAAAGATACAGATTATCTCTTCTTCGCTACGGTTGGTGGCGTTGTTAAGAGAACTGCTCTTACAGAATTTGCCTCAATCCACTCGAATGGTAAGAGAGCGATCAGCCTTAAGGAAGGCGATGAATTACTTAACGTCAAGAAGACCTCTGGACATGATTTGATTTCCCTTGCTTCAAACAATGGCAAAGTCTGCTCGTTCTATGAAGATGAAGTTCGTGCGATGGGAAGAACTGCGGCAGGTGTCTCTGGTATGAATCTCAAAGATGGCTCATCCTTAGTTGATATCACCGGTTCAATGGATGGAAATATCGCTCTTGCCTTAACATCAAATGGCTTTGGAAAACTATCTTATTTTGCTGATACCGATATCACAAACGAAGATGGTTCAGTAACTCATTACGATGGATATCGTTTAACATCGAGAGGTGCTAAAGGTGTTTTCTCGATTAAAGACAACGGAAAGAATGGTACATTAACCGCTTTACGTGCCGTTAACGGTGATGAAGATTTGATTGTTATCACCAACAAAGGCATCGTTATCCGCACCCCGTTATCACAAGTCCATATTGCTGGTAGAAATACGGTTGGCGTTAAGATCATCTCGCTCGATCCAGGAAACAAGGTTGCATCCTTAACCATCGTCCCTCATATCGATGAAACTGCTGAAGAAGAAACTCCGGTAGTTGATGATGAAATCAACCCATCATTAGTTGCTACAAGCGAAGAAGCTCCTTCAAACCCAACACCAGATGATGTTTCCGAAGGAGATAATTCCTCTAACCCAACGCCAAATGACGTTGAATAACAAATGAAAATCTTTATTCATTTCGATCCAGGCTCCTCCAAGGATATATTCGAGGGCATGCGCCTTAGAAAAAATATCAAAGGAGCCTTGGAACTCAATGATGTTACCTGGGTAGATTCAATCTATGCCATGCCTGATGTTGCTCACCTAATATCTCCACAAGATGAGGCTTTAGCAAAGAACATTAAGGCAGAAGGAATACCGCTTGTTGTGTCTGCTCTTTATGCAGAAGATGATCCATCAGCTTCCTTTCTTAACGAAAGATTAAATGGAGAATTAACTTTCTCCCAAAAAGCAAAGAAACTCTTGGAATTAGCAGACCTTATTCTTGTTCCATCTCTTTTTGCAAAAAGTTTAGTGGAAAAAGAATTCCCCAACAAGAAAATAGAAATAGTAAGCCCAGGTATAAACATTGTTCGTTTCAATTCGATAGACTTACTTTCCCAAAGAGCCTTCCAACGTTATGAAAGAATTTCTTCTAATGAGAATTATTTCTTAATTGTTGGTGACTACGAAGATAAGAAAAACATTCAAATGATTAGGAATCTTACGTCCGCAATACCTGAATGTCGTTTCTTCTTCCTTGGTGGAAAGTATGGCAATAAAGCGTGGTCTTTGAGAAGAATGAATAGGAAAAATCAAAAAAACCTAGTCTTTTCTCCGATAATTCCTGATGATGTATATTGTTCGGCACTTAAAGGAGCTGCTGGATTGTTGCTTTTTGAAGGAATGATTGAGAACCAAATGGTTCTTCTTGAAGCCTTTGCGGCAAAAACAGCGGTCTTTTACGTAGGAAATTTGGATAATTCAGAAATTGCTAAGGAATATTCAGATTCAATAACTAATCTTAAAACGCAAGAAGACGTTATTAATTTCCTACCTTCCTTCTCACCAAAGTCTCTTGAAGAGACTATAATGTCGGGGTACAAAGTTGCTAAGAATAACAATCTTAAGAAACTTGGAAGATCTCTAAAGACCATTTACAAATCATTAATTAACAAGGAGGGTTCTAAATGATTGACCCAAAATTAATTGAAGCAAAGCCTGAATATGTCAAAGAGGCTTTAGCAAAAAAGCTCTGGGATTTTGACCCAGCACCATTACTTGCTCTTTTTCAAAAAAGAAGAGAATTAACAAAAGAAGTTGAGGAAAATAAAGCTCAACAAAACCGCTTATCAAAATCTGTTCCTCAAGTGAAAAAAGAAGGTGGAGACGTCCAAGCCATCTTCAAAGAGGTCAAGGAATTAGCTGCTAAGAATAAAGATCACGAGGAAGAATTAAAGAAAGTCGAAGAAGATATTCAATCCCAAATCGAAGTTCTTCCAAATCTTCCAGATCCAGATTTAGTTGGTGGTGGAAAAGAAAACAACACTCCAGTTTATTCTTGGGGAAAGAAACCTACATTCGATGGCTTTACACCAAAAGATCACGTTGAATTAGCAGAATCCCTTGGCTTAATCGATTATAAGAGAGCTGCAAAAATCTCTGGCACAGGAACTTGGATTTATACTGGTTTAGGTGCTCAACTTGAATGGGCTCTTCTTAATTACTTTGTTTCTACTCACCTTGCAGATGGCTACACCATGATATTGCCACCTCATCTCTTAAATGAAGCATCTGGCTTTACCGCAGGACAATTCCCTAAATTTAAGAACGATGTTTTCTGGCTTGAAGGATCTGATCCAAAGAAATTCATTCTTCCAACAGCAGAAACTGCCTTAGTAAACATTCATCGTGATGAAACTCTTTCTATCGATGATCTTCCTAAGAAATATTTCGCCTATACTCCTTGCTATAGACGTGAAGCAGGCTCCTATAGAACCGAAGAAAGAGGCATGATCCGTGGTTATCAATTCGATAAGGTCGAAATGGTTCAATATACAACAGATGATGGATCCGATGCCGCATTCGATGAACTCGTAAAGAAAGCACAACACCTTCTTGAAGGCTTAGGACTTTGCTATCAATTAGATAAGCTTGCCGCTGGTGATTGTTCTCACTCTATGGCTAGAACATATGATATCGAAGTTTGGATCCCATCCATGGGTATCTTCAAAGAAGTATCTTCTGTTTCTAACGCAAGAGACTACCAAGCCCGTAGAGGCATGATCCGTTATAAAGACAAAGATGGCAAGATGCATTTCTGCCACACCTTAAATGGATCTGGCTTAGCCACCTCTCGTGTCTTCCCAGCCCTTCTAGAGCAAAATCAACAAGCTGATGGATCAGTTATCATCCCTGAAGTATTACGTCCATTCATGGGTGGCTTATCGGTCTTAAAGCCAATTAAGAAATAAGCTTAACAAAGCCTTGAACCCTTAAGAGAGAATCTTAAGGGCTCTTTTTTACTAATAAAACAATCATGTAAAAACAAAAAAGGCGATTATCTATCGTATAACCGCCTTGGGTTGATTTGTTAATTGTTATTTTTCTTCGAAATGTACTTCTTGAACGTTGTCGTCGTTTTTATGCTCACCTTGCATTACGGCGTAGACGATTGCAAGAATACCAACTACGGTATCTGCAAAAGCGATTGATAATGCGCCATAGACAATCCAGCTTGCTTGGCTGTATGTCTTTTCACTTGAAGCGTGATTAAGTAAGATAAAATCAAATACCAATCCTGGGATTTGCCATATTGTTGCAATCAAACATCCGACCGTATATCCGGTTAACATTAATTTGATTGATTCTTCCGTCGCGTTGGATTGTCTTGCTACATCGGCGATTATGTCGCTTGAGTTTAATGCGACAATGAAAATGAAGAAGAAAACGAATGTTGTCAATATGGAACATATTGTTAGGACCACATCGATGATGCTGAGGATTTTAATTGCCTTTTTCATGTTTTTACTCCTTATATTCGAAATGAATATTGCTATTATTGTATGACACTTTTGCATAAGCGCCATTCTTTATTGGTAAAGATGGTGAATAATGTCCTAAATCGATATCAAATAAAATTGGAACGTTAAATGAAGATAGGACTCCTTTTACCGCTTCAAATCTATCTAATCCAAATGGAGCGTTATCCCAACAAAGAGGCCTTCCGATTAAGAATGCTTTGGCATTACCAAACCAACCCGCTTCTTTTAATTGGAAGAGAACTCTACGTATTCCTAGTGGAGATAAGTCGCATGCTTCGAGATACCAAATGATGCCTTCTGGATGTTTAGATATGAATTCTTTTGTTTTATCGAAACGTGTTCCACAAATCATTGAAAGACAATCCAGACAACCACCTAACAGTCTTCCTTCAACATCATCTGTCCAATTATAAGGAGTAATTATCTTTTTGCTCATATAACGAAAACGATGTAGTGGATTTATTTCTTTCTTAACATTTGGATCGAATTTCTTTTTGAAGTTAGGCTTGTTCCATTTCTCGTATCCAGAGAAATCCTTTTCCCCTCCAAGCATTCTTAATGAATCTAATTGATTTAAACGAATTGGTTTTTCAAAGAATGATGGAGCACAAGGACCGTAGATTGTTATTAAATCGGTTATCGTTGTAAGAGTGTAAGTTAAGTTCGTGTTGTCTGAGAAACCTATGAACCATTTTGGTGGAAGATTTTTGATCTTATCGAAATCAACGTTTGGCAATATTTCATCCATTAATTCTCCTCCTCCAACAGAGAGGATAAGAGAAGAATCGGATTCGTATGCGTCCATGAATTCTTTTGCACGTTTCTCTGGGGAAGATGATGCGACAACTCCTTCAGCAAGATTAACGCAAGAACCTTCTTCGATTTGAAAACCTAAACGTTTTAGATTCTTCTTTGCTTGGGTATATCTAGTAAGATATGGCTCAGTGGTTACCCCAAAAGAAGGGGCTATCATAGTGATTTTTTGATTTTTGGAAATAAATGGTGCTTGTTTCATGATGACTTTATTCTAACAAAAATAGAAAAAGTTTATTAGAAAAGCTAATAAATATGGCAATGGTTTTATTTCTTGGTGAGCTTTTATGACAAATGAAGAAATGGAAAACACAAAAAGAATGAAAATAATCTCAGTGTTGCTATAATTATTACGCCATCGTGAGGAACGCTTTATGAACCTGGTCAGGATCGGAAGGTAGCAGCCATAAGTAAAGATTCCTGTGCGGTGGTTTTTTAATTGAATTATGAATGATGAAGAATATATGAAAATAGCTTACCAAGAAGCTCTTCTTGCCAAAGAAGAAGGAGAGATTCCTGTTGGCGCGGTCGTGGTTAAAGATGGTGAAATCATTGGTAGAGGCCATAATCACAGAGAAAACGCTTTTGATATATCTTCACATGCAGAAATTGAAGCAATCAAACAAGCAGAAAAGCGTTTAGGAAATTGGCGTCTTACTGGTGCAAGTATCTATGTTACTCTGGAGCCTTGCTTAATGTGTTCTGGCGCCATTCTTCAATCAAGAATCAGCAAACTTATATTTGCATGTCCTGACCCAAAAGATGGCGCAATAATCTCTAATTACTATGTTTATGATCAGCCTTCTATACATGAAAGACCTTTAGTTTATCATGGGATTCTTTTTGATGAATGCAATGATCTTTTAACTGATTTTTTCAAAAATAGAAGAAACAAATAATTAGTTTGTTTCGATGGTTGCTATACTTTTTGTACCATGTATAAAAAATTCTCTAAAGTTTCGAATATATGTGACTTTTTGTGTTAAAATTTCTAATCGGTAATACATAGGTATGCTAGATTTAATTCACATTAGGAAACAATATTATGTTGATAAAGAGCCATTCGACGCTTTGAAAGACTTAACTGTTTCTTTTGCTGAAAAAGGATTCGTTTGTATTTTAGGCCCTTCTGGATGTGGCAAAACAACAACATTGAATATTATTGGTGGATTGGATCACTACTCTAGTGGCGATTTGCTAATAAATGGTAAATCGACAAAGCAATTCAAAGATTCTGATTGGGATGCATATAGGAATGAGCAAGTTGGTTTTGTTTTTCAACATTACAATCTTATAAACCACTCAAACGTTCTTTCTAACGTTGAGACTGCGTTGTTGTTAAATGGCGTTAAACGTAAAGAAAGAAAAGAAAAAGCCTTAAAAGCGTTAGAGGCGGTAGGTCTTTCTGGCAGCGAGAAAAAGAAACCAAGTCAACTTTCTGGTGGACAGATGCAGCGTGTTGCCATAGCAAGAGCCATAGTAAATGATCCAAAGATTATTTTGGCAGATGAACCTACTGGTGCGCTTGATTCAAAAACATCCGTGCAAATCATGGATATTCTGAAAAAGATGAGCGAGAACTGCCTTGTTATCATGGTTACCCATAACGCTGAATTGGCGAAAATCTATGCGGATAGAATCATTGAAATGAAAGATGGGGAAATCATTAAAGACTCTTCTCCTCTTCCAACAAATAAACCTGTTGATAATTTGCCATTGGAGAAAAAGAAAACTTCAATGAGTCTTTTAACGACTTTTAAAAGCTCATTTCAAAATATTTGCACGAAGAAGACAAGAACAATATTAACTGCGGTTGCATCATCTATTGGCATTATCGGTGTTGCGTTGGTTTTATCAATTACAAACGGATTCTCCTCCTATGTTTCTAATCTTGAAGCATCTGTTGCCTCTGGCGTTCCTATAACAATCAACAAAGTAACTTATTCTTATACATCGAATGATAGAAATGATGGATATACCCAATATCCAGATGATCAAAAGGTTTTTGTTTACGATACATCGTCTACAAAATCCATCTCGCATACCAACTACTATACAAAAGAATACGTGAATCAAGTTCTTGATCCTCTTGTGAGTGATGGACTAGCTCAATCTGTGATTTTGAATAGACAAGGACTTAGCTTCAACATCTTTAAAGAATTAACCGCATCAGATGGGACTAAGTCGTATGTGAAAATCAATCAATACAAATCCGCATCTGCATCAGGTTCAATTCTTGATACAGCAATCTCTTTGCCAACAACAATTTTCCATGAGCTATACGGCAAAGAAGAAGGATTAGGAAAATCGTATGACATTATTTCTGGTCGTTTTCCTACATCGAGCGATGAATTGGTCTTAATTACAGATAGATATAATCGTGTTACTAAAAACACTCTTGTGAGTCTAGGCTTATTAGCTTCCGGGGATAAAGAAACTGCAAGTATTTCTTTCTCCGATATTATTGGAACAACTTATAAATCCTATTTTCCTTCTAAGTTCTATCAAGAAGGAGGAGATGATTTTAAGCTTACGGTTAATGCCTACAAAAACATCACTCCTACCTACAATCTAAAAACAGGCAAAATTACATATAAAGGTGAAGCAGAAGCGAAAACAATCAACAGATATATCGAGATTGATGATACTCAAGAAGGATATGCGGCTTTATACAATAATGATGCAAAATATCAGCCTAAAATTTTAAAAATCGTCGGTGTTTTACGCCCATCTGAGACTTCATACATTAATTTAATGCCTGCTTCAATCGGTTATCTTCCATCACTTAAAGATGAATTTGTAGAGGATACAGAAAAGAATTGCGGCGGATTACAAAACGTGATGAAAAACGCTTGGTATTTCACCTCTTCAAAAAATGATAGTGATCAAGATGGACTCGATCGTCTTGCCGAAGCAGTTAACAATGCTCTTTCTTATTTAACAAGCGGAGAAGAAACTTTAAGTACATCCTTAGCAAACAAAATCGCCTCATCAATTAACTACGAATATTTCGATACTCAGCAAAGATATATAGATGGTGGTTATAGAATGGTTCCATACTATAGCGGATACTTTTCTGCAGCTAAAACTATCGGTGCGGATTATCGCGAGGACTTAGTTGGTAAATTCATTGATAAATTAGCATCTTCATCCGGAGATGAAAGAAACGAACTTATCTCTAAATTGATTGTTAGATTAAGCGAGCCTTCCTTCTATACGAATGAATATGAAAATGAAACGTTTGATATCAAAGATGACGAGTTGAATCTAGACTTCAACATTCTAGATTTAACGGCATATTTCCAATCATATTCTTTGATAACTTCAGTGTTGATTTTCCCATCGTCGTTAAGTAATAAAGATACCTTGAAAGCAAGACTTGATGCATGGAATAGCAGCGTTCCAGAATCTCAAGCGGTCTATTATACGGATATCATGTCTTCCTATACATCAACGTTAGGAACTCTTGTTTCTTTAATATCATTAGTCTTTGTCTTATTTGCGTCTATATCTTTAATTGTTTCTTCTATTATGACTGCAATTATCACTTATGTTTCGGTTGTAGAAAGAACGAAAGAGATCGGTGTTATTAGAGCTTGTGGAGCAAGAAAGAGAGATGTTGGTCATCTTTTCGAAGCAGAATGTGTGATGATTGGTCTAGCCGCAGGTCTTTTGGGTATTGGAGTTACTTTGATTCTTAATATTCCTTTATCAACGATTGTTGACCATTTGTATCCAGGCAATGGGTTGGAACATATTTCTACTCTAAACCCTCTACATGCAGTTATACTTATATTGTTGTCCGTGTTTTTGGCTTTTATCTCTGGATTTATTCCAGCAAGGATTGGAGCAAAGAAAGATCCGGTAGAAGCCTTAAGGAGCGAATAGTTTTTATGCCAACCCATCGAGATGAACTTATAGAAAAAATCAAGAATGCTCCAGTTGTAGAGGTTGACTATAACGAAGGTTTAAATGATGAACAAGTCGAAGCTCAAAGAAAAGCGGGCTTTGAAAATAAAACAAAAAAGAACGTTACTAAAACATATTGGCAAATAATCTTTGGCAACGTTTTTACTTTCTTTAATATCGTCTACTTTATCATTGTTGCCCTTATGGCTATTGCCCGCATGGACTTAACGAATTATTTCTTCTGCTTCCCTGTTCTTTGCAATATGCTTATTGGCTTAATCACCGATATACATACAAGACATTTAGTTGATAAGTTACGTCTAATTACCGATCCAAAAGCTGTTGTTGTTCGTAATGGCAAAGAGATAAGCATTCCAGTTAACGAAGTAGTCTTAAATGATATTATGATTCTTACTGCTGGAGAGCAAATCTGCGCGGATTCCACGGTGATTTTTGGAAAATTGGAAATTGATGAGTCATTATTAACTGGCGAATCAATCAGTGTCACCAAAGAGGTTGGCGATAAAGTTTTAAGCGCGACATATGTTAAATCCGGAAAAGCATACGTAAGAGTTTCTGAAGTTGGTGCGGCAAATTACGTCGAAAGCATCCAAGCGAGCGTTAAGCAATTTAAACGTCCAAACAGTGAGCTTAAATCATCTTGCTTACACATCTTCTTAACTACTGGAATTATCTCTGTTGCTTTGGGTGTAGTTACAACTGCAGTCTGGGCAATTGGCTCACATATTAATGGCGATCTAACTTACGAGTCGTATCAAAAATTTATTCCTTCACTTTCAGGGTCAATGATTGCAATGATTCCTGCTGGTTTATATCTTCTTGTTTCTTTAGCTTTAGCTGTTTCTAT
Organism: Alistipes communis; assembly: GCA_963655775.1. Lineage (GTDB taxonomy): Bacteria > Bacillota_I > Bacilli_A > RFN20 > CAG-826 > UBA4951. The sequence continues at coordinate 25,683 of CAVKFY010000072.1, forward strand.
TGGAAGGCTTGCAAGAAAGAAGATGAACGTTCAAGAACTCTATTGTGTTGAGATGCTTGCAAAGGTCGATACCATTTGTTTTGATAAGACTGGAACAATTACTGATGGCCAATTGAATTTAGCCAATTTAGATTGCTATGGCGGTTTTGAAAGAGATGATTTAGAAAAATACTTACATGCCATTTTAAAAGAAACCGGAGATAGCAATGCGACAGCAAAATGTCTCCTTTCTTCTTTTAAGGATTCAGATTTAAAACCAAATAAAGTTTTACCTTTTGATTCGGATAAAAAATACGCCTATGGATGTTTTACAAAAGTAGGTTCCTTTATTTATGGCGCGCCTGAATTTATCAAAGGAGAAGTAAGTCCTGAGCAAAAAGAAAAACTCGATTCTTTAGCCAAAGCGGGTTTTAGAGTTTTAGGCGTGTATTTCTCAAAGAAAGCAATTAAAGATGAATTACCAAGCGATATTAAGCTTGTTGGCATTATTTCTTTAACCGATCACGTTAAATCTGATGCTAGAAAGAATATCGAATGGTTTGTTTCGAATGGCGTGGATGTAAAAATCATCTCTGGCGATAATGCTGCAACAGTATCTTATATAGCCAAAGAAGCAGGCGTTCCTCATGCGGAAAACTATATTTCAATGGAAAACGTTGAAGATTCGGAAATTGATGAGATTGCGCCAAAATATGCTGTCTTTGGACGTGTAAAACCTGAGCAAAAAGCAAGTATCATTGCTGCCTTACAAAAAGAAGGACATAAGGTTGCTATGACCGGTGATGGAGTTAACGATATTCTTGCTCTTAAGAAAGCGGATTGCTCGATTGCCATGGGTTCTGGATCATCTGCGGCAAGAAACGTTTCTCATATCGTTTCAGTAGATAACGACTTCTCAAAGCTTCCTGATGTTGTTGCAGAAGGAAGAAGAGCCATCAACAACCTTCAAAGAAGTGCATCTCTTTTCTTAGGCAAAACAATATTTGCCATTGTTCTCAGCTTTGTGTTCCTTATATCTCAATTATGTGGAGGAATTCCTTATCCATTCGCACCAAAGAACTTATACGTTTGGGAGATAATCACGATTGGTGGAGGAGGTTTCTTCCTTGCTCTTCAAAAGACCAACGATAGAATCAAAGACAGCTTCATGAATAACGTTCTTAGACGTGCTATACCTGGAGCGTTAGTCCAGATAATTTCTGTTTTGATTTGCTATGGAATATCCTTCTTCTCGCCAGAATTAATGAATAAAGATCAAGCGATGTTTGTTTCTACCATAGCTTTCACTGTTTTAAGCTATTGCGTTATGGCTAGGGTTTCTTGGAAATTCGATGCATATCGTGGAAGTATATTCGGTCTTCTTACAACCGCAGGCGTAGTCTTCTTCATCCTTGATTTCTTTTTTGGAACCCAACTTACTAAAATCATTAGTAGAAAAGAAATTCCTGCAGATGAATTAACGTCCATCTTTGGGTTGAAATACTCTTGTATGGACGGAAATCACTGGATATTCTGCGTCTTATTAATCATTGGCCTTATTGGTCTTTACGCCTTGTTTGTTTTCCTTGATATACGTTTCTTTCAGAAAATTTCATTAAGAAGGAGTCGAAAAGAATGAGAATTAATCCTGAAGTAAAAAAAGCCTTAGAAGAAGGTAAAGCCGTTGTTGCTTTAGAGAGTACAATCATCTCTCATGGTATGCCATATCCAAGAAATGTCCAAACTGCACTTTCTGTAGAAAAAGTCATTCGTGATAATGGGGCAATTCCTGCGACAATGGGCATCATTGATGGTGAGCCAATCATTGGTATGACACCAGCAATGATTGAAGAGTTTGGTAAAAGAAAAGGTATTGCAAAAGTATCTAAACGTGATTTCCCTGTGGTTGTTGCTAATAGAGGTTGGGGAGCCACAACAGTTAGTGGAACAATCCTTATGGCCAAAGCAGCGGGCATTGAAGTCTTTGTCACAGGTGGCATTGGCGGAGTTCATCGTGGAGCAGAAAACACGATGGATATCTCTAGAGACCTATATGAAATCGGTGAAAATCCAGTAACTGTTGTTTGTGCAGGTTGCAAGGCTATTCTTGATATCGATAAGACCTTAGAAGTCTTAGAGACACAAGGTGTAACCGTTATGTCCTATAAAGAAAAAGGCTTTGCTAACTTCTATTGCCGTAACTCTGGCAAACCAGTTGATGTTGTCTTCGATTCTCCTCTTGAAGCGGCCAAAATCATTAATGCAAAACGTGATATGGGACTTACTGGTGGCTTATTGATTGCCAATCCTGTCCCAGAGAAATACGCTCTCTCGCATGAATACATCGATAAGATCATCGATGATGCAATAAGAGAATGTGATGAAAAAGGCATCAAAGGAAAGGACATCACCCCATTCTTGTTAGCAAAGATTGCTGAAGTCACCGGTGGTAAGAGCCTCGATACAAATATCGCCTTAGTTCTTAACAATGCTGAACTTGGTGCAAAAATTGCTGTAGAATATGCAGCCTTAAGGAAAGCAGGTAAGTAATGACAACAGAGCAAAAATTCAAAATAGCTCTCAAAGAAATGATGCAAACAAAGCAACTTTCTGACATTAACGTTACAACGTTATGCGACAAGCTCCATTTGCATCGCCAAACCTTCTATTATCATTATCAAGACATCTATGATCTTTTAGCCTCAATCTTCTTGAATGAAGACGTGCCAGGATTAATAGACTGTAATGAGATAAATGAGATATTAGAATGTCTTTTGGCATACTCAATTCGCAACTTTGATTTCTTGCATTCTACTTATCTTTCTGCTGGGGCAGAATTGGTTGATGACTTCTTCTATAACAAAATAATCACAAGAATGATCAATCTGTATAATCCTCATAGCGGGGTTGGCCTTACCAAAGCGACATATAGACATGTTGCAAGAAGATTTGCAGGCAACATTTCGCAAGAATTCGGTTATGTTTTTAAGAACAAGGATGTCACTGCTCAGAAAGCAGAAAAAGCCCTTAAGAAATATATTCAAAACGCCACTCTTCTCTTATATCCGGCGTTAATTTCCCTAACTAGAGAGGAAAAGAGAAAATAGAAAACCTTATTACTATTTACCAAGAAGGAATATAATTAACCAGTCTTTTTAAGGAATTATATCCTTCTTGGCTTTAAATTATGTAATGATACACGTGTGTTTGATCATTACGAACACAAAATATGGAGGATTAATCATATGAAAAAAAGTGAAGTCATGGGCTGGGTTGTCTATGTCTTGATGCTTGCAATAGCTGCTGTCGTTGGCTTTGCGATGCTTAGACCAGCAGTTGCTGAAGCAACCTTACCAATGCATAGCATCTTATTCATCATTATTGCAGTTGTTTCTGGTATTTTACTATCAGCAAACTTGCTTGAAATTGGCCATATCATTGGAGCCAAAATTGGTGGATATAAAATTACAAAAATCAATATTTTGGGCATGCAATTCCAAAAGGATAAAACAGGAAAATTCCGTTTCTCGTTCTCTTTTGGCTTTGATGGTTTAACTGGTGAAACTGGTATCTCCCCAAAAGATGCGAGCAAAGCAAATCCAAGACACTATATCTATGCTCCACTTGTGTTGCTTCTTCTTGAGGTTGCGGCATGTGTTGCATTCATGGTTATCGGTCTTACCTTAAAAGCAAACCAACCAATCTGGTATTCTTCTTATATCTTTGCACTCATCGTTTTAACCATTGTTGTTCTCGTCAACCTTTATAACATCTTCCCTGCCGCTTTAGATAGCAAGAACGATGGCTATTTAATGACTATTTTGAATAACAAGACAAATGCCCTTGCTTATAACAATCTTTTACTCGCACAAGAGAAGATGTCTCTTGGAGAAGAACTCCCAGAAACCCCTATTTACACAGAGGTAACGGACTTCACAAACTCTTTAAATCAAATTGCTTTATATAAGGCTTTAACAGAGAAGAATTACGATAAAGCATTAGAGATCAACGAATATACAATCAAATCAAAAGAAAAGGTTTCTGCTCGTGTCTATAACGATGCGGTTGCCCAAAAGCTTTCTATTCATTTATTAGTTTCTGACTTTGAAACAGCAAAGAGTGAATACATTGATTTACCATTAGATAATAAGAAATATATTGCTAACCTCTCTAGCGCACCTTCTGTAAGAGCTTATTTACTTGTCTCTGGACTTATTGATGAAAGTGAAGGAGAAACAAAAGAAGCCCTTTCTAGAGCCGATAAGGCCATTAAAGATTCTGGCGAAGAGAAGAAAGCAATCGAACTCGATTTAATCAAACAATCCCTTAGAAAGGTTGCAGAGAAACATCCTGACTGGGATTACAGCGATTATTCTTTTGCGGATGAAGAATCTTCCCCAAAAGCTGAAGAGCCTAAGGAAGAGACCAAAGAAGAAAACAAAGAAGAGAATAAATAATCTTCTTAAAAACGTTTCTTAACCAGTGTCCTAGCGATGCTGGTTTTTTCTTTGTAGCCAACATATTGATTACGAAAACGGAGACATGTAACGTTTCGATTAGCCTATCTATAATTGCGACCTGGTTTCTGATAAACAACATCGGAAAGGAGAAAAGCATCAATTAAAAAAGGTCAGAAAAACCCTATGTAAACGATAACTTGTCTTTATCGTAGAAATAACTTAGGGGTTTTAAGAGGCCATAAAAGCCGCAATTTTAAACGTTTAACAAAAAGATGAATAAATATTCAAACTCGAAATTACGTGTCAATATAAGCTTTTTTAATCATTTAAAATGCCTTTCAAATAAGCATATCAAACATAACAAAAAAATCCTTAGCAAAGTGACTAAGGATAATTTAATTGAATCGTGTTCAATATATGAGTATTGAATGAAGATATTAATGTTTCCAAAGAGATCTATAAAGATCGCTAGAAAGTAATTTAGAGGCGGTTTTTGTTGGAAAGTACTGCGCCATCTCCATAACGTCTGATGCAGAAAGGTGCTCTTTTCTACAATAGTTAGCAAGTATCGAATAATTTCTCTTAATCTCTGCAAGAGGAGTCATAGCAATATAAGATAAGAATGCGTTTGTGGTCATATTGTACTTATCTATCTTGTAATAAGGCTTTCTGAGGGTAAAACGTTTCTCAAACATATAAACGTTTTTCTTTCCTGATGTGGCCTTGTTGGTCATGATTTCAATACGATCTTCAAGAGAGATTTTTTTGCCTTTTAAAGCGTTGATAAAATTGTCTCCAGTATAGAATCCATAGATGTCAGAATCCTTGGAAATATATCTTAATTCGATTGCTCTAAGGGCGCTTGGTTCTTCCTTTCCTGGAAGGTAATAGACCCCATATGAATAACGATAGATATCCTTTGATTTCGTTAATCTTAGAAGCTCTTCTTTGACTGCCGCATCGGTCATGTTCTTGTCATGAATATCTGAGAGGAAGAAGAGTTCAGACGGTTCGAATTTTTTCTGTATGTTTAATAATAATTTACTTTGCACAATCGAATTATATCACGAACAGAAAAAAAGGTAAAAAGATAACTTCAATATTTTGAAAATATAGATAACCATCGAATGATTTTGACTGTTAATTTTGTGTTTTTGAGCCAAAAAGAACGATTTTCAATGTCTATTAATCCATAACCTTCTCGGTGTAGAAAAGGGTATTTAGGCAAAAAAGAAAAACCCGTTTTTACACGGGTTAGTTTGTTGAATTTTAGGGGTTTAATTCTTGCCGCCGATAGACATTTTTTTGATGAGTGCATCAGGACATGAGAAACTGTAAATATCTTTAACGTTATTGTCTAACGCCTTAATATCTAGCATCATTTGTTTGATGTTTCCAGCCAAGGTAATTAGATCTAACGGCTCAGCAACTTTACCATCCCTAATCATGAATCCTTCTGCTTGACAAGAGAAGTCTCCGCTAGAGGAATTTAAACCTGTTCCTAAGCCTGCCACATCGGTGATATAAACGCCTTCCTTTATATTCTTGATAAGTTCATCTTTTGATAGTTTCCCAGGCTTTACAACGATGTTTGTGGCTCCTACGCCTATTTTACCGGCGCTAAGTGTGGCGTTGCCTGTAGTCTCTCTATTCGCTTTCGCAGCCGTTTCTCTGTTGTAGAAATGAGTCATCAAAACGCCATGATTGACGATCTTTTTGTTTGTTCTTGCTACACCCTCTCCATCGAAGTAGGTGTAGGTAGGTCCTTTCTTAAGCGGAACCTCGTCAATGGAAAGCTTGCTAGATGCAACCTTCTTTCCTTCGAGACCAATGAGGTAGGAACGATTCTTTTGGATAGCAATAGAAGAATTCGCTTGGATGAATGCGCTAAGCAACGAAATGAATACCGATCTATCAAGCAACGTTGGATACTTACCAGCCTTACATTGTGTGCCACCAAATTTTTTCTTTGCCTCTTCGACTAGGTCTGTGACAAAGTCTTCTTCTTTGAATTTAGAAAGATCTGGTCCAATATAGGCCTTAGAATTCGTTTTGACTTCTTCTCCGTCTTTTAGGACAACTCCAGCATAAATAGAACAGGAGTTTGACTTCTCGTTTAATTTAAGGCCATAGGAGTTGTAGAAGTAGTGTTCCGATTCGCATTCGGAATATGTCACACCTTCGACATCATTAACTTTTGGATCTTTTGCAAAGATATCATTTTCAACCTTTTTGATGAGTTCTATTTTTTCTTCAAGAGGTTGATTCTTTAATTCTTTAGAGAAGAATGTTTTCTTTTTGTATTTCTCAGAACCCTTAAATAGTTCTAAGCAGTCTGTTCTTTCAGATGATTTAGCAGATTCAACGATTCCTTGGATTAAGAAATCTATGGATTCATCTTCTGCCTTCTCTGTTGAACAATATCCAAACTTACCGTCATACATTCCACCAGCCGCAATTGCTTGATCGTTGTTGACACTATAGGAATCTATTTCGTGATGAAATAATGATATTGAAATTGACGAAGAAGAGACTGTTTGTAATTGGCAGGAAGTTATGCCTGCTTCTTTTGCTTTTTCAAAAAACTTTTTGACGTTCATTTTAATTCTCCTCCTCTTCCACCAACGGAGATGTTTTTAATGCGGATAGTTGGTTGGCCAACGTTTACTGGAACCATACCAGATGAGGCTCCGCACATTCCTTGGCCTAGAGCAACGTCGTTTCCAATTCTATCAATGTTCATTAAGACTTCTTTGCCTGAACCAATAAGCGTGCAGCCTTTTACCATCTCACAGATTTTGCCATTACGAATGATATAGGCTTCATCCGCAGAGAAGTTGAAATTGCCTGTTGTAGGTTCAACCGACCCTCCGCCAAAGTTAGCAACATAAATTCCTAGCTTTGTGTCTTTGATGATGTCTTCTGGATTATCCTTACCTGCAGCAATGTAGGTGTTAGACATTCTTGATGTAGGCTCAAACCTGTAGTCTTGTCTTCTTGACGTACCGTTTGCTTCTAAGCCCAAACGTCTGCCATTAAGCTTATCGATCATGAAGTTAACACAAATACCATCCTTGATGAGGAGGTTCTTTTGAGTAACGTGACCTTCTGAATCGATATTGTTAGAACCCCATTCGTTAGGGATTGTTCCATCATCGTATGCAGAAACTATAGGACTTGCTATTTGCTTGCCTAAAGAATCTGAGAAGACAGAAAGCTTCTTTGCTGTAGCAGCTGCTTCAAGTGAGTGACCACAGGCTTCGTGGAAAACAACTCCACCCCAGCCATTGGCGACCACAACATCAAATTTACCTTGTGGGCATTCTTTTGCGGATAGTAGGGCAATTGCTTTTTCTCCAGCCATCTTTGCAAGATCTTTATATGCAAGAGTGTTTTTGAAATATGACCATGAGTCAAATCTACCTGGACCAGAGAAGTAAGACTCTATATCGTCTCCATCTTTTGCGACTGCTTCGATAAGTAGTCTTCCTCTTTCTTCCGTGTTACGGAAATGCTTAGCTTCTTCGCCCTCGGCATTCCAGATTTCAATCTTTTTATAATGGTCTGTGAAATATGCACCAGCCATTACTATACGATCATCAACCTTCTTTGTGATTTCACTAACCTCTTTGCAATAAGTGATTTTTTCGCTTAGTGGAACATCGGTTAAATGTTCTTTGATTTTGTTTATGATTTTTACTTTTTCGTTTTTAACCGATTTGACGGTGATTAGTCTTTCATCAGAAAAACGTTTAGAAAGTTTTGTTGCTAAATCAATAAGTGATTTTCTGTTTAGTTTCGATGTGTAGCCGTATACAGAGTTGAATCCTTTTAGAATACGGATACCGCACCCATATGAACAACTTTTAATCGCTGATTCAACAGAGAGATTCTCCACACTGACATTTTCATTTATCTTATCTTCGAAATATATCTCAGCGTAGTCTCCGCCTGTTGCTAATGCGGTGTTTAAAACGTCCATAGCCAATTTATTAGATATCATAGGCTTATTCTCCTAACACGGGGAATGTTAGCACCCTTAGAAAATTAACTCACTAAAATATTTCAAAAAGAAACTAAAAGTTGCATTTGCTATAATACATTCGTGATCGATTTTTACGAATTGCTTGAAAAGGAAAGAGAAGAGTTCAAGAAGACACAGCTTTCGTTTACAAAAGATGACATTAAGTTTATTTCTTCAAAGGATTCTTTTAAAGGCAAGTTTACTGGCTTTTTGACTAGGGCTTATTATCAAAGAGAGAAGGTTATAAGAACTGGTGAGTTATTTTATGGCTATGTTTTTTCTGAATGGAACATTAAGGATTCAGCACCGATTTCTTATGTTTTGTTCTCTCCAGAAAGGAATTTGGCGGAAAATCCATCGATTTTTAAGAAAATAACCGAGAATATCCAGCAATTTTTGGATATTTCACCTAAAGATATAAAATCCAAAAAACTAAAAAGACTCCTTGAAGACCCCTTAAGTGACGCACCATATGAAGAGATGCCTTTTACCCTCTCAGAAGGTCATATTGTCTTCTTTTGTAAAACTTTTCGTAACAGAAGCTTTGAATATTCTTTCAATTTGGGGTTAAATTTATTTATCGTCAACCCAGCAATATCCAAACAAATATTGTATCTTCCTGAACGTTATATAACTCCAACGTTCAAAAAGCTCTATGAAGAGAAAAAGTTAATGCTATAAAGGAGGAGAAATATATGGCAACTCTTTATTACTTAGGACATGCGACATTTAGAATCAAAACCAATGAAGGAAAAGTTATCTATATCGATCCGTTTGGTGGGCAACCTTATATGTATAGTTTGCCTGCAGATTTGGTTTTAATCACTCATGAACATTATGACCATAACGAACTAAAGCTTGTTCCTTTGAAAACTGGTGCCAAGGTTATTCGTAGCATCAACGCCTTGAATAACGGCTCCTATAAAGAGTTTGATATCAATGGAATTCAAATCAAAGCAGCACCTGCATATAACTCCCATCACGTTAAAGATGAATGTGTCGGATATATCGTTTCTTTTGATGGATTGAAACTCTATCATGCCGGAGACACAGACTTCATTCCTGAGATGAGAGATTTAAATAAAGAAAATATCGATTATGCTTTATTGCCATGCGATGGCTTCTATACAATGCCTGTTGATGAGTTTGATAAAGCGATTGAAGCAATAAATCCACGTTTTGCCATTCCTATGCATACCCATGTTGGTGTAGACTTTGACGAGGACGTTGTAAAAGGAATCAACACTCCTAAGAAATTAGTCATACGTCCTGGAGAAGAAATCGCAATATAAACATGGAAGCAGCTAAAATCATTAAGAAAATCGCCGCATATCTTCTATTCGTTGGAGCGGCAACATTCTTTTTCTATCAGATGGTCATTTTGATGACCTCGATGTATATCAATCCTGGTGATGATGTTAACGCATATTATCTAGCAAACATCTTTAAACCTTTGATGTATGTCATTCTTTGTCTAGCGTTAATGCTAGTAAGTGAATTTGTCTTAATTGGCAAAGATAACAAATACATTACATCCTTGATGTTAATTGTTCTCTTTGGTGTAGGACTTGTCGTATCGATATTCATCCTTGCTAAAGGAATTACATCAATCCCAACAAATAAATATTGTCAGGATCCATCATTCCTTTATTACGTGATATTCCCTCTTATGGCTATATGTGCTGGAGAGATTTCCTATGGAGTGGTGATGTATTTTTCTGACAAAAAGGAAAAAGAAGAAAGCAAAAAACTCGAAAAAGAAAAAGAATTGAAACAAGACGGGATTAATTTAACGAAAGAATAGTCTAGTTAGGAAACTTTATCTTGATAAGTTCTCTTTCCTTCGGTAAGATTATGCCCGTATCTCTCTTAGTTATCGTAAGAGTAACTAGGCGAAAGGAGTATTAGAAAATGAAACAAGGAATCCATCCAAATTACCATCACTGCAAAGTCACCTGCATCAGCTGCGGTGCAACTTTCGAATCTGGCTCAACCATGGGCGAAGAAATCAAGGTTGAAACCTGCTCTAACTGCCACCCATTCTACACTGGCAAACAAAGATCAGTTTCTACTGATGGCCGTATCGACAAGTTCAACAAGAAACTTGAAAAAGCCAACAAGAAATAAGTTTAATTTGGTAATGATAGCTCCTCTAATTGAGGAGCTTTTTTCGTAGTCAAAACACAAAATAAATGGGTTTTAACGATGAAAATTCGATTTTTACATGTGAAATCCTTATAAAATCATACTTGGTCATATATTTGTAATCTGTCCTTAAACCATTTAAAAGACATTTCATACGTTCATCTGATTTGTATCGTATTGGCAAAACTTATCTATAAATATAGATATTTTTCAGACTTTAGTAGTTTTTTTGTAGTTTTAAGCGTATGATACGATGGAGTATTAATGGAGGTAGACTATGCCAAAGAAAGCAGAAACAAAAACAACCAAAAAGAAGAAAACGGTTGTTAGCAAGACTACTGTTGAAGAAGATGATGAAGTCTTTGACCTTGATGAAGAAGAAAAAGATCCTGAAGAAGTTGCAGGAATGGACGCCATCAAAAAAGAATTCCTTGCTCGTGCAAAGGAAAATGGCTCAATAAATCAACAAGAAGTATACGATTACATCGATAAGAACCGCTTAGCTCTTGAAGATAATGATGTTCAAGAGTTGATGGAATATTTCGCCAGCGAAAATATCAAAGTCGTTAACGGTGATGAAGCTCCTGAAGTAAGCGAACCAACTGAAGCTGAACTTATGGGCAATTCTGGAGATGATGACCTAGACGTTGATGGAGAAGGGGAATCAGTTGATATCGATGATGACTTCTTAAACGTTCAATCTGGTGACGTTAAAGTTAACGATTCCGTTAAGATGTATCTTAAGGACATCGGTCAATACCAACTTTTAACCGTTGAAGAAGAACAAAAATTTGCTAAAGCCGTTGTTGAAGGCGAAGAAGCAAAGAAGAAACTCCCTGAAGCACAAGCGAAGGGTGATCAAGCTGAAATCGATCGTTTAAATGAAATTATCGAAACAGGAAGAGAAGGAAGAGATGCCCTTGTTAATCGCAACCTTCGTCTTGTTATCGCCATTGCCAAGAAATATCTTGGACGTGGCATGCCATTCCTTGATTTGATTCAAGAAGGTAACCAAGGTCTTTTAAAAGCAGTTGAGAAGTTCGACTACACAAAAGGCTTTAAGTTCTCAACCTATGCGACTTGGTGGATTAGACAAGCCATTACTAGAGCTATTGCTGACCAAGCAAGAACAATCCGTATCCCAGTTCATATGGTTGAAACAATTAACAAGATGACTCGTGTTCAAAGAGCCCTTGTTCAGGAACTTGGAAGAGATCCAACACCAGAAGAAATCTCCGAAAAGATGAATGGAGAATTATCTCCATCCCAAATCAGAGATGTCCAACGCATTGCTCTTGAACCAGTTTCTCTTGATACCCCAATCGGTGAAGAAGATGATTCTAAATTAGGCGACTTCGTTCGTGATGATTCCGAATTATCCCCAGGAGAATACGCCTCAAAATCATTGCTTAAAGAAAGACTCTACCAAGCAATGAGTGAATGCTTAACCGCAAGAGAAGAAAAGGTTCTCCGCTTACGTTATGGTCTTGATGATGGACGTCTTAGAACGTTAGAAGAAGTTGGCAAAGAGTTTGACGTCACACGTGAACGTATCCGTCAAATCGAAGCCAAAGCTATTCGTAAGCTTCGCCATCCAACAAGATCCAAGATGCTTGGAGACTATCGTGATACGGCTATAACAACTGGGCCATCAAATACACACCATCACGAAGAATAAAAAAAGAAAACGATAGGCCTAGTTCTATCGTTTTTTATACGAATATTTAGAGATTATATTTTGCAAGGAGGGTTTCATTAGCCATGAGCAAAAAATTCTATATCACCACACCTATCTACTATCCAAGTGCTTCGCCTCACCTTGGTCACGCCTATTGCACAACAATGGCGGATATCATTGCTAGAGGCAAGAGAATGAGAGGATTTGACACATATTTCCTCACAGGTTTAGATGAGCATGGAGAAAAGATCCAAGATAACGCCAAAGCAGCAGGCGTCACCCCACAAGAGTTTGTTGATAATATTGCTACAAAATTTACTTCCCTTTGGGAAACCATGCGTATCTCTAATGATGATTTCATTAGAACAACTCAACCAAGACACTACGAGACTGTGCAAAAGATATTTAGCAAGTTTGTAGAGAATGATGACGTATATCTTTCTGCCTACAAAGGTTGGTATTGTGTCCATGAAGAAACATTCTGGACTGATACTCAAATCGATAATGATGATCATCTTTGCCCAGAATGCCATAGACCACTTGAGCAAAAAGAAGAGCCAGCATATTTCTTTAGATGTAAGAAGTATGTGGATGATGTTGTTAATCTCTTTGATAACGAGCCTAAATTCGTTACTCCAGTAGGAAGAAAAACAGAGATGGTCAATAACTTCATCAAACCTGGTTTGAATGATCTTTGTGTCACACGTACCTCCTTTGATTGGGGTATCCCAGTAAAAGAAGCAGAAGGACACGTTATCTACGTTTGGCTTGATGCCCTTACAAACTACATCACTGCTTTAGGATATCTCCAAGAAGATGATTCCAAATTCCAAAATTACTGGATGGATAAAGATACAGAAATCGTTCACCTCATTGGTGCAGATATCACTCGTTTCCATACGATTTATTGGCCGATGTTCTTAAAGGCGCTTAATCTTCGCCAACCATCTAGAGTCTTCGTTCATGGCCTTATGATGATGAAGGACGGAAAGATGTCTAAATCCAAAGGAAATGTTATTCCAGTTCCTCCTCTCGTAGAGAGATTTGGTGTTGATGCGGTTAGATATTATCTCGCCCGTGAAATTCCTTTTGGACAAGATGGACAATTCACCCCAGAACAATTCGTTGAACGTTTGAATATCGATTTAGCAAATAACTTCGGTAATTTGCTTAATCGTTCAATTTCAATGATCATCAAATATTTTGATGGAATCATTCCTGAATATAAGGGAGAACTCAATTCTCTTGATGAAGGATTGAAAGAAGTAGCGGAGAAAACCGTTAAGTCATATGAAATTCTTTCTGATGATTTGAAGGTCACCGAAGCGTATGCAGCAGTTATGGATTTAGTTTCTGCTGCAAATAAGTACATCGAAGAAAGTGCACCATGGGCTTTAGCAAAAGACCCAGCTAAGAAAGATGAGCTTGCTTCATGTATGTCTCACCTAGCAAATGCAATATTCCTTTCTGGAATGTTACTTTCTCCAATTCTTGTTACAAAATCAGAGAAACTCTTTGATCAATTAGGAGTGCCATCTGAGATGAGAAACTACGAGACTGCCGTTAAATTTGGTTCCTTAGGCGGTCAAAAAGTTAACAAAGGCGATCAACTCTTCCCAAGACTTGATGCTGCAAGTGAAATTC
>CAVKFY010000072.1:39622-42267 GCA_963655775.1 Alistipes communis
TTAATTAAAGCCCCTAAAGAAAAAGCGGCCGCATAAGCTTAATAACACAAATGAATATGGTGCCATGCGCACCATTTTCTTTTGCGCAAAATAGTAAAGAATAGTAAAAGATAGTAAAGGATAGTAAAAGAAAATAAAAATAGTAAAGAATAGTAAAGAATAGTAAAATATAGTAAAGGAATTTGAAATTAGTAAAGGAGAGTAAAACAATGAATAACAATCCATTCTCGATTATATTCGGTAAGTATCCTGGCTTAGCTATCGAAAGGCCAAGAGAGAAAAACGAAATAATAGAAGCCTTCTCAAATGAAACGATTAATCAGCAAATATATTTGATTACATCAATAAGAGGCAGTGGAAAGACCGTACTTATGACGGAGATTTCTCAATATTTCAAAAAAGATTCTAACTGGATTGTTATTGAATTAAATCCTGAAACCGATATGCAAGATAGCCTCTTATCAAAGCTTAACAGTCAAGCTGGCAAACTTATCTCATCGCTTAATTTCAATCTCACTTTGTTTAACGTTTTAACTGTTGGTGCGAAATTGGAGAATAAGATTACCGACAAAGAAGATGCGATAAGTAAGATTCTCGAGCATTTGAAGAAACAAGGCAAAAGAGTATTGATAACAATCGATGAAGCGACGAATAGCAAGAATATGAGAGTCTTTGCCAATATGTTTCAAATGTTAGTTAGAGAAGATCTTCCTATCTTCTTACTAATGACAGGACTCTATGAGAACATAAGAAATCTACAAGATCAAAAGACATTAACGTTCCTTTATAGATCCCCGCGTATAGATTTAGGTCCTCTCAATCTAACTTCGATTGAAAGGAAATATAAAGAGGTATTTGAAATAAGCGATGAAGATGCAAGAAAGATGTCTTTGTTGACCTCTGGATATGCCTTTGCCTTCCAAGCTTTGGGATTCTTAACGTATAGACATAACGGCAACTATTTAGAAGCGTTGGATGATTACAAATTCTACTTAGAAGAATACTCTTATAAGGAGATATGGTCAGAGCTATCTCCTTCAGATAAGAAGATTCTTAATATCATAGCAAAATGCAAAAGCAGGAGAGTTAAGGACATCTTAGAATCAGGAAATCTCGAAGCTAATTATTTCAATCCATATAGAAAGAGACTGATTGATAAAGGTGTTCTTTATAGTGATGAGAGAGGAAGCGTTGAGTTTGCTCTTCCTCTATTTGATGAATTCGTCATCAACAATATGAGTTTTGAGCAAGAATAATTTAGGAGTAGGCAATATGAAAGATGAATTAATAAATAAGAAGTTTATAGCAAGCTGCATTTCTCTTTCCTATTTAGGATTAGGAGAATGCAAATACGAGGATAAATTGGTATACGTACCTGATTTCTATCCAGGAGATGAAGGAGAGATACTTATCTCTTATAAACGTAATGGACAATACTTTGGTAAAGTTCTTTCTTTGAATAAGAAATCAAAAGATAGGATTGAATCTAAATGCCCGTATTTCTTTGGATGTGGTGGGTGTATTTTCCAAGACTACTCTTATCAAGCAGAGAAAGAACATAAGAGAAATCTTATTAAGAACCAACTCCATAAGGTTGGAGGAATTGATTTTGACATTTTGCCTACAATAGGAATGGAAGATCCAACAAATTACCGTAATAAGATTCAATTACATTTTGGAAAAGACAAAAACGGTGCGACCGTTTTAGGCTTCTACAAAGAAGGAACACATAAGGTATTTCCTATTAAGAGATGTTTGATTCAAGACGTAAGAGGAGAGGATGTTGCAAATAAATTACTCTCTGTAGTCAAAGAATTAAAAATAGAACCATATGATGAAGAAACAGACAAAGGTGATCTTAGACATTTGCTTATTAGAACATCATATAAAAACAACCAAATTCTTGTTGTTTTAGTTACCAAAAATGAAAAAATCCACGACAAATTCCGCCTAATTGAGAAATTTAAGAGAATTTGTCCCGAGGTTACCACATTCATTCAATCAGTGAATGGTAAGAAAACAAATGTCATTCTTGGTGAAAGAAATATTCTTCTATATGGTGATGGATATATCGAAGATGAGCTATGTAGTCTTAAGTTTAAAGTGTCTGCAAGTTCTTTCTATCAAGTGAATCCAATCATGACTGAAGTCTTATATTCCAAAGCGATGGAATTCGCCTCATTAGACAAAGAAGATATTGTTCTTGATGCATATTCAGGCATTGGGACAATTGGTCTTGTGGCGTCTAAATACGTTAATAAAGTCTATTCTGTTGAGATTGTTCCTGAAGCGGTAAGTGATGCCTTAGAGAATATGAAACTTAATAACATCACTAACTTTGAAGAGCGTTTAGATGATGCGACTATCTTTATTGAAAGAATGGCAAGAGAGAATAAGCATCTAGATGTCTTATTCATGGATCCTCCAAGAAAAGGGTCAACACCTAAATTCCTTGAAGCGGTTAAGAAATTATCTCCATCAAGGATTGTGTATATTTCTTGTGGTCCATCATCTTTAGCAAGAGATTTAAAAGAGCTCGTTTCCGATTATGAAATAAAGAAAATTCAACCAATAGATATGTTTCCGAGAACCACACATGTGGAGACTATTGTGTTGTTAGAGCAAAAGATGGGTCAAAACTCATA
>CAVKFY010000073.1:0-6145 GCA_963655775.1 Alistipes communis
GATGAAACATATCCTTTTGAGGTTAATAGAAATTTCTATTATTTAACAGGTATCGATCAAGAAGACTCTGCTTTATTACTTGTTAACTCCTATGGTGAAATGAAAGAATTCTTATTTATCTCACCGTTCGACGAAAGAAAAGAGAAGTGGTACGGCAAGAGACTAACTCCTGCCGAAGCAGGCAAGATCTCTGGATTTAAGAATATCCAAGTTATTGATTCCTTAACTGCAAAAATCGATGAAATATTGAATCCTAAATTTGCAGTCTATGGTGAAATCAATAAACTTTATTTAGATTTAGATCGTGAAATCAAGATTGCTGATGATATGGACACAAGAGATCTTAAGAAAACCCTTGAGACAACCTATTCGCATGTCGTCGTATCTGATGCCTATCCATTACTTACGACCTTACGTTTAAGAAAATCCGTCCGTGAAATTGCCGAGTTACGTTCTGCGATTGATACAACCCAAGTTGGCATCTATTCAATTTGGTCTTGTATGAGAGCGGGAATTCATGAATACGAGCTTGCTGACCTTTTCTTAAAAACGGTTAATGACTTAAATGGCTATGAAGGCTTGGCTTTTCCGACAATCATGGCTTCGGGAATACATGGCACGACCCTTCATTACCCAACACCAAAAGACACCCTTAAGGATGGCGATCTTCTTCTTTGCGATTTAGGTTCAAGAAAGAATTATTACTGTGCCGATGTTAGCCGCACCGTTCCAATAAACGGCAAATTTACTCCTCTTCAAAAACAAGTTTATGAAATTGTTTTAGGCTGTAACAAGATGGTTGCAAATAAAGCACGCCCAGGTATTACAATCGAAGAACTTCAACAAGCAACCGTGGATTATTTAGCCACTGAATGTCTTGCTGCAGGCTTTATTGAGAATAAAGAAGACATCATCAACTATTATTTCCATGGTGTATCTCACCTTATTGGTCTTGATACTCATGACCCATATTTATCTCCTCTTTCTAGAGACTATAAGAAGATTCCTCTTGAGCCAGGCATGGTTATTTCTGACGAACCAGGACTTTATATGGCCGACAGAGGAATTGGCATTAGAATCGAAGACGACTTATTAATCACCAACGATGGTTGCGAGGTTCTTACTAAGAAAATCATCAAAGAAGTCGCGGATATTGAGGCAGCACTTGCCAACAAACGTGGCTAATTAATTAAGTTGATTAAAAAATTTTGGCTTTGCGTGCAACAAAGCCTTTTTATTTTTTTAATTTTGTTTCATAATATCGGCAAATAGGTAAAAAGGACCAACATCTATGAAGAAATATATTTTGGCGATAGACCAAGGTACGACTTCGACTCGTGCCATTCTTATCTCTCACTCTGGCGAAAAACTTTTCCAAGCTCAACGCCCAGTAAAATGTCTCTATCCAAAACCAGGATGGGTAGAACAAGACGCAAATTCCATTTGGATTTCCGTTGTCGACGTCATTAACGAATTGTTGATTGTTTCAGGCGCTTCGATGGATGAAGTGGCGGCAATTGGCATCACCAACCAAAGAGAAACAAGCGTCGTTTGGGAAAAGAGCACTGGCAAAGCCATTCATAACGCCATTGTTTGGCAATCAAAAGAAACACAAGATATTTGTGAACGTTACTCCGAACAAACTGAATTAATTCGTCAAAAAACCGGTTTACGTATCAATCCTTATTTCAGTGCGTCAAAAATTAGATTTATCTTAGAAAACGTTCCTCATGCTGAGGAAAGGATGAATAAAGGCGAACTTCTTTTTGGAACCATTGATACTTGGATCATCTACAAGATGACGAATGGCAGAGTTCACGCTACAGATTATTCCAACGCTTCAAGAACTCTTCTTTTCAACATCAAAGATCTTTGCTGGGATAAAGAACTTCTTGAGATGTGGAATATCAATATCAACATGATGCCAAAAGTTATGGATAATAACGCAGACTACGGCGAAGCAAGCTTCTTTAGTGGAGGAGTGCATATCTTTGGCGTTGCAGGCGACCAGCAAGCCGCTCTATTTGGACAATGCTGTTTTGAAAAAGGCCAATCAAAGAACACATATGGAACAGGATGCTTCATGTTAATGAACACCGGAAATGAACCAATTTTCTCGCATAATGGTTTATTAACTACAATCGCTTGGAAGGTCGGAGACCAAGTTACATACGCTCTCGAAGGCTCTGTCTTTATTGGTGGAGCAATCGTTCAATGGCTTCGTGATGAGATGGATTGGTTCAAGCATTCAGCTCAATCTGAAGAATACGCCTCAAGAAAACCCGATACGAATGGCGTTTATGTTGTCCCAGCCTTCGTTGGACTTGGAACTCCATACTGGGATGATGATGCTAGAGGAGCAATATTTGGCCTAACTAGAGGTGCAGATCGTCATAACATCACTCGTGCTGCCTTATATTCCATCGCCTATCAATCAACTGATGTTATTAAGACAATGCAAGAAGATGCAAGCCTCGATTTAAGCGTTCTTAAAGTTGATGGTGGAGCTTCAGCTAACGACATGCTTATGCAATTCCAAGCTGATATCCTCCAATGTGAAGTTAGACTTCCTGCTTGCGTAGAAACCACAGCTTTAGGCGCTGGATATCTTGCAGGTCTTGGATGTGGATTCTGGAAAGATTTAAAAGAAATCGAGTCTAACCATTGTTGTTCAAAACGCTTCACTCCAAAGATGAGCGCAAAAGAAGCGGAAGAACTTTATGCCGGTTGGAAAGAAGCGGTTAAAGCAACTCGTGCCTACAAACCACAAAAATAATCTATAATATGGCTTATGCCAATCAAGTTCCTCCAAAATAAACAATACGTTGTCATAAGCCATCAAAATAGAAAAGGCTATTATCAACGATTAAAAAAAGCTTATTCCTTTCATCTAGACATAATGAGTCTAGAGGAGCTGGAAAAGCTTTTTCTTTCTTCTTGCCCAAAAGAACGTTTTGTTGATAAAGAGATAATCATTTCTGGATACTATACAAAAGGAGATTTAATCGCTCATTATCTAAATTCCCTCTCTGGAAATATGATAATTGGATACGAATTAGAAACCGAAGCAAAAGAAAAAATCCCCGTAAAAGTCTTCATAAATCCCGAAGAAGAAATATATTCATGCGCTTTTAATGCAATGAAAAATAACGAGAAAAACCCTGCAAAACCCATCTATTTTATGAATTTAAATAAAAAAGAGAGGGGTTTTATAGGTGCTAATTTTCCTTTCATAACAATACTCGATTCGTATGTAAACCCTTTTAAAGGAGAGATATTCATTCCCCATTTAGATAAGCTGCAATATTCTTCCAAAGAAGATGCAGAGGCATTAAAGAGAACTCTATTATCTCCTCAATTAACATATGTTACAGAATGTCGGAAGAATTAGTTTTGATTTTTCAAATAAGGAATGTAGAATAAAGACATGTCCAACATTTTAGAAAAAGATAAATATTTCAATTTACTCGACGCCTTAAAAATACCGTCTACTCTTAATAGAGAGTATCTTTACGAACTTTATGTTGATGCAAAAGAATCTTCCAATGGTTTTGCAGAAAATAACAACATAATAGCAGGACTTGATGTTAATGATGTAACCTTAACTTTATATCTTGCTAACGAACATTATTTTTATCTTTTAACGCATGCTAAAGATGATGCTAAGAAATTAGAAGAAGATGATAAGTACGAACAATTCCTTTTATCTATTGCCTTAGACAAATATTATACAAACGAACATCTTTCTTATAAGAATTCATCTTTCTCCAACCGTTTCCAACCTGAGATATCTACTATATCCTTATATATAAATTTTATTTTAGGAATGTTATCTAGATATAAGCAAGGCGATCCAAAACAAACTCTTATTGTCGATATCATGCAAAAAGGTTTTTCAATGGCCCAATGCATTGTTTCTTTGCTAACTGGCGGTTTCGAAACGGAGGCATTCTCCACTTGGAGAACCTTACACGAGAATGAATGCATTCTCTTAACCCTTGTTCGTTATGGCCAATCAGCAATCAATGAATATCTTAAACACTTGAAATATGCCTTATGTTTTAGAGGAGGGATGTCCTCTAAAGAAGAAACAGACAAAGTCTTCCTCCAAATAAAAGAAGAGATGCGTGCTCATGATTTAAAAAGCAAAGACATGAAACGCTTCATTGAATATGGCTGGCTATACGCTGTCCCAGAATTAGAACATGAAGAAGGATTTAAACTCAATTTCCGTGATGGCGTCGAAAGAAGCGCTAAACTCCGTGAATATTCCAAGGTATACGAAATGTCTAGCGAAATAGCTCACTCATCACCATTATTGATATATTCCAGAAAAGACTATTTCTATCTGATAACCCTATTAAATCTATACGAATCATTCTTTAGAATCGAAAAAGTCTTCTCTTCTCTTTATTTATCAACAACCTCAAAAGAAGAGCAAGAATCCTATGTTAGAATGCAATCACTCTACCATAGCGAGTTAGTTGCCTGTTATCAAGTGATGCAAAAACGTTGGCAAAAGATAAACGAAGATCAACAAAATAAGCAAAACTAAAAACCTAGCCACAAAATGGCTAGGCTTTTCATTACTTTAGATGTTCTTTATACGTCCGCGTAGCAAGAACCGCCAATAAATTCTCTCATTAAGGAATTTGATGGAACCCATTCATCTGGAGTGTCGATGAAGAATTTCAACATTCCAATAAGTCTATGTGCGTCAGAATGGTATGGTGAATCGTTTGGAAGGGCTTGAAGAAGTGGTAAAGCGTATTTCTTCATGATGGCAAGCTCATAAGGAAGAAAACTATTAAAGACATAATCGCATCCTTCTTGATATGGATAAATCCATTTGAATTCTCCAGCGCGAACCTTTGCCCACATTGAGAAAGTCTCCTCGGCAGGAGAATTACGGAACTTTTTATCACGAACAAGTCTTCTAAGCAAACGCAAATCTGTCAATGATAATGGATTATGATCATCAAGGTTTATTTGCGCTTGAGGAGAGATGAAGATTTTGAATTTCTGACTCTTTGGAATTTGATAGGTCAAACGATCATTAAGAGCGTGGATGCCTTCTATGATGATTGGCTGATCTTTTTCAAGAGTTAATTTTCTTCCTGGGACACGATGTCCTACTTTGAAATCAAACTTAGGGAGTTCGGTTTCTTCTCCACTAATTAAGCTAAGCAAGTTTTGGTTGAAGTAGTCGATATCGATTGCTTCTATAGATTCGAAATCTGGTTGGCCATCTTCTCCAAGAGGAGTTTTTTCTCTATCCATATAATAATCATCTGTAGAAAGGCGGATAGGTTTGATTCCTCTCGAGAGCAACTCAATTCTTAATCTATTTGCAAATGTTGTTTTGCCACTCGATGAAGGACCGGCGATACAAATAATTCTAACGTCTCTGATATTGTCTTCGATGATTTGACCAAGCTCTACTAATTGTCTGTTATGCCTATCTTCGCAAACGTTAATTAATTCAGCTGAACCAGCAGTTTTAAGTTCTTCGTTAATTCCTGCGACTGTAGAAATTCCAACAACCTTAGCCCAGTCATGCGATTCTTTAAGGGTTTTTCTATATGTTGGAGCATCTTCGAATTCAGGAATCTCGCCATTACATTCAGAACGCGGGTATTGAACAAGAAAACCTTTTCCGTATTGTCTCAATTTATAGAAACTGATATAGCCAGTTGATGGAACTAAGTGTGAATACATATAGTCAAGATATCCATCACATTCATAGAAATGGACCGTTTTTTCTGGGCGATATTTTAAAATTGCCTTTTTATCTTCGAATCCACGTTCGTCATAAATCTTCTCAGCTTCGGAATTTGGAACAACGATACGTTTTAATGGAAAATCCGCTTTGACTAAGGCATCCAATTCTTCGGAGACTTTGTTATACATTGCGGTAGTCGCATGTACATTAGGATCCAATAGGTGGATAGAGATGCAACGTGAGATGTTATATGCAAGTCTGATCTTTAAATCTGGATAGGCTCTAGCAAAAGCCATCGATAAAAGATAACGAAGAGATGCTTCATACATCTTCATGGCTTGTTGAGATTTCAAATCTAAGAATTCAACATCCGCATCGTAATAAATCTCGTAGGTTAGCTCTCTGACTCTATTATTAACTTTT
>CAVKFY010000074.1:0-8387 GCA_963655775.1 Alistipes communis
AGACGTGAAACTAACCAAACTTTCGTATAGATGACGGAAAGAAATAACTTTCTAATTGTTATCAAAACGGAATTCCCGAACTTCAAACATTGAAAATCTACATTTTTAGCCATCTTTCTCTTGAAAAAGCAAAACTAATACTTGATAATAATGTACGTAGATGATCCTCTGAGGAGGCTCTACGACGCTCATATTTCTTGAGTGGTTTCCGACAGGAGCCACCTTTTTGTTTATTTAGGAGGATAAAATGAAAGAAATCGATGCCGTAAAAAAAGTGTTGGAGCCAGTTTTAGAAGAAGAAGGCTACACATTGTACGACGTTAATCTTACTAGAGATGCGGATGGATTAACCCTTCACGTATTCATTGATAGAGATTCGCCGATTTCTCTAGATGACATTGTCTTAGTTAGTAACATCATCAATCCTTTGCTCGACAAAGAAGATCCAATAAGTCAAGCATACACACTTGATGTTTCTTCTCTTGGAGCAGAAAAACCAATTTCTCTTGATAAACTAGAGAAATACGTTGGAAACTACGTTAATTTCCACCTGTCTCATCCATATAAAGGAGCAAACACTCTTGAAGGAGACCTCCTTGAAACAAATGAAGACGAGGTCACTCTTGGAGTCAAAGACAAATCCAAGATCAAAAAAGTTATTCTAAAACGTGACACGATTGATAAAGCACGTTTAGCAATTAAATTCTAAATTAGAGGGAAAACTATGAATGTTGAACAATTTAAAGATGCAGTTAATGCGATAGCTGATGCTAAAGGCGTTAGCTACCAAGCCGTCATCAACGCTTTACATGATGCATTAGTTGTTGCCTACACCCGTTACTTAAAAGGTGGAGCAGACGCTCGTGTTGAAGTTAATATCGATGACAAAGCCGGACACGTTACCATTGCCCAAGTAAAGAAAATCGTTGAAGATGTCCAAGATGACTATCTTGAAATCTCTCCAGAAGACGCAATGTATGACGCTGAAGATAAAATCGATGCCATTAAAGAAGACCTTTCTTTCATGAAATCTCGTAACAATGGCGATAAGAAAGAGGAAATGAGAAACCTCATCTCTTTAATCGAAGAAGAAAAGAAGAACATCAAAGTCGGCGGAGACTACCGTATATATTGCCCATTTGAGACTCTTTCTAAGGTTACAACCTCCTCCTTCCGTACCGTCTTAACTCAAAAGATCGCTGAAGCAGGACATGAGGTTCTTTATGAAATCTATAAAGATCATATTGGTGAATTAGTTACAGGTACTGTTGAAGCAGTCTCTGGATCTAGTGTTACCGTTAATATTGGTAAAGGTACAACCGAGCTTTACAAAGAAGACTTAATCGGTGATGAGGACTTCAAACTCGGTGACATCATTAAAGTCTATATCGAAGAAGTCAAACAACCAAAAGACTCCGAAGGAAAACAAGAAAAAGGTGCTCAAATCAAAGCAACCCGTTCCACAGAAGGCTTCTTAAAGAGATTATTCGAAGAAGAAATTCATGAAATATATGATGGCACAGTCGTCATCAAAGGAATTGCACGTCGTGCAGGCGTTAGAAGTAAGGTCGCAGTTGCCTCTACAAACGAAGACGTTGATCCAATTGGCGCATGTATTGGACAAGGCGGAAGCCGTATCCAAAAGGTCGTTGGCCAATTAGGAAATTCAAAATTTAAAGAAAAGATCGATATCATCCCTTATAGCGATTATCTCCCTCTTTATCTTGCTGAAGCAATGCGCCCAGCAAATGTTCTTGGCGTAAAGATAATTGATGAGAATTCACTTCCTCATCCAACCGCAGCCGTTGTCATCGATGATGATCAATATGCAACAGCCATTGGTAAACGCGGTTCTAACGCCTCTCTTGCTAATAAATTAACAGGATGGAATATTCGTGTTTATAAGAAGAGCGACGCTGAAGATGAAGGACTTGAATTTACTCCTCTCGAGGAAATTGAAGCCACAGCCAAAGAACTTAAGAAAGCCAAGAACCGTGAAGAATATGCAAAACGTTCTGCAGAGGAACTTGCCTCTAAAGGCCCAGAGACAACAACGCTCGATGCAACGCCAGTCATGCCTGAAATCGATGAAGATGATGTTGAACTTGAAGAAAGTGCAACTCCAGTTACAGAGAATATTGCTCCAGTAACTGAAGAAAAGCCTGCTGAGCAACCAGTTGTTGAACCAGTTAAAGAAGAACCTGTCGTCGAAGAAAAACCAGCAAAGATTGTTGAAACAACAGAAGTCAAGACAACAAAAACTCTTGATGAACTTGAAAAAGAACTCAACAATTCCAACGAAAAGAAAGATGGCAAGAAGCCTGCTAATAAATTTGGCAAGAGCAAACGTCCACATAACATCTCTGATACAGAGGTTGCCCACGTTACTCCAAGCGAAATTCCTGCATCTGAGGCCATGCCAATCTATTCTGATGAAGAATTAGCCGAAATCGAACAAGAAGAAAACGAAGCCCTTCAAAATGAAGATGATTCCATCGACTACGATGATTTCGACGAATACTACGACGATAATAAATAATAGTCGTTTATAATGATTTTAAAGGAGGAGAGAAATGAATAAAGATCCGCGTTTAGGTTTCTTAGGCCTATTATATGTTTCCCAGAAAGCCATTATCGGGACTGATCTCATTTCTCACCTCGATAAAGTCAAATTTGTCGTTATGGCAAATGACTTGACTTCGGGGCAAAGTGAGATGATCTCGAAGAAAATACATTCTCGTCATATCCCAACGGATTCAAGTTTCTCATCGGAAGAACT
Organism: Alistipes communis; assembly: GCA_963655775.1. GTDB lineage: Bacteria > Bacillota_I > Bacilli_A > RFN20 > CAG-826 > UBA4951. The sequence goes on from CAVKFY010000074.1 coordinate 2,780, forward strand.
CGGAGCTGCCCTTGGACATGGCGGAGTAAATTTCATTGGCATAACTGATAAAAAATCAGCTCTGTCATATGTAAGTAAATCTTTGAAAGGGGCAAAACATGAAGAAAAATAATCAATTCGTCTCCAAAAAAGACGGTAATGGCCATTCACGTCAGGCCAATTTTGAATCGCGTCCATTCCAAAAGAAAAAAGAAGAATACGCAAAAGTTAACGGCGGAGTCTTTGTTTATTCAAAGCCTTTATCCGTTTCTGATTTATCCAAGGCAATAAACGTTCCTGCAAATGCCATCATCAAATTCTTATTTATGAATGGCAAAATGGTAACCATCAATCAAATGCTTGATGATGAAACCATCGGAACAATTTGTTTGGAATATAACTATGATTTCAAGAAAGAAAAAATCGTTGATGCAGAGCATTTCGAAGATCTTGAAATTGAAGATGATCCAGCAAACTTAAAAGAAAGAGCGCCTATCGTTACAGTCATGGGCCACGTTGACCATGGTAAAACCTCGATAATCGATGCTATACGTCATTCAAACGTTGCTGGTGGAGAAGCAGGTGGCATTTCCCAAGCCATTGGCGCTTATCAAAAAGAAGTCCATGGCAAAAAGATCACAATCATCGATACTCCAGGGCACGCTGCATTTACAGCAATGCGTGCTAGAGGAGCGGATGTTACGGATATCTGCGTCCTTGTTGTTGCTGCTGATGATGGTGTTATGCCTCAAACAATTGAAGCCATCAACCACGCTAAAGCAGCTAATTGCCAAATCATTGTTGCAATCAACAAGATGGATAAACCAGGAGCAAATCCACGTCGCGTTAAAGAAGAGTTAATGCAACACGATATCTATGGCGAAGACTATGGTGGAGATGTCTTGATGGTCGAGTGCTCAGCTAAAACTGGCGCAGGCTTAAATGATCTTTTAGAAACAATCTTAGTCAAAGCGGAAATGATGGAACTTAAGGCAAACCCGAACCGTTTTGCTATTGGTACTGTTCTTGAAGCAAACCTCGATAAAGGCGAAGGCCCTAAAGCAACTCTTCTTGTCCAAAACGGCACACTCAAGAGCTCAGACTATGTTGTCGTTGGCGATATCTACGGAAAAATCCGTCGTATGACGAATGAATTTGGTGCAGTTCTTAAATCCGCTGGACCATCGACACCAGTTGCTGTTACTGGTTTAAGCGCAGTTCCAAATGCTGGTGATAGATTCATGGCCTTCCCAACTGAGAAGGAAGCAAAAGAAATTGCTGAAAGAAGAGCTTTGGCAAATAAAGAAAAAGCACAAGCAGGAACATCTGCTATGTCCTTGGAAGATTTAAATAACCTCGTCAATGCCGGTAATATTCAAAATATTAATGTTATCATCAAGGCTGATACAGATGGATCTGCGGAAGCTTTAAAAGCGTCCCTTGAAAAACTTTCCAATGACCAAATAAAGATTAAAGTCATTGCTGCTCAAGCTGGTGCAATTAATGATAGTGATATTCTTTTAGCTCAAGCCTCTGGCGCTTTGATCTACGCTTTCAATATCCGTCCAGATGCACGCATTTCTCAAAAAGCTCAAGAAGCACACGTTGAAATCAGACCTCACCGTATCATTTACGAATTAATCGATGAAATGACAAACCTCATGAAAGGTATGTACAAATTCGAAAAAGTCGAAAATGTCACAGGACAAGCCGAAATTAGACATATCTATAAGATTTCTCATGTTGGCACAGTTGCTGGTGCATATGTCACAAGTGGCTTAATCAAATCTGGCGAAAAGATTCGTCTTTTACGTGCAGGCGTTGTCACATATGAAGGAAAACTTGGCTCCTTAAAACGTTTTAAAGATGACGTTAAAGAAGTCAAAGAAGGATATGAATGTGGCTTTACGATTGAAAACTACAATGACATTAAAGAAGGGGACATCATCGAAGGATATGAGATGGTGGATAAAAAATAATGGCTCAAAGAGTTGGTAGAATCAAAGCGTTAATCGCAAGAAATATCTCCGATATTCTTACTTTCGAACTCAAGAATCCTAAAGTCGGCTTTACTTCGGTAAACCATGTTGACATCAATTCAGATAATTCTCTTGCCAAGGTTTATGTTTCCTTCATTGGTGCAAAAAATCCTGAGAAACATATTGAAGAACTTAATCGTTGCAAAGGCGTGGTTCGTTCTTCCCTTGCTAAAAGAATGGATCTTTATAAAGTTCCTGATATCGTCTTCATTTATGACACAAGATTTGATGACGAAGAAAGAATGAATGCTCTTCTTGCTAAAGAGGCAAAAGACATCGAAGATGCCAAAAAAGGACAGTAGTCAAAACCCCTTAGTTAATAACTTAAAATACCCCATGATACACTAACATGGGGTTTTCTTATGGCCTAAAACATCAAAAAATAAGTTTTTCTTTCGATAGAATCTCAATTATTTCGTTTTTCTAATATTATGAATTCCGGGTAAAGAGTAATCTTTCCTTTTTTCGAAAGAAGTTTCCGCTGCGATATCTTTTCTAACGCCAGTCAAGATGAATGTGGCGGGAATGCATTTCCTTGAAATTTCTCTTACCAATTCATTGATGGCTAAAATTTGCGCTTGCTTAGGGCCAATGACATTAAATATCTCATAAATGTGGTTACGAACCAACCTATAAGAAATCTCTCCAACTTTTTTATGTTCATGGAGAATAAGGAAATCAATTTCGTTTTCTTTTTCTTTTTTCGCTGAAATGGTTGATTGCCTCATATCATTAAGAGAAGTCATTTGTTTTAATGAATATGAATTATTTTCAAGGCATGTAGTTTCTAAATAATTGAAAGGCAGTTCCATGGAATTGTAATTAAGGAGGGATTTAGCGATGTTTTTGCGATATTCAGGATTGATTTTATATAAATCAGATAGAAGGTTTTTGATATTTTCCCTTTCTGTTTGATGATTAGCGGGGCATCCTAAATCAAAAACCGGAAGATTTAAATCACTAACTAGTCCTCTTAATTCTTTTTCTTCAACATCAATTAATGGGCGAATAAAGGTTATGTCTTCTTCCTCCCAAACCATTTTTGGTGTGAAAGTAGAAATTTTTCCGCCATGGAGGACGTTCATCATAAGCGTTTCAACTAAATCATCATGATGATGAGCAAAGGCAATCTTGTTTGCTTTCAATTTTTTTGCCACATCCTTCATTGCAGCTTTCTTCATTCTTGAACACAACGAACAAGAAAGATGTTTGCCTTCTTTTGTATGGGCTTTTAATGCAGGATAAACAAAACTCGCATCGACAATTTTCAATTCATATCCTAGAGAAGAAACAAATTCTTTTAGAGAAGTAAAATCATATTCGTCCTTAAAACCAAGGTTTAACAAAACCGGATATATTTCGAATTCTTTTTTCGAAAATCTTCCATACAATGACAATGCATATAGAAGCCCTAAGGAGTCTTTTCCTCCAGAAACCCCAATAGCAATCCTATCTCCGTTATCTATCAGAGAGTAATTTGTGTCCGCATTTCGTAGACTCGATAATATGTTTTTTAAATGGTACGAATTCATCGAATTATTTTATCGCATTTTCTCTAGGAAATCTCGAAAGAAGACAATCTTTATTTTATAATTAAAGAATGAAAAACGACGGAATATTAATCATAAACAAAGATAGAGGAGTTACCTCAAGAAATATCGATAATAAGATTGGAAAAATCTTTAATACCAAGAAAGTTGGACATTTAGGAACACTTGATCCTTTTGCAACAGGATTGTTAGTCATAGGCGTTAATAAAGGAACTAAATTTTTGCAATATCTCGATGATTCGAGAAAATCATATATTGCAACATTAAAATTAGGCGTTAAGACTTCATCTGGCGATCCTGATGGAGAGATGATCGATAGAAAAGAAACGCCTTCTTTAAAAGAAGAAGAAATAAAAGAAGTTTTAAATTCTTTTATTGGCGATGGAGAGCAAATACCTCCGATGCAATCTGCAATAAAGATAGATGGAGTTCCTTTATACAAAAAAGCACATAAAGGAATTGAGGTAGAAAGAAAACCACGTCATATCCATATTTTCGATCTTAAACTTATCTCTTATAAAGATGATGTTATTACTTTCTTAGCGGACGTTTCTCGTGGTACGTATATTCGTGTTTTAGGAGAAGATATTGCTACAAAGCTAGGCACAATCGGATATTTAACGTCTTTAGAAAGAGTTACGTTAGGGAATTTCAAAATCGAAGAAGCGGTCTCTATCGATTCCTTAAATGAAGACTCTTTAGTTGATCCTAGCAAATACCTAACTCAATTTGAAAGATACGAAGTAGAAGATGAAGAAGACCTCCGTGATGTCTATAACGGAGTTATGTTATATATAGGAAAAGATCTTGGAGAAAGAATATTGTTGACCAACAAAGGCAAGGCAATTGCTATATATAAAAAGGTATTAGACACTCTTGCTTATAAGCCAGAAAGAGGACTCTTTTGATGAAGAAAATATATTTTCAAGCAGGAAAGGAAGTCAAAAAACTTACTAATGGCTCTTTGTTGCTTGGTTATTTTGATGGAGTCCATAAAGGCCATCAAGAGTTAATAAAGAAAGCCAAAGAAACTTCATCTCTAACTGGAGTTCTTCTTTTTGATGCGAACTTAGCCAGCCTAATTCCAGGGAGCGGCAAGAAAGTCAAAGAATTAACCTCCTTGGATGAAAAGATAGATTTATTTTCTTCATACGGCATAGATAGAGCTTATATTGTTCATACAGATATTAACTTTCTTGCTTTAAGGAAAAACGATTTTATCGATAAAGTCCTTAAGAAAATTGATCCATCTACAATAGTTGTAGGAGAAGACTACACATTTGGCTATAAAAAAGAAGGAAATGTCTCCTCTCTAAAAGAACATTTCAACGTTATTTCTTCCTCTCTTCTTGAAGATGAATATGGAAAAATCTCCACAAGAAACATCATTTCTTTTATCGAAGAAGGAAAAATCAAAGAAGCAAATTCTGAATTAGGCTATATGTATTCTTTAAAAGGAAAGGTCATTCATGGCTTTGAGAATGGGAGAAAAATCTCTTATCCAACAGCAAATGTAGAAATAGATAATATGCATGTTGTGCCTAAAGTAGGGGTCTATGCAGGATATACAAAAGTCGCTAACAAAATCCATCCAAGCATTATTAATATTGGAAACAATCCAACGGTAGGAAAACTTAGCAAAAACATTCTAGAAAGTCATCTCTTAAATTTCGATGGAGATTTGTATAACAAAGAAATCCAAGTTTTCTTCTATGATTGGATTAGGGGAGAGAGCAAATTTTCTTCGCTAGAAGAGTTAAAAAATCAACTAGATAAAGACAGCAAATATTTCTATAAAATATAAAGAAAAGGCACTCAACTGAGTGCCTTATTTTCTTATTTATTTAACGCTTCTTTTTCAGCTTTTTGATGAGCATCGAATTTCTTTCTTTCGGAAGTATCAAGAATTCTCTTTCTCATTCTGATCGCATGTGGAGTTATTTCAACCAATTCATCGGAATTGATGTAATCAAGACATGCTTCAAGAGACATCTTTCTTGGAGCCTTAAGAACGATCATCATTTCACGAGTGGAAGAACG
>CAVKFY010000075.1:0-1309 GCA_963655775.1 Alistipes communis
GACCTTCTTAGTTCTGGGAGAGACTGCTAGAGAGACTGTCTTCTAAGAAACTTGCTGAAGTTCGCCTTGGAGAACGGAGAAGAGATTCTCCCCGTCGTGGGTTATAGCCAATAAGTAGCGTTTTTAAAAAATAAACGAAATGGGATGGCACCGTGGTAATTATCACTCCCTGCATCCCTTTTTATTTTTAAGGAGAATACATGGAAAAAGAAAAAGAAATAGTGCGTAAAGCCGAAGAAGAAGCCTTAGCTGCCTTAGAAAAAGCAAATAACGCCGAAGAACTTACTTCTTGGAAGAACACATATCTTTCAAAGAAAAGTCCTCTTGCTCAATTAATGAACCTCATGCGCCAAGTTTTAGCTGATGAAAAAGCTGCATTTGGGAAATTGGTTAACGACACAAGAGGAAAAGTAGAAACGGCCTTCCAAGAAAAAATGCAAAAAGCCCAACAAAAAGCCTTGGAAGAAAAACTTAATGCCGAGAAGATTGATATCACTTTACCCGGAAGAGAATACAAGACGGGATATATCAATCCATATTGGAAAATCGTTGATGAAATGTCGGATATTTTTGCTTCGATGGGATTTGATATAGTCGAAGGAAGAGATGTTGAAACCGATCATTTCAATTTCGAATTGTTAAATGTGCCAAAGGATCATCCTGCAAGAGATATGCAAGACACCTTCTATATTTCTGATACTCTTCTTTTAAGAACTCAAACATCTGCCGCTCAAGCCCATACCATGCTTGAAAATGAAGAAAAGAAGCCTATTAAGATGATTTGCCCAGGCAAATGCTATAGACGCGACGACGACGATGCGACTCATTCTCACGAATTCGGCCAAATCGAAGGACTTGTTATTGATAAGGGCATTTCCATGGCCGATTTAAAAGGAACGCTTGAATTATTTGTTAAGAAAATGTTTGGTGAAAAACGTGAAATCCGTTTACGTTCATCTTTCTTCCCATTTACCGAGCCTTCAGTTGAAGTCGATGTTTCTTGCTCAAAATGCGGAGGAAAAGGATGCTCACTTTGCAAAAACACTGGTTGGATCGAGATTTTAGGCGCTGGAGAGGTGCATCCTCATGTCTTGGAGATGTGCGGATATGATCCAAAGGTCTATAGTGGCTTTGCCTTTGGCGTTGGCATCGAAAGAATTGCCATGCTTAGATATGGAATCGATGATATTCGTCGAATCTATACTAACGACGTTCGTTTCTTAAAAGATTTTTCAGAGAAGTAAGGAGAGATTATGAAAATTTCATGGAATTGGCTTAAAGAATTTGTAGATTTAAGTAACGTAACACC
>CAVKFY010000075.1:1319-13583 GCA_963655775.1 Alistipes communis
CACCAGAAGAAGTGTCTAAAAAACTTACTTTTGCTGGAATTGAAGTTGATGAAATAAAGACATTAGCATCTGGAACTAATTTGGTTATTGGCGAGATTCTTACTTGCGAAGCTCATCCGGATAGTGACCATTTACATGTTTTAAACGTCGATGAAGGCCCTAAATTTGGTGTTCATCAAATCGTTTGTGGTGCGCCAAATGCCAGAAAAGGACTTAAGGTTATTGTCGCTCGTACTGGAGCGGTCTTACCTGAGGTTACAATCACTGCCTCGACAATTAGAGGTGTTGAAAGTGATGGAATGTGTTGCTCATTAAGGGAGCTTGGCGTTGATAAGAGCACACTTAGCGAAAAACAAATAAATGGTATTGAAGAACTTCCAGCTGACGCGCCAGTCGGAGAGGAAAACGTTCTTGGCTATTTAGGCTTAGATGATTCGATAATTGAAATCGAACTACTTGCCAATAGGCCAGATATGAACGCCATGGAAAATGTTGCTAGAGAGGTTGCAACCCTTTTAGGAAGCAAAGAAAATCTCAAAGAATATCCAGAAACTTCTACAGGAAACTCATCTTTCAAGGTTTCCTCGGAAAGTGATAAATGCCTCTTGTTTGGTGCAAGAGAGATTCGTGAAATAAAGACAAAAGAATCGCCAGAATGGTTAAAGAGAATCCTTTCTAGTGAAGGCGTTAGAAGCATAAATAACGTAGTAGATATCGGCAATTTTGTCATGTTATTAACAGGACAACCGATTAACATGTATGATGCGGACAAACTTGCTACAAAGAGCCTCATCGTTAAAGATGACTATGAAGGTGAGTTTGTTGCAATGAATGGACAATCTTATTCCTTAAAGAAAGGCGATTTGGTTGTTACATCTGGTAGTGGAATAGGATGCTTAGCTGGCATTATGACTAGCAAAGAAGTTGAAGTTACTCCAGAAACAAAGAACGTTATCATTGAATCCGCTTCCTTTGTGGGTGCTTCAATTAGAAGAACATCTAACCGTCTAGGACTTGCTAGCGAATCTTCTTCGAGATTCGTTAAAGGGCTTAACAACGAACAAACAGAAAGAGTCCTTCAAATCTGCTCATATTTGATGAAAGAACTTGCTGACGCAAAAGAAATCTTAAAGATAGAAACATTCGATAAAGTCGAGCATTCTATTAAGAAGATACCTACATCATTAAGCTATATCAACGCTCGTTTAGGAACATCTTTCTCTTTAGAAACCGTTAAAGACGTTTTAGTTAAAGATCATATGGGCTTAGAGGATGAAGATGGAGACAAATTTACAATCGCCGTTCCTTTCTACCGTATTGATATGAATGGAGAAGCTGATGTCTCAGAAGAGGTTATTCGTCTTTTAGGATACGATAACATCCAATCCAGATTGCCTAATGTTTCTACCTCCAAAGGCGGCTACACTCAAAAACAAGCAAATAAGAATGCCATTCGCCGTTTCTTAAGGAATAACGGAATTAGTGAATGTATTACGTATTCCTTAGTCAATCAAAATAAAAAAGATTCGTTCGAATTAATTTCTAAAGGAGAGAATTACAAACTTCTTAATCCATTAACGGAAGATAGAATGTATTTAAGAAAGAATGTTATTGCATCCTTGCTTGAAACTGCTGCATATAATTTCTCTCATCAAGAAAAGAATCTTGCTTTATTTGAAATTAGTGATGTTGATTCTCCAATAGTAAAAGGCAAGCATCTTGCTGTTGTTCTTGTAGGAGAGGAGTCCCTAAGAGGTTCTTTAAACAAGAGAGCATACGATTTTTACAGTGTTAAAGGTCTTTTTGAAGGAATTGCAGGATTATTAGGAATCAACGAGAATAGATTTAAATTCCAAGTTTATTCCGATCAAAAAGAGGAACTTCACCCAGGACGTTCTGCCGAAGTCCTTCTTGGAAGACAAAAAGTCGCTGTATTCGGTGAATTACATCCAAACGCATTGAAAAAGTTTGGCTTTGGCAAGGGCCCAGTCGCAGTCTTAGAAATGGATTTAGACGCACTCTTAGATTTAAAAACGAGTGCTGAAAAAGCTTCTATTCCACCTAAATTCCCTTCAATCTCTCGTGATTTAGCCTTTATTTTAAAGAATGACATCAATTATTCAGACATCAAACGTGAGATATCTCGTTTAGATAAAACCATCAAAAACGTTGATGTCTTCGATGTTTATGAAGGAGATCATATCGAAAAAGGCAAGAAATCGATGGCAATTAGTATCACTTTCTTAGATGAGAATAAGACCTTAAAAGATGAGGAAGTAAATCTCATCATGAAGAAGATAACCGATATCTTATTGATGCGTTTCAATGCTGAGGTGCGTTCTTAATGAATAAGGTAAATAAGAGCGCAGTCGTTAAGGGAAGAGAATTAGTCTTTTCTTCCGATACCGACTTCGCTACATATGAAAAACGTTACCCGCTAAGTGAAGTTATATCTTCCTCCTATGTTGCTAAAATTTCTAGACAAGATGATTTCATTCTCATTATCTTTGAAATCGAAGCAAAACTCAGGGTTTTCGATACAAGAGACAACGTTTTATTCAATTATCCTTTGAAAGCCAAAGAAGACGTTGAAATAGTAGAAGACGAAGACAAAATCGAAGAAGGACTTTATATCAAAGGTCCTTTGATTGATTTGGATGATCTTGCGTTAGGCATTATCCAATCATCTTTGCCGTTAAGGCTTGTTAGAAATAACAAAAAAGAACCGATAAATACTATAAAAGGCGTTAATCTTTTGGAAGAAAGTGATATTGAAGAAGAACATAGCAATTTCTCTTTAGATGGTCTTCCAGACTTCCCTTCGAAAGAAAACAAATAACAAGTTTGCCAATTAGGCTCTGCTCAAAAACGACAGAGCCTTTTTTATTTTTCGAATTTTTCCTTTAAAAGAAAATGCGTTAGTGATACATTTTATGTAAGGAGTGGGAAAAAGTGGGAAAATACTTCGGAACATATCAAAGAAACCTCGATAATAAATTCCGTCTTCAATTGCCAAACAAATTGGTAAAAGAAATGCCGGAACGTTTCTATTTGCTCCGTGGATTCGAGGGAAGCATATCTATTTACGAAGAAAAAGACTTCGATAAATACCTTTCTTCCTTAGAGAAGATGTCTTACTTTGAAGAAAAAGCCCGCACCTATATGCGTTTAGCCTTATCTAGCGTTGAGGAAATGCCCGTCGATTCTCATGGAAGAATTAGTTTGGGGCAAGCAATCGTTAAACGTTACCAAATCTCAAATGAGGTCGTTTTAATCGGCGTACTCGATCATTTTGAGATTTGGGATAAGAGAGCATACGAAGAATTCGTTTCCAAAAATGAATCTTCATACGAAAAAATCGCCGAAGACTTAGGGAGTATTTCAAAGGAGGAAAAATAATGGGTTATCATTACAGCGTTCTTTTGAAAGAGACTCTAGATGTCTTAAATATAAAGAAAGATGGCGTATATGTTGATCTAACCTTAGGAAGAGGAGGAACCTCCTCAGCTATCTTGAAGGAAATACCCTCTGGACACCTATATTCCTTCGATATGGATCAAGAAGCTATCGATGAAAGCAAGGCAAGACTTGCAAATGTCTCTGACGATTTCACAATAATCAAATCGAATTTCGCTTATTTTGTTAGTAAGTTAAATGAAATAGGGGTTAGAGAGGTTGAGGGAATTACTGCAGACTTAGGTGTTTCATCTCCTCAATTTGATGAAGCAGAGCGTGGTTTCTCTTATAGAGAGGAAGCAGAACTTGACATGAGAATGGATAAAGATAATCCGTTAAATGCCAAGATAATCGTAAATACTTACTCATTTGAGAAGTTATTGAAGGTGTTCCGCGATTATGGAGAAGATCCATTCTCTTATCAAATCGCCAAGGAAATTGTAAAAGAACGTGCGAAAAAAGAAATTTCGACCACAACAGAACTTGTTGATTTGATTAAAAGATGCAAGCCAGCGAAAGAATTGGCGAAGAAAGGGCATCCCGCAAAACAAATATTCCAAGCCTTAAGAGTGGAAACAAATGATGAATTAGGAAACTTAAAGCAACTCCTAAGTACATTCGATAGCATTCTTAAACCCGGTGGAAGAATTGCGATTATCACCTTCCAAAGCCTTGAAGATAGGCTTGTTAAAGAAAAATTCAAGGAATTATCGGTGGTAGAGGGCTCTAGAGAAGGTCCTGATCTCTTGCCAAACGAGATAAATGAAGCACCATATAGATTAATAAGTAGAAAACCAATCATCGCCAGTGAGAAAGAATTAGAAGAAAATCATCGTTCCAAACCAGCAAAGCTTAGATGTATAGAAAAGAAAGGAGGTAACGAAGATGAAAGATAAGTTAGAGAAGACAGGGCATACAAGGGCCTATTACAGAAAGAAACTTGTTATCAAACTATCTTTGTTTGCCTTCGCCTTCGTAACTGTATGTGCGATTCCTGTAGGCCTATCTTATAGGATTGCTGAAATGACTCATGCAGCAAAAGAAGATAACTCCAACGAAACGACAAGTAGCCAAGTTGTTAAGGATAGTGGAGAAGAAAATCAAGAGAACAACTCTCAAGAAGCCTAGAAATAGGCTTTTTTCATTTTATTTATATATTTGATTTTTGTGCAAATTGCTTAAATAACAAAAAATCAAATAGTGTAGTATTTATCTATGTTTTAGTGGGTATTCTATATTTATGAAAATCAACTAAAAAACTACTAAAATAACTCTAAGTAACTTCTAAAGTTGTTGAGAAGATATAAAACTTATTCTAGAATAGAATATGCTTATGGAAAATGTTAGATATTCTCGTGCAATAGAAATTACGTCATCGTATATAAAATTCGCTGTCGGGTACGTAATTAAAGACGTTCCGCACTTGCTTTACTATCGTAAAAAGGCGATTCAAGGCATAGTTTCTAACGGCAGAATCGTTAATTACGATAAACTTGTTGAAGAATTACAAGAATTTCATTCCATAAACGATCCATCACTAGACTTAAGAATGGAACCAAATTCCGTTTCCTTAGTCTTACCTTCTCTTGGATTTAAGGCATTCGAATCAACTAAAGCATCAAACGTTATCGCTTCAGATGATACGATTGCCCCAATAGACATCGAAAACGTTATGTCGTTGGTTTTGAAAGAGAAGTGTCCTCAAGGAAATGTGATTGTTGATGTCGTGCCTGATTATTACGTTGCAGACAGGCAAGCCTATAAGGAACCTCCTCTAGGAAGAAAGGCCGAATCTTTAACGATTAGAGCTAAGGTTTATACCTTACCATCCGATTTGCTAAACAGTTTCAGCCAAGCCGTACAAGATGCGGGATTTAGACTACTTAGAAGTAGCGTTGCCTCATATTGTGCTTCGCAACTTATAAAAATAAGCCAAGGCTATCCAGAATCGTATGTTCTCTTGGATATGGGCTCAGACTTAACGACGGTTTCCTTCGTTGGGAAAGGAGCGCCGTATTCATCTAGGTTTATCAAAACTGGCGGAAACTCAATTTCTGAGAGAATATCGAAGGAATTCAATATTCCATTTGAAGTAGCAAATTCTCTCAAAGAGAGATTTGGCTATGATTTATCGACTCATAATTTCGAGATGCCTTTTTATAATGGAGATACCTTAACTGGTGCTAGAAGCAGGATTTATCAAAAAGACTTGAATAGAGTTATCGAATCTTACTTTGATGAATATCACAATTACCTCTCTGTAGCTTTAAAAGAACTTGGAGCCGCTGAGGGCCAAACATATGGGGCATATCCGATAATCCTCATCGGTGGAAACATGCGTTTGAAAGGAATTGGAACCCTTCTTGCAAGAAAACTTGGTGCAAGAAAACTATACGCTTACTCGCCAAATGTCATTGGTGCAAGGGAAAGCGAAGCGACTAATCTTCTAGGAATGATTGTTGCTGAAGGAAAAAACAAAAAATCAAGCTTAATTGAAAACTGTCGTGGCGTATCATCGCTTCGAAGAGAGTAAAAATGCGAAATAAAGGAGAAAAACTATGGACGAAGAAGAATATGATCCTGATATCAACAGCGATGATTTAGACAGCTTTGAACCTGTTGCTAGAATCGTTGTTATCGGTGTAGGCGGAGCAGGAAATAACGCTGTTAACCGCATGATTGATGATAATATCCGTAATGTTGAGTTCTACGTAATGAACACAGATAAGCAAGCTTTGGCATCTTCCAAAGCCCCTAATCGTGTAATCTTAGGCAAAGAATCAACAAGAGGACTTGGTGCTGGAGGAGAACCAGCGGTCGGAAAACTTGCTGCTGAGCAATCCACAGAAACCATCAAAAGAATTGTTGAAGGCGCAGATATGGTCTTTATTGCCGCAGGTATGGGCAAAGGTACTGGAACTGGTGCTGCCCCAGTAGTAGCAAAAATCGCAAAAGACGCTGGCGCATTAACAATCGCAATTGTTACACGTCCATTCACTTTTGAAGGCAAAAAACGTACAGAAAACGCCATCCAAGGCTTAACAAACCTCAAAAACGTTGTCGATTCTATAATTATTGTCTCTAACGATAAACTTCTTACCTCAGCTGGTGGAGTTCCAATCGATAAAGCCTTCCAGGAATCCGACCACATTCTTGCCCAATCGGTAAAAACGGTCGCAGATTTAATTCTTGTTCCAGGACAAATGAACCTTGATTTCGCCGATGTTAAGTCGACTTTGAAGGATTCTGGCGTTGCTTTGATTGGCTTTGGCATGGGTAAAGGACCAAATAAAGCTGAAGAAGCTGCCTTAAATGCTATAAACTCCCCATTACTCGAAACTAAGATTCAAGGCGCAAAACGTGCCATTTGTTCGATAACTTGCGGACAACAAGTAACGATGTATGAAGCGCAAAAATGCGTTATGAAGATCATTGATGAGGCTGGAGGAGCAACAGACGTAAAACTTGGAATCTCCAATAACCCAAATCTTGAAGATGCGCTCGTTGTTAGCGTAATTGCTGCAGATTTCGATGGCGACAAAGATTTCATCTCTGCTCCAGAAGACGCTCCAATGATTCAACCAACTCCTTCGTTAAACGATCAAACTTCTTCCGATAATGGAAACTCTTCGGATAATGATTTTGGTCCAGATATCGACCTTTCTGACAGCTTAATGCCACATTTTGGTGATGATTGAGATAGGCCTTCTTCTAAAGAAGGCTTTTTTCAATTTTGTTGAAAAAGAATTTTAGATAGTCTATATTTAACGCGGTTAAGATCATAGAGCGGTCTGAAGCAAGCAAAAGAGAGCCTCTTGGATGAAAACGAGGCACGCTGAAGATCCATCACTATGGGAGCCATCTTCCTGAAGAGATGTAAGGAAGACGTTATGCTTGCGTTAAAAGTTTCTTGAGAGCGGATTTTTATCCGAACTAAGGTGGTACCGCGCGATTAGCGCCCTTAGAGGGCGTTTTCTTTTTGCCCAAAGGAGAAGAAAGAATGGGAAATGAGATGAAGAAAACTTTGTTGATGCCTCAAACCGGATTTGAAATGAGAGCCAATCTCATCAACAAAGAACCAAAGATGCTTACCAAATGGGAAGATATGCATCTTTATGAAAAAATGAACGAGAACCGTGAAGGATGCGATGAGTATCTTTTGCATGATGGCCCTCCATATGCCAATGGTGATATCCATTGTGGCCATATGTTAAACAGACTTTTAAAGGATTTTGTTATCCGTTATAAAAACATGATGGGATATAAAACCCCATTCATTTTCGGCTGGGATACACACGGTCTTCCAATCGAGGTCAAAGTCACGAAAAGTGGAGTCAATAGAAAAACAACTCCAGTAGTCGATTTTAGAAACCTTTGCAAGGAATACGCCTTAAAACAAGTCGAGCATCAAAAAGGACAAATTAAGCGTTTAGGATGTATGGGCGATTACGATCATCCATATATGACCTTACTCCCAGAATACGAAGCAAGACAAATCGATGTCTTTGCTAAAATGGCTCTTAAAGGCTTGATTTATAAAGGGCTTAAACCAGTCTACTGGTCTCCATCAAGCGAATCCGCCCTTGCAGAGGCTGAGGTTGAATATGCCGATGTTCCTGCAAGAACGATGTATATCTACTTTGATTTTATCGATGGAAAAGGCGTTGTTCCTAATGATTCTAAGATCATCGCTTGGACTACAACTCCATGGACGGTTCCAGGAGATCAAGCAATTACTTTAAATCCTCGTTTTGAATATGGCTTATTTGCCACAGAAAAAGGCAATTTCGTTTTCTTAAAGAGCTTACAAGACAAGATCAAAGCGATTCTTGGATTTGAAAAATGCGAATTACTCAAAACATTTAAAGGACAAGATTTAGAATACGCGACCGTTAGACATCCTTTATACCATAATCGCACTTCATTGATCGTCGTTGCCTCATTCGTCACGGATAGCGATGGTACCGGATGCGTACATACCGCCCCTGATTTTGGCGTAGATGACTTTAATGCTTGCGCAAAATATGGCATTGGTCCTCTTAAACAAGTTGATGATAAAGGAATCATGCATCTTGGAGAAGGAGATCCATGCGATGGATTGTTCTACGAAGATGCCAATAACAAAGTCGTAGAATTATTAGCAGCTAACGGACATTTACTTAAAGAAATTGATATTATTCACTCCTATCCACACGATTGGAGAACCCATAAACCAATCATTTTCAGAGCAACTCCACAATGGTTCTTCTCAATCGAAAGCATTCGCCAAGATTTAATCGATGCTGTTCATAAAGTTAAATGGAATCCAGCTTGGGGCGAAGATAAGATGGTTAACATGATTAAAGATCGTGGCGACTGGTGTATTTCCCGTCAAAGAGCTTGGGGCGTACCAATCCCGATTATTTACAATGAAGATGGCAGCCCAATTATCGAAGAGGCCGTTTTTGAACATATTCGCCAATTAGTTAGCAAAGAAGGATCGAACGTTTGGTGGAAATATAGCGCCAAAGAATTGCTTCCTGAAGGATACACTTCAGAAAAATCCCCAAACGGAAACTTCCGTAAAGAAACTGATATTATGGACGTTTGGTTCGATTCTGGCACATCATGGGCAGGAACCGTTCAAGAAAGAGGCCTAAAATTCCCTACCGATCTTTATCTTGAAGGTAACGACCAATATAGAGGATGGTTTAACTCTTCATTGATTTTAAGTGTTGCATATAACGGTTGCGCGCCATATAAAGAGACCTTAACTCATGGTTGGGTCATGGATGAAAACTGGAATAAGATGTCTAAATCCGCAGGAAATGGCATTGATCCAAGCAAGGTTGCTAACCAATTTGGTGCGGATATTCTCCGTTTATGGGCAGCAAGCGTCAACTTCGTTGCTGATGTTAGAGTTTCTGAAAGTATCATCCAAAGCGTTTCTGAGCAATATAGAAAAATCAGAAATACCTTCAAATTCATGCTTGGAAATTTACAAGATGGCGAAGGAAAAACCTATTCTCACCCAGAAGAAACCCCATATTTATACCCAGCAGATAAATGGGTTCTTGCTAAATTTGAGACAATTAAGAATAAAGCCCTTAGAGACTATGATTCATTCTCATTTGCTAGCGTTTCAATGTCCTTAACAAACTTCTTAGTAGAATTATCGAATTTCTATTTAGACTATGCAAAAGACATCTTATATTGTGAAAAAGCGGATTCTAAGAGAAGAAAGGCCGTTCAATACGTTCTTTATGAATTAACGTTCGGAATGTGCTTATTATTCAACCCAATTCTATCTTTCACTATGGATGAGGTTTATTCCTATATCCCTGGCGTTAAGAAAGCGTCTCCTCAATTAGAAGATATGCCTAAAGAAAGCCATCTTTATTCCGAAGAAACGCTCAAGGAATATGATGATTTCATCTCTTTACGTTCCATTGTCTTAAAAGCTTTAGAAGAAAAACGTGCGGCAGGAATGATTGGCTCATCAATCGAGGCCAGAGTCGAAGTCTTTAGTTACAATGAAAGCCTATTAAAGACGTTAAACAGCCTAGATGAAGATGAAAAAGCGAGATTATTTGGCGTATCTGAGGTGGTTGCATCTCTTGGCGAGGATAAAGCGATCGTTAATAAAGACGATGATCCTGTTTGTGAAAGATGCAGAAATCATAAGAAAGATGCCCATTTAAGAGAGAATGGCTCAGTTCTTTGCAATCGTTGCTTAACCGCTTTAGGTGAATAAAGATGGAAACGATAACAAAGAAAGAAGAGACAATTAAGAAGGAAAAGAAATTTACCTGGAATTGGAAAAGCTTCTTTTTCTCTTTTCTTTGGCTCTCAGTGCTTGTAATAGCCCTAGATTTAGCTTCTAAGTGGGGGATTGTGAATTTCTTTAGAGCGAATCCTAGCGTTAAAGAAAACCCTAATACGACATCGAATTCGATAGAAGTGATACCACATTTCTTTTATTTGACCCTTTCGTTTAACAAAGGGTCATCTTTTGGCATGGGGGATAATGTCTCTTGGGCGAGATATGTCTTCATCGTTGTCTCATGGGTTGCCTCAGCTGCCATTGCCGTTTACTGGTATAAAAACTTAAACAAAAACGATCATATCGTTGACTGTATTTTGATGCTTGCGTTAGGTGGTGCGCTTGGCAATGCGATTGATAGAACTTTCTATTGGGACAATATAGTTGGATTCTCTGGTGTAGTGGATTTCTTCCAATTCTATATCTTTGGATTCAACAACGATTCATTTGCAATATTTAACGTTGCAGATGCGGCGCTAGTGGTTGCAATGGCGATGGTGATAGTGGTCCTTATTGTTCGTTCAATCAAGGAAGCGACTCACAAAAAATAGAGGTTTTATGGAAGAGATTATTGTTAAAGAAAATGATGTCGGAAAGCGACTTGATGAGTTTCTTTTTAGTAGAGGTATAGCACCCTCTAGAAGTAAGGTTCAAAACTTAATCAAGGAAAATAAGGTATTTGTGAATAATAAGACTGAAAAGTCGCATTATCTCTTAAGACTTGCCGATGTGATAACCTATGAAAAATATACTAAAAAACAACTAGAGTTGAAGGAAGAAAATATACCATTAAATATCGTGTTTGAAGACGACGAAATTCTGATTGTAAATAAACCAGCCGGACTCGTTGTTCATCCAGGTAACGGCCACGAGGAAGGAACGCTTGCAAACGCACTCGTTTACTACCAGAAAAACCTTCCAAGCCAAGATGGATCTTTCCGTCCGGGATTAGTTCATAGAATTGATAAAGACACCTCTGGTTTACTCGCTATTGCTAAAACCGATGAGGCTGAACTTTTTCTTAAAGATCAATTATCCGACCATTCTATGCACCGTGAGTATATTGCTCTAGTCGCAGGAATCATAGAAGAAAATGACGGAAAGATTGACGCTCCAATTGGACGTGATCCAAAAAGCCCAGTTAAGTTTTGTGTTAACGTTTCTAGAGGTCGTGAGGCTATCACTTTTTTCCATGTTTTAAAGAGATATCATGAAAACTGCACTTTGATTTCATGTAGACTTCTTACTGGTCGTACTCATCAGATCCGTGTTCATATGGATTACATTCACCACGCTATTGTTGGAGACCCTTTATATGGAAAAGGAAATTGTGTTCTTTACGATAAAGGACAGCTACTACACGCCTATCAATTAACCTTTAAACACCCAAAAACAAAAGAAATGGTGACATTTAAGGCGTCATTGCCAAAAGAATTCCAAGACGTTTTGGATGGATTACACGAATTAAAATAGCTTATTTATTGAGCTTTTGATAATTTGCCCATTTTAATTTAGCGACTTTTGCTAATTCTTTTTCGCCGTATTTTTCGATAAATACCGGGATTAACTCATCTACGTCTTTATTTACACCAAGAGGAAAATGAAGACCGTATTCTTCATCCATTTTCTGCATTTTTCTTAGAAATGAATAACGTGCGATAACTGATGCAAGGGCCACGGAAGGGAAGTAAGTCTCCCCTTTTGTATGGAAGTTTATCTTTGTTAAGACTTTTTCCTCCCCTTTGAGGTAGGAAAAATATAGTTTTGGTTCGGCAAATTGGTCTTGATATATAGTAGAATCCGAATGTTTTTGACATAAATTCAGTAAACAACGATTATGCATTTTTGCCTTTATTTCGTTCATGTTTATTGTTGAACTTATTTCGTTAAACGTTTCGTTTGAAAGAGAGATTTGTGAGTATTCAAATTTTTTAATAAGTGTAGGTCCTATCGAAAGAATATATTCATCTTTCATCTTTTTTGAATCGGTAACACCGAGTTCATTT
>CAVKFY010000076.1:0-4297 GCA_963655775.1 Alistipes communis
CTTTAGGGTAAAAAATATGCTCAATTTTTACACTAAATTAGACACTGATAAAAAAGTATTCTTCTGGTTAGCTACAATTAGTATTGTAGTCTACCTTGCTTTGATGCCTTTATACTTCTTTGGACTTGATAAAGGATATCAATATCCAAATGGCTGGCTTTTAGGTTCAGGAGTTGAACTTTTTGCATACTTCAGTTTACTAAAGGTCACCAACGCCTTAACAAAAGATGGCGGAAATAAAAATATGGGCTTAATTGTTTTATCAAGCTGCCTTAGACCATTTCTCTATATTGTAGTTTTGGCGCTTGGCGGAATTTGCACCTTTAAGCCAGAATGGTTTGGTGGCTTCGATGTATTTTCTTTTTGGACGATAGTTGCTGCAATAGTACCAATGTCAGCGGTGGTTTTGATTGTCCAATTTGTTTCTAGCAAAAAAGGCAAAATCAGCGGAGGAGCGAAATGAATCTTGAAGAACGTCTTAAAGATATGCTCATCTTTGATTGGGAACATATCAATGCCCCTCTCATTTCTTCGCTGTTTTTAGTTGTTGTTTTGATTATTCTTGGCGTAATTATTGGCGTTAAAGCAAATAGAGCAGTAAAAACTGGAGCTTATAAGCACGCCCCACGTGGAATACTTTTCTGGGCAGATGCCTATTATGACTATGTTTCTAACTTCACAATCGGAAATATGGGCAATTCATCATCCATCTGGACTGGATATTTCTTTACTCTTTTTGCCTATTTATTCTTAGCGTTCAATATCGGCTTACTTGGTCTTCCAAGCCTTATGGATTGGCTTCCAGGACCGCTATGTTTATCAATTATCATGTTCCTTTGGATTCATATCATTGCCATTAAGTACCAACATTGGGCTTATTTGAAAAGATATATCGATCCAATACCGATTTTCTTACCAATCAACTTAATAACCATGTGGTCACCAATCATTTCGACCACGATGCGTATGTTTGGTAATGCCCTTGCCGGAACCGTTCTTATCACCTTGGTTCAATGGGCTCTATCCAGTTTATCCGCAACCATAATATCTTCTTTGGGTGGAAGTTTAGTAATTCAAGGCGTCACCTCAAATTGGTATAGTTGGTGGAACTCGTTCCCATATTGGAGTGGAACCTTGCTTTCTCCGATTCCAATGGGCGTATTAAATATCTATTTCAGTTTGTTCTCCGGGTTTATTCAAACTCTGGTATTTGCTTCCTTGACCGCACTTTGGATTGCGCAAGAGAAGCCAACGGACGAAAACAACATTTATTTAGCTTTCCGTCCTGTTCCAGAAGACTTGCTCGTTCTTGGACAAAATGAAAAAGGTGTAAAAGACTTATAGGAGGTAAAAATATGACAGATGTAGGTCTTAAAGCAATTGCCGCCGCTATTTGCGTCGCATTCGGCATGATTTCAGCTATTGGTGAAAGCTGGATTGCCTGCCACACAATCGATGGCATGGTTAGAAATCCAGAAATGGCTGACAAATTAAGAAGCAACATGATCGTTGCAGTCGCTCTTGACGAATCTACAGCTATTTACTGTTTGATCGTTGCAATCTTAATTATTTTCGTTTTATAAGGTGAAAATCAGGATGAATAACATTTTACTATTAATCTTAGAAGATGCTGCTTCGTCCGCCCCTTTCCAACCTGAAGATTTTTTAAGCAAGATTTTCGGAAATTTCTGGTCGTTATTGATTAATCTTCTCGCGTTGGTGGTTCTTTTCGTCGTACTTTTCTTTGTCGCATATAAGCCTTTAAAGAAATATGTAACAAAGAGAAAAGACTATATCGAAGGGAATATCAATGCCGCAGAGACTGCTAAGGCTTTTTACGAAAAGAAGGTTAGCGAATCTGATGAAATAATTTCTGCTGCTGAGAAACAAGCGCAAGAAATCGTGAAGAAAGCTGAAGATAACGCTCAAAAAGAAGCGAATAGCATTGTTTCTGAAGCAAAGAAAGAAGCTCAGTTAACTCAAGAAAAAGCTCTTCAAAATATCGAAGCAGAGAAACAAAAAGCCCGAGCTGAGATCCGTGAAGAAATCGTTAACGTTGCTCTTGACGCCTCGAAAGAAATTCTTGGCCGTGAAATTAACGAAAAAGACAACAAGAAGCTTGTTGATGACTTTACTTCTAATTTAGAAAAGAAAGGATAGAGATTTATGAAAAATGAAGTTTTCGTGAATTACGCATACGCCCTCTTCCTTCTTGCTAAAGAAGAAAATTGCGTTGAGAAATATCTTGAGGAAATGAAAGAAGTGGAAGAAATACTCACTAAAGACCCAAAAACTTTAGAGTGTTTTTCTTCATATCAAATCCCACACGAAGACATCTATTCAGTTTTGGACGCCTCATTTAAAAACTTAGAAAGTAAATCAATTTTGCCTTTCTTAAAATTATTGGTTTCCAAACATTTAATCTCATCAATTCATGAAATATCCTCTTGTTTTTATTCTTTATGTAATGAGTTCTTAGGAATAAAAGAAGGATTAATTTATTCAACAACTCCTCTTAATAAAGAGGAAATCAAAGATATTGAAAAGACTTTGGGAGAGAGACTTTCCTCCAAGGTTTATTTAGTAAACAAAATTGACCAAAGCTTAATTGGCGGAGTGAAAATCGTTCTAGACGATAAGATTTACGATGGATCGATATTAAATAAAGTTGATTCTCTCCGCAAAAAGCTACTGAAAGGAGAAGCAATATGAAATTGGATACAAATCAAATTTCTGCATTAATAAAAGAGCAAATCAAATCTTTTGCTGGGCAAATTGAAAGCGACGATGTTGGAACGGTTATTTCCGTTGGCGACGGAATTGCATCAGTTTATGGTCTAAAAGATGCGATGTTAGGTGAATTATTGCTTTTTCCTAACGATGTTTATGGCATGGTCATGAATCTTAATTCAGACGATGTTGGTGCCGTTCTTTTAGGTAGCGATCGTTCCTTAAAAGAAGGCGATACAGTTAAAAGAACGAAGAAAGTAGTTGAAGTCCCTGTTGGCGACGGCCTTTTAGGAAGAGTCGTTTCTCCATTAGGCATTCCTCTTGATGAAATGGGACCAATTGAATATAGCAGAACACGTCCAATCGAAAGAATTGCTCCCGGTGTTATGACAAGAAAATCTGTCGACACACCTTTAGCAACCGGTATCAAAGCCATTGATTCGATGATTCCTATTGGAAGAGGACAACGTGAACTTATTATCGGCGACCGTCAAACCGGTAAAACATCAATTGCTATCGACACTATCGTTAATCAAAAAGGAAAGAACGTTAATTGCGTTTACGTTGCCATTGGTCAAAAGAACTCCACGGTCGCGAATATTGTTAGCCGTTTAAAAGAAAAAGGCTGTTTTGACTATGTTACTGTCGTGAATGCCTCCGCATCACAATCAGCCCCTCAACAATATATCGCCCCATTCTCTGGCATGGCTATGGCAGAAGAGTGGATGGAAGAAGGCAAAGACGTGCTTATAGTTTTTGATGATTTATCTAAACACGCTGTCGCCTATAGAACTCTTTCGCTTCTTTTAAGAAGAGCTCCAGGACGTGAAGCATATCCAGGTGATATTTTCTACCTACATTCAAGGTTGCTCGAAAGAGCATGTAAATTGGCTCCTCAATATGGTGGAGGTTCAATTACTGCTTTACCAATCATTGAAACTCAAGCAGGCGACATCTCTGCTTATATTCCAACAAACGTTATTTCCATTACAGATGGTCAGATATTCTTAATTAGTGATTATTTCAATGCTGGACAAAGACCTGCAGTTGATTCTGGCTTATCCGTCTCACGTGTTGGATCATCTGCTCAAATTAAAGCAATGAAACAAGTTTCGAAATCATTAAAGATCGAACTTGCAAACTATAGAGAAAATTTATCATTCGCTCAATTCGGATCTGATTTAGATAACGAAACAAAACGCATCTTAACTCATGGTGCAGTTGTTATGGAAGCGCTCAAGCAACGTAACTGGGCACCTATGGATATGATTGATGAAATTATCCAATTATTCGCCGTAAATCGCGGCTATTTAGATGATTTGGCTCTAGAAGAAGTATCTCCTTTCTTACAAGAACTTCTAAGTTTTGTAAGAGGCTCATACCCAGAAATTGTTGAATATCTAGAAAAGAACAAAGCTTTTAATGATGAAACGATGGACGCACTCAAAAAAACCATCGAAACATTCAAGAAAAATAGAAAGAAATAGTCTATATGGCATCATTAGCAAAGACAAAAAGAAGAATAAATTCCATCAAAGGAACGGAAAAGATTACCAAGGCAATGGAA
>CAVKFY010000077.1:0-10907 GCA_963655775.1 Alistipes communis
GTTAAAGATTTAGATAAAGATATAAAGAATGCTGAGATTAAACTTAAGCAATCTTTTAAGGAGTAGTTATGAATTTCATTTTTGTTTCGCCAAATTACCCAATTCGTTATTTTAAATGGGTTGAATCGTTAAAAAGAAGGGGTATTAACGTGCTTGGAATTGGCGATACACCATATAATGAAACATCTCCTCGTTTGAGAGCGGCCTTAACCGAATATTATTTCCTTCCGAATTTAGGAAATTTCGATGAGATGCTTAAAGCGTGTCGTTATTTTGAAAGAAAGTACGGCAAAATCGATTACTTGGAATCGAATAATGAGTGGTGGCTTTATCAAGATGCAAGATTAAGAAAAGAGCTTGATATCCGTACTGGCTTCTTCCCTGAAGAAATGGAAAAGATCAAAGCCAAGTCTGCGATGAAGGAATATTTCCAAAAGGCAGGCGTAAAAACCATGCGTTATATTCTTGTTGATGGACCTCAAGATTTAGATAAGGCTTTATCTTTTGTTAAACAAGTTGGTTGGCCTTTATTTGCTAAACCTAATATTGGCGTTGGTGCGGCGGAAAGCCATTCAATAAAGAATGAAGAAGAACTTAGAAACTTCTTAAAAGAAACTCTTCCTGAAACCTTTATTGTCGAAGAATATATCGATGGCAGCATCATTTCTTTTGATGGAATCTGCGATTCTAATTCTGATGTTGTCTTTGCAACCTGCGATCATTTCCCTACACCTGTTGCAGATGTAGTTAACGAGGCAATGGATGAATATTACTATACTTCGCCATTCTCCTTACCATTCGTTGATGTAGATAGAGACGCTTTCTATCAAGCAGGCGTAAAAACCGTTAAATCCTTTGGTATTAAAAAAAGATTCTTCCATATCGAATTCTTCGTTTTGAAAACAGATAAAGAAGGATTTGCAAAGAAAGGGGAATTTGTTGCTCTTGAATGTAACATGCGCCCAGCGGGTGGATACACACCAGACTTAATCAACTTTGCTAATTCCGTTTCTTGCTATGAGATTTATGCAGATATCATCGCATATGATAAAAACAATCAAGATATGAACAAAGAAAAATACTACGCATTCTCTGTTTCACGTCGTGATGAATTAGATTACGTCCACAGCCAAGAAGAAATATTCAATAAATATGGCTCGGTTTTATGCGCACACGGCGTTTATCCAAAACATATGGCCGATGCGATGGGCGATGATTATTTCTATGCCAAATTCAAGACAATCGAAGATGGCTTAGCCTTTGATTCCTTTATTAGAGAAAAGAAACACTAGTTATAATAAGAATTAATAAGAGAGAGTGAAGATTGGTTATCTAAGCTCTCTTTTTTATTTCCTTGAATCAAATTATATTCGCCAAAATAAGATTTAGCCGTTTCTTTTTCTGACGCACTTAATCTTGATGAATCGATAACAAAGGTCTTTTTTAAGGACTTTTTTGCTTTTGGAAAAAGGGTATTTTTATAAAAAGAAAGAGAAGAAGAATTATCGTAATCTAAATAAAAAATCAAAGAATCCCCATCATTTCCCAACCCTTTTTCTAATTTTGTGATAGAAGAGAACTTGTAAATATAGGAAATAGATGCCTTAGAGTAGAAGTTCTTTTTGAGATTTTTAGAAATTTCTGCACCCCAGTTAGCGATTTTGACTTTGCCAACATCTGAGGCGTAATACCAAGTAGGAGTGTTCTTTAAGAAAGGATGCTCTTCATCTTTTTCGATATTATCTTCCCCGAAATATGAATACATATAATTTGAAAATGTTGTAGGAGAATTTAATACGTATATATCAAGTTGAGTTTCTTTAATAAAGGAGACAAACGTGTCTTTGAAGTTTTGGCAAGAATGACAATTAGGAGAAGTGTATATAAAAGTAACTCCTTCTCCCATGGAAAAATCTATGTTATCTTCGCTTAACTTATTCCCTAAATCTTCATAAGTTGTATTTTCATCAAAATCAAAAGATAAAAGGTCACCATTCCGACAAAGTTGAAAATCCTTGCTTTCATCAGGCCTATATTCATTGTTTGTGTTTTGGCAACTTATTAGCAATGCTGGTAAGAATAGGAAAATAAAAGATTTCTTCATGTCTCTCATTTTAGCATATTATTTCAAGGATAATTATCATCTAAGAACTATTCTTTTTGTGGATTTAAGAAGTTCTTCAGTAGAAGAAGATACATCCTTCAAATGAATTGTCTCATATTCTTTAAGAATTGCTTCGCCTAAAGAATGCCCTCTTTTTACATTTTTACGTTTTGTGTAGATGACATCTCCATCTTTTTGCGAGGAATTAATTAAACATATTTCTGCAGCAATTCTAATTTCTTCATCACTCGGATTATCTTTTTTAATGATTACGTGTGAACCGCTCATTTTTGCGATATGGAACCAAAGATGTTCTTTTGAGGTATCATACATAAACGAAAGAAAAGCGTTTTGCTTTGCGCTTTTCCCAAAAAGAAATTTTGTTCCTTTATATTCGACAAAGAAAGGAATAGTTGATGAAGAAAGAATACAATCATTCTTTTCCTTATTTCCTTTTTGAGGAGCAAAAGGAATCTTTAGATCTTTTGCTAGGGTTTCTAGGGCTGCCTCATTGGCAACATTTAATTGGTCTAGAGTTGCCGTAACATCTTCTAACTCTTTCTTTGCTTTTTCAATGAAAATAGTGCATTGTTCGATGCTTTCTTTAGCCTTCTTTGATCTTTTGTAATATCTTTCCGCATTATTAGAAAGAGATCTTGACGGGTCTAAGTCTACTTTCAATCCTTCATATTCAAAAGACCCTTGGCGATTGTTTATCGAGGAATAGCAAATATATATGGCATCTCCTTTGAGATTGTCATCTATGTGTTTCTTTGCTTCTTCGATGTCTTTTTCTAGATACGATAATTTTCTTTTCAAGAGCTTTTCTCTGTTTTTAAAATACGTAAAAGCGTAGCCAAAACGTTCTTTTTTACGTTTTGAGGAAAGATTCTTTTCTTCTTTAAGACAATCTTCTTGGAAAGAATCAAAAGAAAAATGAGTTTCATCTACTTTCTTGAAATCATTTTCTAAGAAAGAATACGTTAATCCCTTAAGTAAAGGGCGTTTATTATCTATTCCAGACGCCTTAAACACACAAATAATGGAATTCTTATCATCCGTTAAAATGAGATTCGGATGATGAGGGATAAGCTCGATATATAAATGCTTTTCTTCTTCTTTGAATACGGAATTAATCGCAGATAAATCTATTTTTATTACACGATCATTATTACATTGGCTTACTTTTTTGACGTAAGCGTTGCTAATCTCTTTTTTAATAATGCTTAGAAATTTATCATCCAAAGAAGAACCTTCTAATGGTTCATAGGATAGATAAACTCTTGGAAACGTTCCATCTAAACACACGTTAAAGGAACGATAACCTTTCCCTGATATATGAAAAATAAATGTATCTTTCGTATAAAGAATAGGAGAAGAAAGGTATTTTTCTCTTAATTCTTTATCGAGAATATCAATGTATTCTTTTATTTCGTTATTGGTTAAGGCTTTTCCGTTCATAGGCAAGATTATACTAAAAGAAAAGATGAGGGGTGATAAAAAGAGAAAAAATAAGTAACGTAATGACTTAATAGCTTAGAGTATACGTACCCACAATTAAGAAACCATCTTTTTGCTTTTCTTTACAATTTAATGTAGTCAAATATTGCGACATTTAAAATAAAATGGTAAATTCTTTGCATGAAAAAAGGATTACTTATTATTATTTCTGGCCCTTCTGGAGTAGGAAAAGGGGCAATTCGCGGAAGAATAATCAAAGAGAATGACCTCAATCTTTGGTTTTCCGTTTCGATGACGACAAGAGGAATTAGACCAGGAGAAAAGGACGGAAGAGAATATTTCTTTGTCAGTAAAGAACAATTCTTAGAAACCC
Organism: Alistipes communis; assembly: GCA_963655775.1. GTDB lineage: Bacteria > Bacillota_I > Bacilli_A > RFN20 > CAG-826 > UBA4951. Next base: position 3,939 of record CAVKFY010000077.1, read on the forward strand.
TTAATAACGGTGGTCTTTTAGAACACAACAAATACGTTAGCAACTACTACGGCACACCAAAAGAGAAGGTAGAGGAGATGCGTAATCTTGGCTACAACGTTCTTTTGGAAATCGATGTTAATGGTGCAGAGCAAGTAATGAAATCTGTAGGCGAGGAAAACGTTGTTTCAATTTTTATCTTGCCTCCATCACTAAAAGAGCTTGAAAACAGAATTCGTGGCAGAAGCACGGAAACTGAAGAAACAATACAAAAACGTCTTGCTCAAGCAAGTAAAGAAATCGAGCTAAAGAAAGATTATAAATACAATGTCGTTAATGACGACCTTGAAAGATGTGCGGAAGAGATTGCCTCAATCATCAAAAGAGAAGCATCTATTCAATAACCTTTAATATATAATTATTTCGTGAAGATATTAGAAGTACTTACTGAATATGGAACGAGATCATTAGATCGAACTTTTTCTTATCTTTATAAAGGAAAGAAGAATCTCGGACCACGTTTTCGTATCAAGATCAATTTCAACGGCCATTTGGCCATGGGTTTTATCCTTTCTTCAACGGAAACAAGTAAAAATGAGAAAGAACTTGCTGAATTAAATGGATATTCTTTAAAAGAAATCCGTGATGAAGATATCATCGATGAAGAACCACTTATCGATGAAGAAATGCTAAGCCTTGCTAAAAAGGTCGCGGATTATTACTTTTCTCCATTGATTTCGGTGATTCAAGCAATGTTACCTTTATCTCTTTCCCCAAAGATGTCTTCCTTAAAAGGTCCAAAAATTGCTTACGAAAAGTACTTAGAAATCGTAAATAAAGACGAAGAAGGACTAACTGACAAACAAATAGAAATCCTTCGTTTGATTGGCAAAAACTCTCCAATTCTAAAAAAAGAAGCGGGAAGTCCATCAATTGTCGGAAAACTCTTAGAAAAAGGAAAAATAAGAATTCTCCTAAAAGAAAAAGAACGTTTTAAAATCCCTCTTTCGGAAAGAGAAGAAACTCATGAAATGAGCCAAAATCAAAAGAAAGCATATGATGAAATCCTTTCTTCCGATAAAAAAGTAATTCTTCTACAAGGGGTAACTGGATCAGGAAAAACCGAAGTATATCTTCGTCTTTCCGAAGAAATATCTTCCCAGGGTAAAACCGTTTTAATGTTAGTTCCAGAAATCAACTTAACCCCTAGAATGGTGGAGTATTTCTCGAGAAGATTTGGCAATAAGATAGCAATTCTTCATTCAGAATTAACGCCTGCAGAGCGATATGACGAATATCGAAGGATTGCTAGAGGAGACGCTTCGATAGTCGTTGGTGCTCGAAGTGCCGTTTTTGCTCCACTAAAAAATATTGGTTTAATCATCTTAGATGAAGAACACGTTGAATCTTATAAGCAAGATAAAACTCCATATTACCACGCAAGAGAAGTGGCGATTATACGTGGAGAAATGGAAGATTGTAAAGTTCTTTTAGGTTCTGCAACACCATCTTTAGAAACCAAAGCTAGGGCTTTCCGTGGAGTTTATGGCTATTCTGAAATGAAAGAAAGAGTCAATAAGAAAGCCTTACCAAATACAATGATTATCGATCTTACGGATCGAAGGAATTTCGATTCGAAAAGCGAGAAATTATCTCTTCCTTTAAGAAAGGCAATAGAAGAAAAACTCAAAGCCCATGAGCAAGTTCTTCTTTTGATAAATCGCCGTGGATATTGGACGGGTGTTAATTGCCCAAAATGCGGCTATATCTTTACTTGTCCTAATTGTGGCGGAAATCTGACATACCATCACGAAGACGATATGCTAAAATGCCATCATTGTGGCTACGTATCTCTTTATCCGAAAACTTGCCCAGAATGTGGAAACACAAAATTACGTCGAATTGGCTATGGAACAGAAAGAATCGTTAAGGAGTTAGAAGATCTTTATCCTGGCGTTAAAATTGCAAGAATGGATTCAGATGTTGGAAAAGTTTCAAAGAATGTTGAAAAAATTCTTAAGGATTTTCATGATGGAAAATATGACATTTTGGTCGGAACTCAAATGATTGCAAAAGGTCACGATTTTCCTCTTGTTACATTAAGTGCGGTCGTTTTAGCCGATATTGGCTTGTCTTTACCGACTTATAGAGCTTCAGAAAGAACGTTTCAGTTGATTGCTCAAGCGGTCGGAAGAAGTGGGCGTTCCGAAAAAACAGGACAGGCAATGATTCAAACTTATAACCCAAATCATTATGCGATTAGACTTGGTGCATCCCAAGATTATGAAAAGTTTTTCATTCAAGAGATGAAACAAAGGAAAATAACTAAGTACCCTCCATACTTCAATCTTATTCTTTTGGAGTTCAATAGCGCCTCTGAAGATAAAGCTATAGGGGCATCATATGACTTTAAAAAAGAGATGAGTTCACTTGGCCTTGAGTTTCTAGAGATTGTAGGTCCTATCGTACCTTATTACTCTTTAAACAATGGCAAATACAAACGTGTTTTATTACTTAAATTCAAAAAGAGAGATGAGGTTGTTGCTGCTTTGAAACAGCTTGTAAATCGTTACAATGGTCTTTCAGGAATCGAAATCAAAGTAAATGTTGATCCTCTAGATTATTGATTTTCTTTGAAAGGTGTTCTTCCTTATAAGGAAGATATGCTATACTTCTCTAGAAGGAAAATATACATTGATGATAACTATTCAAGTTCTTGGTTTAGACCAATATGTTGTTGGTCATTACTCAAGGGATTGCTCAGCGGATATCGCCAATCTCTTGGAAACAAATTTAGATGAGATTAATTTTTATTCGCCATGCGACTCTTTGCTTTTTCATAACGGAGTTGAACAAACTTCCTGGAATACCGTTGTATTCGTAAAAATACCTAGCAAATATAAGCCTTTTGAAGGAAAACTTGCCCATTACTTATTAGAGACTTTAAAAGATTTCTCGATAAATGTAGAGGTCAATTTTGAATATATCGAAGAAGGCAGAAGCTATATCTTCGTTAACGATGACTATCCTCGTTTCTTAACCGAAGATAATATCGCTAAAGAAGAAGATGAAGATGAGCACTCCGAAGAAGAATGCCATGATGATTGTTGCCATCATCATCACGATGATGAAGACGATAATGCGGATGACGATTTAGATGAAGCCGACCCAAGAGATAGGGCTGATTTAGACTATAACAACCCTGATGAGCTTTACTTAGGGGACGCTTTTGAGGGCCATCAAGAAGAACTCGATGCACTCGATAAGAAAATGAAATAAGAGGTGAAATATGCAAGAATTCGATTTATCTGAAAAAATATTAGAAGACATCATTGTTAACGACACTCAATTTAACGAAGCATTAAGAAAGGTTTTCCAAGCCGATCCATCAGTTCGCCCAATGAGAAGCATGGTCGCTGGAATTGTTGGTTGCGAGCTTCGTCACCACATTCTCTTTGAATATTTGCTTTCTGAGCATAAAGACTTAAGTCCAGCGGAAAAACGTACAGTTTCCCTTGCCTTAGCGGATTTATATTTCTACAAGCACATTAGCAAAGAAAATGTTCTTAGAATCCTTAAAGAAAAGATTTCTGAAGACAAATTGGCTTCCTTGCAGCCTCTCTTTGATAAAGCGGATGAAGAAGGACCTTTCATTCCAGATAATATTTCCAAACAGACAAATAAATATCTTTCCTTACGTTTCAATACCCCAGAATGGGTTTTAAAGATATTTGAACACTATGGCTATGGAACGACATATAAAATCTTAAAAAAGAATAATCGTCCATTTGTTCCTTATGTTCGTGTTAGAACCTCTTTGACCCCAACAAAGGAATTGCTCGAAAAGAATCCTGAAGAATTCAAGGAAAACTCGGTTGAAGACGTTTTATCTTATGTTGGTAAATCTTCCTTACGTAAGAGTGCCCTTACAAAAGATGGCGTTATCTTCAGGGAAAAACCTGCAACTAAAGAATTAATCGACACATATCGCATTGAAGAACCAAAAGAATTATTCGTTTATAACGCAAATCTCGATTCTTCTCTTTTAAAAGAAATCATTGAAAACTACGGTTCATCTATTGGCATTAATATGGGCGTTCCTTCAATGGAAAAATATCCAGATGTCACTAGACTTATTCGCCAAAAGCAATTGAAGAATGTTAATTTCTTTGCCTCAAGTCTTGATTCGTTAATCGTTTCAATCTCTCGTCCACAAGATTTAGTTATTGCTGCACCAGATTCATCGAATTTCGATTTAATCAGAGAACAACCTGACTACCTCCTTCACTTCAAGAAGAGCGGAATGGATGAATTATTCGCCAAAGAAAAAGAAACCCTTCTTGAATGTTCAAAATTTGTCGCAGAAGGCGGAACTTTAATTTACGTTATCTACACAATTTCTAAGAAAGAAGGACATCAAACAATCCTTGATTTCTTAGCAAATCATCCAGAATTCCAACTCGTTAGCGAAAAACAAGAATTCCCATACGAAGCAAATGAAACCTCTCTTTACTATGCCGTCATGCATAAAGACAGCAACGTTGCAAAAGAAGGCGCTCCAATTGGAGAATTACTCACTAACGAAAAAACAACCCAATCACAATTATCACTATCATCACAAAATAAATAACAATGAAAAAGAATCTATTTGGCTACACCCTTAAAGCATTAGAAGAAGAAATGCTTTCGCTTGGCGAAAAGAAATTTCGCGCAACGCAACTTTATACTTGGATTTATATCAAAAAAGTCTATGACTTTGATGAGATGACTGATATTTCCAAGAGTTTTCGTGAGACTTTGAAAGAGAACTATTGTTTAGATCTTCCTAAAGTTTTCACTGAACAAGTGGCGGAAGATGGCACGATAAAACTTCTTTTGGAAATGGAAGATGGAGCCAAAGTAGAAACGGTTTTAATGCGTTATGACTACGGGAATGCTATTTGCGTTTCTTCACAAGTTGGTTGCGCAATGGGTTGTGCTTTTTGTGCCTCTGGGCTTTTGAAAAAAGAAAGAAACCTTACCTCAGCCGAAATGGTCGGTGAAGTAATTGCTATGAATAACAAACTATATGAAGTGGGAGAAAATGTCACTCACATAGTAGTCATGGGCACAGGAGAACCGTTTGATAACTACGATAATGTATCTGCTTTTATTCATATCATGAATGAAGCAAAGGGTTTAGCAATTGGCGCTAGACACATCACAGTCTCCACATGTGGCTTAATTCCTGGCATTGAAAAATATGCAAATGAAGGAATTCAAGTTAATTTGGCAATTTCCTTACATGCGCCAAATAATGAAATTCGTTCTTCCTTGATGAAGGTAAATAACGCCTATCCATTAGAAGAATTAATCCCAGCAGTTAAAGATTACGTAGAGAAAAGTGGAAGAAGAGTTACCTTCGAATACATAATGATTAAAGGTGTAAACGATACGATTGAATGTGCGAAAGAATTAGTGAAGCTCCTTCAAGGCGTATTCTGTTACGTTAACTTAATCCCGCTTAATCCCGTTAAAGAAAAGCCTTTTGAAAGAAGCGAGAAAGAAAGCACAAAGCGTTTCTCCGTCTATTTAAATTCCCATGGTGTCAATTGCACTGTTAGAAAAGAATGGGGAACAGGAATAGATGCAGCATGTGGCCAACTTAGAGCCAAAGCAATGAAAGGGGAATTAAAATGAGCCAAGATAAAAATCACCACGGAACATATGCCTATAAAACTGATATAGGCAGAGTTAGAAAAATAAATGAAGACCAAGCAATAATTCTCATGAACTCGGAAAATGAAGTTTTCCTTGCGGTTTGCGATGGAATGGGAGGAACAGAAAGAGGAGATGTTGCTAGCAAAACTGCAATTGATTTACTTTCTGCCGCCTTCAAAAAGAAAAAGAAACATCGTTACGCTTTCTTAGATAGAAATTGGATTACTAGAACTTGCAAAAGCATCAATAAGAAAATCTATTCTTTAGCAGATAAGATGCGTAAAAGCTATGCTGTTCCATCAAATAAACTTGGAATGGGATCAACGATGGTTGCAGCCCTTATCAGTGGCAATAGAATCATGATAGCAAATATCGGTGATTCTCGTGCATATTTGCTTAAAGGCGGTGCCTTAGAACAATTAACAAGAGATCAAACGTATGTTGATTATCTTTTAAAAACAGGAAAAGTAACTGAAGAAGAAGCAAAATCTCACCCAGATAGACATATCTTAACAAATGCCTTAGGTGTCTATAATTCTTTATCAATTACCGTAGAAACTAAGCCATATAATGGAGAAACTGTCTTACTTTGCTCCGATGGCTTATATAACAATTTAGATGCTAAAGAAATTGCTAATATTCTTTTAACCGACGAAAGAAGCGATCAAAAGGTCGTCTCCTTGATTTCGGTAGCAAACCATCAAGGTGGATCTGACAATATAGGAGTCGCTCTTTGGGAGTGCATAACTAATGATTGAAATCGGCGATAAAATCGATGAACGTTATAGAATAACAGGCCGTATCGCCCATGGTGGAATGGCTGATGTTTATGAGGCGTTCGATATTGTCTTAAGACATATTGTCGCGCTAAAAGTCATGCGTGAAGATATGGTTCAAGACCCAGAAAATATCGAACGTTTTAATCACGAATGCAAAGTCGCATCATCTTTGAATAACCCAAATATCGTTAAATGGGAAGGCCAAGGAGTTATCGATGGCCGTCCATATATGGCCAACGAATACGTTGAAGGAAGAACTCTTAGAGATAAACTTAACGTTGCCGCAGGACATAATCTTTCTCCAGCTGAAGCATGTGAGGTAATGCTGCAGCTTACCTCCGGTATGTCTTATATTCATAATCACGACATCATTCATTGTGATATTAAGCCAGACAATCTTTTCTATCTTGCTGACGGATCAATAAAAATCACTGATTTTGGCATTGCTCAATTTAAAAACGAAATCAAAGTCGATAAGAATGCCGTAAGTGGAACGGTCTATTATTGTGCG
>CAVKFY010000078.1:0-19010 GCA_963655775.1 Alistipes communis
GCTTTGAATGCTTCTTCGTTTTCTAAAAGGTATTTTTCTTCATCTTGAAGGGCTTTGATTTCAGGATCTATCCATGTTTCACCACGATTTTCTGCTTGAAGTTTTTGATATTCTTTGATTTTTTCTTGTTTCTTGGTGATTGTCTTTTCAACGTTAAGGAACATCAAGAGTATCGCTAAAACCAATCCGGTGATTGTTTCTAAACCAACAAAGGAGAAAGTAATTACGTTCTTCGTTAAATCAGATTGTTCAACGGCTTTTGTTACTCCATCAACGATTTCTGGCGCGACATATCCAGAGGAAGAAAGTAAGGCGTTAAAGACACTTGTGGCAACCCCTAAAATTGCCACGGCAATAATGTTATATATAGACATGGCCGTGCCATCGCATCTAATGCCACTCTTCCATTCAAGGTGATCAAGTCCATCGGCAAATAAAGCCATAAAGACATATGCACATGGAAGACCGCCGATATTCTTGATGAATTGACCAATTAAAACAATGATCATGTTATTTGGGAACATCCAGCAGATTCCTGAACCTAGAGAATATAGGAGGAAGCCTAAGGCGGTTACGTTTCTCTTACCAAATTTCTTAGCCAAAGGCCAAACGGCAAAGATGCCTATACCCATTGGAATTCCACCAATAACAGAGACAAGAGTTTGAGTTTTGCCATCGTTATATGTGCCCAAGACATAGTTACAGTAATAGACAAGACCAAGATTCTTTAAGGATGAGGCAAACGTATAAATGAAGAAATATATGAACATGATGATCATGTATTTATCGGTCAAGACGATTTTTAGTTGGGTTAAGAAAGGTATTTTCTTTTCTTTTTCTGAAGAGGTTGCTTCTTCTGTGACTCTTTCTTTAGTGAAATAATATTCAAGAAGAGTCAAAGGAAGAGCCATTATGGAGATGATGCTCATAATGAGGATCCATCTACTCTTATCAACACCTAAATAAGGCATGATAAGCATTGGGAAAACGAGTGCGACGACAATTCCACTCATCATGATTGTTGATATCTGGTTAAAAACAGAAAGACCGCCACGTTGAATGGTGTTTCTCGTAGAAAGAGGACACATAAGGTTATGGCTCATGTTATAGATGGTGTAAGCAAAGGAATAGAAAAGGTTATAGGAAATAATGACCCAGGTTGCTTGAAGTGCTTCATTTCCTGTAGGGACAACAAATAGCAAAACGCCAGTTATTGCTACCAACGGGGCAGAAAGTAATAACCAAGGTCTAGCCTTTCCTTGTTTTGTCTTGGTTCTATCAATGATCCAGCCCATGATGACATTTGTCGCAGCATCCACTATTTTTGAAACCAATGGGAAGATGACTAAAAATGCTCCTCCCCATAGGGTTGTTAGTTTCAAAACATCCGTGTAGTAAACGTTTAGATAAGTTCCTAAAACTGCGTTTAACAACAACGCTCCGCAAGGTCCAAGAAGATAACCAAGCCATTTTTCTTTGGCTGTGACATTCTTAGAATGAACAAGGCTATTGAAAGCCCTACCACTTAATCTTTCTCTTTTTTCCATACCTATTCCTCTTTTCTTTCTTTTTCTGGAAGATCTGCTACTTTTATAGGAGAACAGAAATCCTTAATTCCTTTGATTAAATGTCCATTCGCTAAATCAACGAAGCCTTTAGCAAAATTATACGGGAAAGAGTTCCCTGCGGACATCGACATAGTGATTATGGAGTTACTTTCAAGAATTCTTCTTAAAAAGAGAGCTCCTTTGATTTTATTCTCTTTCTCGACGCCTTCTTTCATCTTCTTCGCTTTTTTCATATCTTTATTTGCAACAGATAGGACTGCATTGAAGAGGATTCTTCCCATGAAAGTTTCCTTTAAATCGGTAAATCTAGATTCTAGTCTAATCGGTTTCTTCTTAGGGAGAGGGGGAACGCTTTCCCCACTCATCTTGATGAATGTTTCATTAGTGATTTTTTCGGGATTTTGTGAATACGAATCGAAAATATCTTTTGTATATGGAGAAGGAAGATTTTCTCCTTGTATTGATATCTTCTTAGAAAGTCTTACTGTTTGACTATCAGAAGAAAGAAGAAGGTCGTATTCCCTTGCTTCTAGAGCAAATCTATTTTCCTTAATATTCCAATAAGATAGGTCTCTCTTTCTAAAAGAAATTGTTATTTCTTTAGATTCATTAGGATTTAGATAGACTTTTTTGAATCCTTTAAGTTCTTTTTCTGGCCTAAATACCTTATCTTTTGGAGAAGAAACATATAGTTGAACCACTTCTCCTCCGTAATGTTTGCCAGTATTTGTCACAGTTAAAGAAACGTTTATTTCATCATCGTTTTCTTTAACTTCCATATTGGAATATTCAAAACTCGTATATGAAAGACCGAAGCCAAATGGATAAGCGACTGAATTAGGTCTCTTATCATAATAGCGGTAACCGACAAAGATGCTTTCTTTGTATATCTCTATTTCGTTTTTAGAGAATTCCTTTCCATAAGGAACGTTTTCATATTTTAGAGGCCAGCTTTCTGCTAATTTTCCTGAAGGATTTGCTTCACCAAAAAGAAGCCTTCTAAGCGCCTCTCCGCCCGCTTGACCAGGGAGATACATGTTTAATATGGCAGAAACGTTCTCTTTGAAAGGTAGTTCAACGGGGGATCCGCCAAAAAGAACGACGATTATCTTCTTGTTTAAAGAAATTAAAGCGTTTATTAAATCGAGTTGATTCTTTGGAAGAGAGAAAGATTCACGGTCTCCTCCCTCGCTTTCGACGTAATCTGTTAAGCCGGCAAAAACAATGACTTTATCGTAGTTCTTCGATGATTCTAAAGTTTTCTTAATAAGATCTGAGTTTGTTTCTATCTCATTTTCTTTGTAGCCTTTGGAGTATTTGTAATGTACGCCATTTTTATCAAAGGAATCTTTTGGAGATGAAAGCTTGGTTGGATTTATCATCGAGCTTCCTGCACCTTGGTAACGCATCTTGGTGAAAAGTTCGCCTGTAACCAAGAACTCGTCATCTTTAGATAGAGGTAAAACACCATCATTCTTAAGAAGAACTGCTGAATCTAGGGCAATCTCTAGTGCAAGTTTGTCATGTTCTTCAAAATGTGCGTCTTCTTGTTTTTTAACTTGGTGTTTTTCTATGAGTTTTAAAACGTTGGTAACCGTTTTATTAAGATCTTCTTTTTTTAGAGAGCCATCTTTTATCCCATCTACTATCCATTTACGACATATATTTGTATCACCAGGCATTTCTAAGTCTAGCCCTGAACGTAACATTTCTAAACGGTCATGGGTCGCACCCCAATCGGTCATAACCAGGCCTTCAAAATTCCACGTATTTCGCAAAATCTCCGTTAAAAGCCACTTATTTTGGCAACAGAATGTACCATTTATTTTGTTGTATGCGCACATTACTGCATCAGGTTTTGCCTCATTTATGGCGATTTCAAATGGTTTTAGATATATTTCGTGGATTGCTCGATCATCTACTATAGAATCACCCATGAAACGGAAGTTCTCCGCATTATTGAGAGCAAAATGTTTTAAGCAAGCGGATACTCCCTTGGATTGAATTCCTTTAATTTCTCCAGAGGCAAGTTTTCCTCCTAAAAGAGGATCTTCGGAGAAATATTCAAAGTTTCTTCCTCCTAAAGGATTTCTTTTGATATTTGTTCCTGGGCCAAGAATTACATCTATTCCGTAATAGGTTGCTTCTTCTGCCATTGCTTGCCCCATCTTAAAGAGATTCTCTTCGTTCCAAGAACAAGATGATGTTGCAGCCGTAGGAAAAGCGGTCGCAGGTTCAGAACCCGTTACTCCATTATCTCCGCTATTATTCTGCACTCTAAGTCCATGAGGGCCATCAGACATTCTAATACTTGGTATATCCAGTCTTTTAATTTCTTTCGTGTACATGAAATTAGAGCCACTCACCAAGGCGGCTTTTTCATTAACACTCAAATTAGATAACGTTTCTTCAATGCTTTTCATTTTCAAGGCCTTTTTCTTTGCATACTATTTATATCATCAAAATGTAAGCCCTTTCTTGCATGTTTGTTCGTTTTTGTTTATATTTGTATTGTTTTATGAATCTTGAAGATGTCACCTATATATGTTCCACGATTGCTAATTTAGCTGGTATACCAGTAAGAATTTATGATCGAAACAACAATGAATTGTTTTACCATTCAATAATCAAATTCCCTCTTGATCCCATTCTTCCTTTTAAGGATGAGATATTACAAGCGACAGATCATGTTACTTATTACATTACCCCACGTTTCTATTATTATGGGATTCTTAATTCTTCTGAATATAAAGTGATTATTGGGCCATCAAGGCAAAGAAAAGCGAGCAAGAAAGAATTAAGCGAGCTTGCTTTTGAATGTTCTCTTCCAAATGATGAGATTGATTCGTTTATTCTAGCAATGGAAAGTTTAGTTTGTTTGCCGCTAAATAGTCTTCTCCAGATGCTTTGCTCGATTAATTTCGTTCTTAACAAAGAAAAGCTTTCTTTATCAAATATTGTGATTTTTGATGAGAAACAAAAGGAATTAGCGAATGAAATTGCCTCAAAAGAAGCAAATGAAATGATTAATGAATCAGAAAGTGTTTCCGATAAAAAATATCAGCATAACACCTTTGATTTAGAACAAACTATCATGCTTTATGTTAGGCATGGCGATACGGCCGCGTTAAAGAATTGGCTTAAAGAGGCGCCTGCAATTAGACCAGGAACCATTTCATTTGATCAATTAAGGCAACTTAAGAACACATTTATCGTTACTGCAACTCTTGCTTCAAGAGCAGCAATTAGAGGAGGATTAGAGACCGAAGAAGCGCTCTCCCTCTCTGATGCCTATATCCTTAAATGTGAAGGATTATCCACTTATGAGGCAATAGAAAACCTCCAGTTCCATATGGTTTTTGATTACACCCAAAGAGTTGAGAAAATCCGTTTTGGGAAGAATCCATCTAAACTAATAATCGATGTTTCTAATTACACCCAGAAGCATCTTTCTGAGCCAATAGATATCAATAAGATGTCGAAGGAACTCTATATTTCTCGAACTTATCTAGCGACTAGATTTAAAAACGAAACGGGAATGACTTTAACCGATTACATCATCAAAGAGAAAATAAATGAGGCAAAACGTCTTCTTTCTTATACGGATAAAAGCATTTCTTCTATTGCAGCATATCTAGGTTTTTCTTCACAAAGCCATTTCTCGAATGCGTTTAAAAAAGTCACTTCTCTTTCTCCTTTGGAATATCGAAACAAGCATCAAAGCTAATCTTTTTTCCTTCTTTTGCCTACTAAGTAACGAATTAATATGGCAATTAAAGAAACTATGGCAATAGAAATACCTATCGTTATTCCTATAACTCGGTGATCAGAGAAATCTAGCATAATTCACCATCCTTAAGGTGATAGACTTTATCGCATACCGATAAAGAAGAGCTTCTATGGGAAATAAGTAAAATTGCTTTGTTTTCTTTCTCTTTTTTGAGTTGAGAAAGGATATATGCTTCGTTATAGGCATCAACATTGCTTGTTGCTTCATCAAGTAAAATAACCGGCGTGTTGGCTAAGAAAACCCTTGCTAAGCCAAGACGTTGTTTTTCTCCACTTGAAAGGTTGTCTGCTAAATCATTGATTTGTGTATCAAGGCCATCTTTTAAGGATTTGATCTTATCTTCTAATCCTGCTTTAGAAAGAGCGGAATATAGTTCTTCATCGCTTGCATCTTGCTTAGCAAGGCAAAGATTATAACGAATTGTATTCTTAAATAAATAAGTTGATTGGGAGAATAAGGTCACATTCTTTGCTAAAGACTCACGAGAATATGATGAGATATCTTTTCCGTTATAAAGAACATTGCCGGAATTTGCTTCCTCAAAATGTAATAGGAGCTTGAATAAGGTGGATTTTCCTCCTCCACTCTTGCCCTCAATTCCAATGATTTCTCCCTTTTTCAAAGAGAAAGAAACGTCTTTTAAAACCTCTTTTTTATCATCATATGAGAAAGAAACATCCTTAACTTCAAGACTTTCGAAGGAGAAATCTTCCTTGCCATCTTTGATTTTAGGTTCCTCATCAATTAGAGGAAGGATTCTTTTTGCTGAGGCAAAAGACATTGTAAGGTTAGAAGGTAGGTTTGCTAAAGCTACAACAGGGCCAAAAGAGGTCGCAAGCATCATATAGGCAAGAATCATCTTTGGAGATTCGATGATTCCTTGTTTATAGAGATATGCGCCAAGCAAAACTATTAGTAAATCACCAATGATAATTAAAAAATTAACGACACTTTGTGAGACGAGCGCTTTATCATTTAACTTCTTAGTTATCGAATTTATATCTTTTGTTCTTTCGTTTAGTTCTTTTGCTTGCTCATTTTCTTTTTGGAAGAAAAGAGTTTCTTTTACGCCATAGCAGGCGTTTAGATAAACGTTTTCGTTTTCTGCTAATTGTTTACGATATTCAACACCTAACCTTCTATTTGATAGGTAGAAGATAATTGGAGTAAGGACGCCAATTAATAGATACATTCCTAAAGCAAGCAAAGAGAAAGAAAAATGGATAAGCACACCAAAAAGAATTAAGACGATAAGTTCGGTGAAAACGGCAATAAAGAGAGGAGTTATCGTATGAGCATAGAAGACTTCAAGCGATTCTGTATCCGATTGAAGAATCGATAAAAGTTCACCTTTATTACGATCATCAAGAACTTTGTTTCCTTGTTTTCTTAAGGAAGAGAAGATGTTATTTCTTACCATTGCAAGTAAAGTAAAAGCCATAAAATGGTTTAGATATTGCTCCGCATAACGAAGGAATCCTCTAAGGAAACCGCAAATAACGATTAAGGATATAATCCAAGGGAAAGATAGGTTAATCTCTAATCCAAGAAGTTTTAAGATACCCAAAGCAGCAAAGAAGGTTATTCCCATCGCACTTAAGAAGCCTAGCGTTCCGACAATAACGGCAAAAACTATTAGATAACGTTTGCCTTTGATAAGCTTCAACATTCCTTTAAGTAAGGAGAAGAATGATTGTTTTTTCATGCTAAAGCCTCCCATTTATTTTCAGTTTCGATCATATCTTTGAATCGAGATTCTTTTCCTAGAAGGTCTTTAGGATTTCCTTCTTCAAATATTGTTTTATCTTTTCCTAACATATAGACATAGTCTGCATTTAGGGCATTCTTCACTCGATGGGAAATGAATAAGACAAGATGGTCTTTTGCTAGTTGAGTGATTCTAGAGACAATGATTTCTTCGGAATCTTTATCGATATTGCTTGTTGTTTCATCAAAAATGTAGAAATCTTTCTTGCAGCCTAGGTAATAGGCAAGAATGAGACGTTGCCTTTCTCCTCCAGATAAATCTAGAGCGTCTTCTTTCGGAACGAAGTTTAAATCATGTTCATCAAGGATTCTTTCTTTTAAGGATACTTTCTCTAAAAGAGAGACCATTTCTTCTTCTTTTATTTCTGGATTATAGAATCTAAATGCATCCTTGATTGATAAATGAAGAAGATACGTATCTAAAGATAAATAACAAACAAGCTTTCGATAGTCTTCTATTTTCAACGAAGATAATTCTTTATCGTCTATTTTTATTAATCCTTCATAGTTAAGAATTTGTTTGCTAAGGATTCTAGAAAGGGTACTCTTCCCTGAGCCAGAATCACCAATAAGCGAGGTGAATCCTTTAGAAATAGTCATATTGACGTTTTTAAAAACATAAGAATCGTCATCTTCATATTTGAAAGAAACGTTTTCAAGAGTGATATTGGATATTGAAGAAATATCCTCTTTTCCATCTTCTTTTTCTTCTTCATTAAGTAAAGAGATGACTTTTTTACCTGCTGTCGCACCATTCATTGCAATATGGAAGGCGGAGCCTAGGGCTCTTAAAGGAAGGAAGAATTCTGCTCCAACAAGAATAAGGAACATGGCAATTTGGAAACTAACCTCTCCATTATTTAAGGCAAGAAGAGTAAGAACAATACCAATAGATGCCCCACCATAGGCGACAAAATCCATGATAGTTGTTGAGCATAGTTGCATGACCAAGACTTTCATCGTTATTCTTCTGAATTCTTCAGAATTGTTCTTCATTTCTTCTTCCATTTTCTTATCGTAATGGAAAATAAGAAGTTCTTTCATTCCTTTGACTGAATCTAGATATGCCCCGCCAAGAGAAAGATATTGATTCCAATATGTGGCAAATATCTTCTTTGCCCATTTAGACACGGCAATAATAGAAACAGGGATCAAAGGAACGCAGGCTAAATATAGCAAAGCGACCTTCCAAGAGAAGAAACAAAATAAAACAAAAAGAGCAATCGGAGCCATCATGCTATAAAAGAAAGATGGAAGATATGAGGAATAATATAATTTCAATTGTTCAATTCCTTCAGAAGAAAGTTGAGATATTTCCTGAACCTTTAAGGAACTTTCTCCATTCAATCTAACGTATTTATCGTATATATCTCCCCTTATTTTCAAAGAAACATATTCCGATAACGCATCAGATAGTTTTCCTTTGATTACAAAGAAAAGAACGAAACAAAGAATCAATCCGACACATATAGAAAGGTATATCCCTCCCCACTTGTAATCGTTATTCATGAATGTTTCTACACTTTTAGAAAGAAGATAAGTCGAAGAAACCGAAGAAACTAATCCTAAAAATGAGAAAAGAGTAATCAAAACTAGGTAATGTCTCTTTCCTTTTATATAATTTAGAAGATTTTTATCAATCATTTTTTGTCTCCAAAAGAAGATCTTTTTCTTTCATTTCATCATATTCTTTTTTGCTTACCGGAGTGATACGGAAAACAAAATAGGCGTATTTACAGGCGATAAGCACGTCAAAAACGATAGTCATTGCAAGTTTGTTAATGAACCAAAGAGAAGTCATTAACATCGCACTTACGAATGTTAGAAGAATTATTTCTCCATACCAAGTCATTGAACGATGTTTAGCGAAATTACCAACGTGATTCTTATATAGTTTTGAATTTAAGAACCAATTAGCGAACTTATTTGACCCTCTAACAAAGCAAAATGCAGCTAGTAAATAAAAAGGAACCGTTGGAAGAATAGGTAAAACGATGCCTACTGTGCCTAAGCCCAAAGAAATGAAACCAATAATAAGAAAGACAATCCTAATTATCTTGCTTTTGCTCTCTTTCTTTTCTTGCATTTGTAACCTTTCTTAATTTTCTTTTCTGTTTTTTGCTTTGAACTAGATGTTTGATTGCTAGGATAGGATGGTAAAAGAGCATTCTAGGGCCAGAGAAACGCATGACCTCTCTAATTTTTTCTCGATGGTCTTTATCGTAACAATGAATTGTGCAATTGGAACAGAATGGTTTCTTATCTCCCCAAGGGCACAAAGAGAGACGATATTCGCAATATTCTTTTAATTCTTTGCATTCAGAACAAAACTCCCCTTTCTTGCTTTTATGTTTCTTATGGCAATAAAGGGCAATCATGAGATTAACCACTTCTGTTTGTTCTTGATATTTTTCTTTAGAAATCTTATTCATCGTTAGTAAGGGCTAATTTGCCCACATAAATATAACAATCTTTTCGAAAAAATCAAAGTTTTTTGCAAATAAAGAGAAAAAGAAAATGCCGCCTGTTGGCGGCATCCTCGTTTTTGTCACTAAATTAGAATTTCGTTGAATTTCTCTTAACGAATTTTGCTTCCAAACGGCAAGTTTTTTCGACTAAATTATCGCTGATTAAGTCTGTTAACATAAGCATTGCGCGTTTGCCAACTTCAGACATATCGATATGCATAGAGGAAAGAGTTGGGCGGATGATGTTAGCGTATTTTGTACCGACAAGAGAAAGGACTTCAACATCATTAGGAACGTTTAACCCTGCATCTGATGCAGCATTTATAATTGCCGCCGCCAAGGAGTCACGATAAGCAATGTAGTAACCTTTGCTTCCTTCTGGATTCTTCTTAAACATATCAAGGAAATCGTTATATGTATGGGTATAAGAGTCATCGCAGTTTAAGACGTGGTATTCTCTACCAAGTTCATTATGAACTTCAGTGAAGCAATGTTCGCAATGTGTTAACAAACGTCCACCATCATGGACATGAACGAATGTCATTTCTTTTTCTCCACCATCATGATAGTAACGGCGGATGATGTTCTTTAATTCTTCACCATAGGAGAATTTGATGCAGCCAACTTTATCACCAGTCAAAACGTTATTAACAACGATTGTTGGGACGAAGTAAGAGTTAATCTTCATAACATCTTCAGCCTCAAGTTCATCATCAAAGATGATTGCTCCATCAACGTGAGTCGTGATGACTTTTTCAATCATCGAAAGAGCTTCTTCACGAGAATGTGATGTTGTGAAAAGCGTTAAAACAAAGCCTTTTTGCTTTGCGACTTCAGAAATTCCTGAAAGCATGTTTGAAATATAAACGTAGTTTGCTCCAGGGATGATAATGCCGATGTTGGTTGTTTTGTTGGTAGCTAAAGCTTGGGCAAGTCCGCTTGGCTTGTAACCTAATTTTTTGATTGTTGCTTCAACTTTGTTGCGGGTGGCTTCGGTAACGTTGCCTTGTTTGTTAATGACGCGGGATACGGTTGCAAGTGAAACGCCTGAGGCTTGAGCAACCTGGTAAATAGTGACACGATCTTTTAGATTATTCATATTTTTCTACCTCCAACGTCCTTATTATGTGTCCGTTTTTTGTAAATTTCCATCATTTTTTTCTGAAAATTGATAATGCTTTTTACAAAAAAAGAGACCTATTGTTGGTCTCTTGTTGTTTTATAGGGTTCCACCATGAAGAGAAGAATAGAGATCTTCACGTGTCTTGTATACTTTTTCAGTCAAGTCTACATAGTGTTCATGTGGCATCTCGAAACGAAGTTCAGATTCCCATACTTTGTTTTCGAGTTGATCCTTAACATAAGCCTTTTTCTCACTTATTGTCGGAAGTTTTCCTACTAGTTTGCCATTTTCAATGAATGGAACGAGAAGTTTTTCGACTTTGAGAGGAATTATTTCACGACGTTTATGGAAGGCATCTGGTGAGAAATCGTAGACAACAATTGATTTTCCTTCTTCTACCACTTCATCATCCATGGAAATGATGTCGCATTGTCCTTGTCCATTTTCATCAAAGACACGCCACGCCATGAGTTTTCCTGGGATGATGGCTTTCGAAGCAGAGTCAGAACATTTCATCTTTGGAGAATATGTTCCATCATCTTCTTTAACTGCAACAAGCTTATATACTCCACCAAATACTGGATCGGTTCTACTTGTGATAAGATTTTCTCCAACGCCATAAGAATCAAAATGGGCATCTTCATAGATTTCCATCGAACGGATCTTGTTTTCATCAAGAGAATTTGAGGCAACAAGTTTGATGTAACTCTTTCCTACCTTATCAAGGGCTTTTCTAAGACGCTTATAGGAACGAGCTAAGTCTCCTGAATCGATTCTTGCAGATTTAACGCGTTTGTTTGGATCGTTTGGATATTTTGCGATTAATTCGTCATCGATCTTTATAAGATTTGGAAGACCAGAATCAAAAACAGAATAGGTATCTAATAATAAGGAAACGTTTTCTGGGTAGGTTTCAGCAAATGCTCTAAAGGCACTTAATTCATCAGGGAAGAATTCGATGAAGGAGTGAGCGATCGTACCAACCGCCTTAACCTCTGGCCCATATCTCATTTCCGCCAAACAGTTTGCTGTGCCAATGCATCCGCCAAGAATTGCTGCATAGGCGCCATCGTTACCTGCGCTTTCTCCTTGGGCACGTCTTGTGCCAAATTCCATGACTTTTCTTTCTTTGTGTGTTGCTAAGCCAGAGATTCTTGTGGCTTTTGTGGCAATTAAAGAATGGAAGTTCATCGTTTGAAGAAGATACGTTTCAATAAGGATTGCTCCAACCATATCGCACTCGATACGAACCATTGGAACTTGAGGGTAACAAACTGTTCCTTCTTTTAAGGCATACATGTTTCCTTTCCATTTATATGTAGAAAGGTATTTAAGGAATTCGTCTGACATTCCTTTGGTTTTTAGATAAATCAAATCACGTTCGGTGAAATGATAGTTAAGCAAGAACTTCGTTAGGCGATCTTGACCGCATGATATCGCATAGCCAAGATTGTCAGGGTTCTCTCTAAAAAACATATCAAAGACCATGATTTTGTCTTTGTGTCCATGAAGGAAAAGACAATTTGCCATGGTGAACTCATAAAAATCAGTCACCATCGCAGGATTATCATAATCTTCGTCAGGGATATAGGGTTCTACGACTAAATTGCTCATTTATTTATCCTCCCCTGTTAAGAAGAAATCATCACCTTCAAGGTATCCTTCAGGAGAGAATGCTTCCTTGGAATCAGAAGAAATTTTAAGTTCACTTGCAGAGCATAAAGAAACATCAACCGGGATATTCTTAACTACTTTTTTATGGAATGTTGAACCATTATAGGTTATTGTTCCCTCTTTTGCCACGACTACAAGCATTCCAATCTTAAGGTTCTTATAATAAGAGACCGATTGATATGTCTTATCTTTGCTTTTAAGGGTTACGATTTGCGCTCTTTCATCTAATGGATGCTCTTCTAAGTTGATGATGCTCATAACCTCATAACCAGATTCCTTTTCTTCCGTTAAAGGCGTTTTGAGTAAGGAATTAATCACGCCTAAAAGGTTCTTATCTGGAGAGAAAATAACACCTTTGGTTTTGATTTTAACCACTTTCGAAACATTGAAAATGTTGATGCCAACTAGTTCTTTATTGGAATATAGGTAGGCTACATCTCCATCTTTATTTACTTCATCAACCTTTTTCTCTGGGTCAATGAGGACAAATAGAACATCTCCATTTGTTTCAAAATCATAAAATAAACGGTACATATTTTTATCTCCTTTATTTCTTTTTTAGGAAAATGCGGTGAATTGATTTCCCAATAGAACGGAAGTTTCTTTCGTATTCACTGCAAACATCATTTTCTTCATCAAATATATAGTTTTCTTCATTAAGGGTGATCTTAAATGGAGAAAGAGGAATTTGCTCTAAGCTAAAGGCATATAAGATGTCATTATCTGTCTTGATTTTCAATTCGCCATCATCTTTTAGAAGAGAGGCAAATTGCTCTAAACGTTTAACATGTGTTAGACGTCTCTTTTCATGCCTCTTTTTTGGCCATGGATCAGAGAAATTTAGATAGATTGTATCGAATTTCAATGTCGATAGATTTGGATACAAAACATCAAAATCTCCATTAATGACACGAATGTTTTGTAGTTCAGATTCAAAGACTTTCTTTGCTAAGATACCGGCGATTGATAGGTCACGTTCAATTGCAAGGAAATTTGTATCTGGATGTTTTCTTGCCATTCCTATGACAAAATCTCCTTTACCTGAGCCTATTTCAAGATCAAGTTTTTCATTTTGAAAGAAAGGATCGCCTTTATTGACTTCCTTTAAAACTAACTCGTTATGTTCTTCGAGAAATGGACTTGCCCATTTCTTAAAACGTCCTCTCACTTTAAGTTACCTAACATATAAATAGCACGAGCGTAGATGGCAATATCTTGGATAAAGTCATTAACGTTCATGTGTTCATCAGGAGAGTGCATTCCACCTGGACGTTTTTGCCATTCTGCACCAAATGCGACGGTGTTTGGCGCTTCTTTTGCATATGTTCCACCACCAATGGCAATTGGCTTGGCAAATAGTTGAAGAGTTTCTTTCTTGAAGGCCTTCATTAAGGTCGAAACAAGAGGAGACTTCTTATCATATAAAAGATATGGTGCGACGGAATCTTCAATGAATTCCATATCGACATACTTAGAAAGGTTCTTTGTTGCTTCGGATGGTTTGGCTGCTTCACCATAGCGGTAGTCAACACTGATTGATAATGAGTTCACCATATATTTGATGACACCAAAATTAAATGTTGATTCACCAAGTTCAGGAGAAATGCTATATCCACCAAAAGCTTTACCATTGTTATCAAAGATGGTTGCTAGTTTACTTAAGAAGGTATTCTTGTAGTATTTTCCGATTGTTTCGAAGGCGATCTTTGCAGCTGAAACACCAAGTTCTGGTGTTGAACCATGGGCTGTTTTTCCAATAAAACGAACCATTAAGAGTTCTTTAGAGGAATTGATATCGCACTTAACGTTGTTGTCTTTTAAGTATTTGGCAAACTTCTCATCGCCTTTCAGGGTAACTAAAAGAGAATCACAAACAGCATTGGTAACTGTTCCGCCATCCATCGCAATAATAGGAGTTAAATCGATTTTCTTTGTTAAGGAACCGTGAGTTATACCTTTTTCGGCATAAATCAAAGGCCAGTTTGCATCTGGTGTGAAACCAAATTTAGGCGTTTCGCCATGGCCTTTTTCAAAATAGTATTTTAAGCAAGAGGAGCCTCTTTCTTCATCTCCACCAGAAACGATCTTTACGCGATATCCTTTTAAAAGTCCGTTATCTTTTAAGAGTTTAACGGCATATAAGGATGCGGTTAATGGCCCTTTATCATCAAAGGAACCACGGCCATATATTTCGCCATCTTTCAAAGTAGCAGAGAACGGAGGATAAGTCCATTTCCCTGAAACAGGGACAACATCCGAGTGTCCATAAACGCCAATTAATGGGGCATTTTCGTCTCCAATCTCAAGTTCAACGGCGTATCCATCGACTTTTCTAACCTTGAAACCGTAGTCTTCACCAAGTTTTGCGAAATAATCTAAAGCTTTTTTGACATTTTCCCCAAATGGTTGTCCTTCTTTTATCGTGTGTTCGTCATAAACTGAAGGAATTCTAATGAATTTTTGAAGAGCCAAGACGGCTTCTTTCTCATAACCTTTGGCTAATTTTTTGAAATTTGGCATGTTTTCTCCTATTAATTTCTCCTAGCTTTGCTAATGGCCTTGCTGACCATTGGAACAAGAAGCGCGCCAAGCGTTGCTTCACCAAGCATCCCAAAGGCAATAACCATTGCAAACGTATATGTCACTCCTTCTGCAACTGGCGAAGAGGAGGTAAACATTCCAACTAACGTCTCAGTATAGAAAGTGAATAAAGCGGCAAATACTAGAACCGTGTGTAAGATAGTCAGGCCAAATGAAAAAGCGCCAACCACAAACGGGTTCTTATATAGTTTAGGAGTTTTACGTAGTAAATCAAAGACAAAGCCTGCAAAAAGACCAAAAATCGCTCTTGGAAGGACGCTAACCCACGGCACAATAAAGAGAGCATTGAAGCCAGTTCCGCTCATTGCAGCCTGAGCCCAAGAGGTCAAACCGAAGGCGGTACCATATAATAATCCGCCTTTCCAGCCTTTCTTGTATGCACCAATAAGCACTGGCAATTGGATGAGCGAGAAGGAAATTCCAGGCAATATTTGGATATATCCAGCTTGTGGGACAAAGCCCATAACGACAATTAAGGCGACAATCAAGGCATGGAAAGTAATGTCCTTAACTTTTATGTCTCCTTTTGGGGCTTCCTTATGGAAGGTAAGCATTAATAAAGCAATCCAGATAATTAAGATTATCCAGAAACAAATTGTTATATAGTTCATTTTTTCAAGTTCCTTTTATCGATTTCTTTTAAGCCTAGCAAAAGTAGGTTTTCTTCATATTCAAAGTCAGGTAGGTATTTCTTTACGTAGAGAGAATTTCCTCCTGTTAGCACCTTCTTTAACGGACGACCACTTTCTTTTTCAAAAGATTCGGCAAATCCGTTAATTGAATAGACATTGCTAAAAATAATCCCTGCATTCATGGAATCATGAGTGTTTTTGCCTATGACATGATCAGGGGCAAGAAGGTTAACTTCTGGCAAAGCGGACGTGTCTTTGCTTAGAGTTGAGGCACTTAAGGAAATGCCAGGGGCGATTGCGCAACCTCCGAAAGCGCCGTTTTCATCGACATAAATGAATTTATTTGCCGTGCCTAAATCGGCAATGAAAATGTTAGAGCCATATAAAAAAACGGCTCCGACTGCATCAGCCACTAAATCCGCCCCTACTTCTTGAGGGTTATCGGTTTTAATGGCAAGACCACTTTTTAGACGTGGTCCAAGAACTTTGGCTTTGACTCCAAAGAGAGAATAAACGATTGATTTGAATATTGGGCTTAGAGGAGGAACTACTGAAGAGATTACTGCTCTTTCGATATTCGCTTTCTCGAGGTGTTTAGTTAGAACAAATAGCTCTACTACGCTACGATATTCATCTTCGGAGCGTAAAGGCTTTGTTCTACTCTTGTACACGAAGGATAGTTTCTCTCCTTCCCAGAGTCCAAAATCAATCAGGGTATTCCCGATATCAATTGTTAGTAACATGGACTTTCTCCCACTCCAGTCTGAATCGAAATTCAGTACCGGGCGTTAAGATTATATTCTTTAAGGAGAGAGAAATAAACGTTGAATATAGTGGAAACGTAAAAGAAGGTTTACTTAGGAAATACATCGTTTTCTTACAATGATTTATTCCCGATTTTGCAAAAATCGGTCGCAAAATGCCCTTCTTTTTTAAGAATTACCGAGATTTTCTGTCAAATGGCCATCGGTTTGATTTAGATAAAAGCAATAATTTTTAGGATTTATATTTTGTCTCAGTAACGAAGTCTTCGTTTGCTTCGAGCATATCGATAAAGGATTCTGCCGCATCATCGGATAACAGCCTTTTTATTGAAGGAACGACTTTCATCTGCCCTCTTTCAATATACGATCTAAAGTAGGCAGTAAAGAAAGCAAAGTCTAGAAAATTATTAACGTATATTTCTCTAGGAACAGTCATAGTTTTTAGTTTTTGCGTTAAATGATAACAAAGTTCATCAAAAAGAATGAAGTCCTTTGCTTCACCGATTTCTGCGACATCCACATTTCCACTCTTATGATCACATGCGAGAACTAAGAAACCAAAATGCACGCATTTCTCAGGATTTCTATCATCGACAAAATAATTAGACAAGGCACGTATTGTCATATCTAATTTGCCTTTTGCCGTTAATTTGAATTTCTCAACCTGAAAGTTAACTTTCTCCAACTCCGGGAATAAATTTATATCAGCTTTATCCTCTAATTCTATAGGGAAAATGTAGGATTTATCTTCCAACAAGGATACTTCGTAATATCGATCATCAACGATTTTACGGCCTTCCGTTTGATTGAATATAGGCATTCTTTTGTTAGCAAGTTTCAAATATTCTAAAGAACGTATCGCAATGGATTTAGGCAGAAAAGTATTCATCAAAGATCCATTAGTCATATAAACTGAGGAGTAATCGTTGCTTTTTCCATATGGATTATCCGTATATTCAAAGTTCTTCTTTTTTCCTTTTTCAAAATAGAAAGAAACCATATTTGAAAGACAATACAAAGTATGTTGATCGATCATTAAATCTTCTTGCATCTGGATACGGTAATTTGTGTTTCCAAAAAGTTCACCTGGATAGAAACTGACACCAAAGGTTTGACCAGCGTTTCCTAAGATTGTCATTGTGACGAATTCATACCTGCAAGGCAAGAGAAAAAGAATCCGATCCGAATATTTTCTTTCGTAATGTTTCAATTCGAAATGGATGAGTTCTTCTTTTATTTCATCATATAGAGATTGTTCCGCTTCGATTTCCTGAATGCCATAATGTTTAGAAAAATTAGTCACGTTGCTTGCTAAAGACTGGCGAAGCTCGTAGAACCACTCTTCTTCTAAATTATTAGCTACGATCGTATCATACCATTTTTTATGGGAATATGATGAAGGAGCTTTAGGAAAGATGTCTTGATGTTTTAAGCGGAAATTTGTTCTTGCTTTGCCATAGCATACTGATGAACTTAGAAAATAGCATAAATCATATTCATCTTTCGATGTATCAACTTTCTTTAATTCTTCGAGAGTAAGGAACCTTTCTTTTTCTCTTGAATAAATTAATTCAGGCAACGGCTTCTTTTCCGTTAATCTGGTGAGTTCATCGATATCAATCATGGTTTTGCTCCTTTTTATGAATTTTAGCAAAAAGAGAAGATTGATGTGATATTAATGTGTTTGAGTAATCTCTTTTAATTTGTCCAAATCATCCTTATATGTTTGAACAAGTTCTACCGCTCCTAAATAAGAATCGTTTTCATCTCTAACAGCAAGATAGGTTACCTTTATAGGATTTGTTGGATTTGGTGTCCAGAAAACCATTTTGTTTTCTTTTCCATCCTTGAAAGATTGTAATAATCCTTTGATCATCTCAACAATTCTTGGTGGATGGCAAAGATAAACTTTTCTATTCAAAGCCATCTTTGGCCTGGAAAAGACTTTCTCGTTGTTGATAAAGAATTTATTAATATCATCCGAATCAATGAAAGTGATATCTATTGGCAATAGTTTAAATAAGGCGTTTAATTCGCTTACTTTCATCTTTCCTCCATCAAGAGTGATATAGCCATCTTTAAATTCTTTCTCTGAAGGTTTTTGTCTTCTTTCTTCTGCATATTCCCATTTTGGATAAGAAGAAACGAAAACAAAGCCGGTTTCATCGATGTCAAAATAAATGTTTACCCATTCATCAAGGGTAATTTTCTCAAGAGCAAGAGGGAAGAGAATGTTTTCCTCTTTATAAATCATTTCTTTCGTTCTTTCTGAAACTTTATAGATTCTTTCTTTTAATGATTGATATGCTTCTTCATTCAAGGAAGAAAGACTAGAATATTCCGCTTTTATTTCGTCATCGACTCCCCACATAACATCACTTGGGCCAGTTACCCCGCGTTCATATAGAAGAGGCATTAAGAGTTCTTCTTTTTTCTGATAAAGTCGCTTAATTTCCTTTAATTTTATAAGCAATTCCTTTGTCTTTTTTAAATCATCTTTATCTAAAGATGTTTTCAATTCTTCAAGAAGTTTTCCTAGTTCTTTATTTTCGAATTTCAAAATATTAATGGGAAAACCCTCATCAAATTTTCTTTCTTCCTCGTTTCTATATATTTCTTCTTC
>CAVKFY010000079.1:0-4156 GCA_963655775.1 Alistipes communis
GTTATATCATCTCTTGTTGATTGTCTGATTTCGATTCTTGGTATTTTGATAGCTTTGCCACTCCAATTCGACAATTCAGCAGTAACAACGCCATCGTTTGTGCCATCGGCTAAAAATAATTCGATCGTTTTTCCGTGTGTCATAGCTACTCCTTCTTGTCATTTTTCAAATCTTGGTAAATGCTCTTTAAGAATATGCCCAGAACGTCTTTCTTGATTTCGGCATTATTCAAAAGCATAGTGAAGAATTCTTGGTTCTGTTGCAATCCGTCAACCAATGCATCATCGATTCCTGAATAGAATGAAAATTCAAAGTCATTCAGCCCGTTAGATTTAGCACTGGCGATTAAGTCAGGATTTTTCTTTAACAAATCCCTTATTTGCAGTGCAGCTTTGAAAGCCACATCATTATCGAATGATTTTCCAGTCTTACTATTTACTTCCTTGATAATATCGGAAAGTCTCTGCTCTTCATCTTCTGTAAGATTGAATGTATCAGCGGTTGGCAAATTGACATATGGATCCGGATCAACTTTTCCACTTTTTATTTCAACACCTTTCTTTTGATAGAAGTTTGTGGCTTGAATCATCCCTTTAAGGTTGAATCCGTCACCAGGTTTGCCTATTTTCAAATAAGGTAATAACCAAACAATGAAGTTATACTTCTTATGTAAATCTACATCGTTGAAAGAGGAAACTTGAAGCAAGAACTCATAGAAACGGACAAACCTTCTAAGAGTAAAATACAGTTCTCTTTGGTCGTTTACATCCATTCCGTCAAAGTGCTTCTTTGCTTTTGATAAATAGAAGGTTATCTTCGTTTCTTTTTCTTTGTCGCTATATTTATCTGAGTAGAATATTTCATTTGCCTCTAAAGCCGAATCAACGGTAAACAAGTTATAACTATCGACTTTCTGGTCAATTTCATATACCAATTCTGGCGTTACGGTATTGCATAGAATAGTCGATGTATAGTAAGGCATGAAAGCATTTTGAATATCCTCAATATTGTTCACGAAATCCAGAATAAAGGTCTTTTTTCTATATGGAGGGCATATTCTGTTAAGTCTTGACAAAGTTTGAACAGCAGCGATTCCCGTCAGCTTTTTCAAAACATACATCGCACATAGTTTTGGCTGGTCGAATCCAGTCTGATATTTGTTTGCGACAAGCAAGACTTGATAATTCTCTTTGTCAAATTTGTCAGGGGTGTAATCATCGCTAAACCCATTGATAGATGATTCGGTGAAGTACTTATCATTATCTTCGGAAACTCCTAATTGTTTCTCTGTAATTTTGCCAGAGAAAGCGACAAGCGGATGAACGTCTGTATATCCTTTTTCTGCCACATATTTTTGGAAAGCTTCGTAATATTTTACGGCTTCGGCTCTTGAACCAGTGACCACCATCGCCTTGCCCCAAGGCTGGTCTTTTAGAACCACATCCCTAAAGTGTTCGATAATGATTTCTATTCTCTGGGCAATGTTTGTTTCGTGAAGCATTGCAAATCTAGCAATCTTCTTCTTTGCCTTCTTGCTTTGGAATTTCGGATCTTCTTCGATTTCCTTATTTATCTTGTAGAAGGTCTGGTAGGGCGTGAAGCTCTGAAGGACATTCAAAATAAAACCTTCTTCTATCGCTTGCTTCATTGAATAAAGATGAAAAGCCTCATATTGTCCGAATGAATTTAATCTACCAAAGATAGCAAGAGTTGTTGGCTTCGGTGTTGCCGTGAATGCGAACATGGAAACGTTGCTTTGCTTGCCGTGCTTGCAAATCTCATCGGAAATAAGATCCTCGGCGTCCATATTGAATGCATCGTCTTCGTAATTGACGTCAGAACCGAGGGCTTTTGTAACTGCCGCCATGTCTTTACCAGAAGTGGAAGAATGTGCTTCATCAATAATGACCGCAAACTTCTTGTCTTTTAACCCTTTTACAATATCGGCTATGTACAAGAACTTTTGAATAGTCGTAGCGACAATCTTTGTATTGCCTTCCAACGCTTCTTTTAAGTCGGTTGACGAACATTTATCGTCCATTACTTTAATAAGCCCGACCTTATGCTCAATGGCACCTACCGCTTTTTGAAGTTGTCTGTCAACGACGACTCTATCGGTAACAATTACAATGTTATCGTAAATAATCTTATTATCGGAATCATGCAATGTGGCAAGCCTGTGAGCAAGCCAAGCTATGGTATAAGTTTTACCAGATCCTGCACTGTGCTGAATCAGATAATTCATTTCGGACTTGTTTTCCATAACATCAGCAAGCGTTTTTCTGATGCAATCAAGCTGATGATACCTAGGGAATATAATGGATTCTTTTAGCTTTTTCTTTCCGTTTTCTTCTTTTTCGATTCTCTCTACGAACACGAACTTAGAAAGGATTTCAATAAGGTTGTCCTTTTTAAGTATATCTTCCCAAATATAAGAAACGCCAAAGCCATCAGGATTTAACGGGTTGCCTTTTCCTGTTTCTATTCCCTCACCGTTACCTTTATTGAATGGCAAGAAATATGTAGACGTACCAGAAAGCTTGGTAGTCATATAGGCTTCTTCAAGGTCCATTGCAAAGTTTACGATACATCCAGCCTTGAATAGGAATAGTCTGGCTTTCGGATCTCTGTCGGTTCTATATTGAATGATGGCGTTCTCGTAGTTTTGCCCAGAGGCGTTGCATTTGAGTTCAAAAGAAATAATCGCAAAACCGTTCAAGAAGATAACGAGGTCAACTCTCTCGTCGTCTTTTGCATAGACTTCTTCTGCAACAGAGAAAATGTTTTGCGTATACTTCTTATTTAATTCCTTGTTGAACGCTGTGGCTGGCTTTGTATATATCAAATTAAGCTTTACGTTGGAAAGCTCAACGCCATGCTTCAACGTTTCGAGCAAAGAGTTCTTGCTGTTTGTAATTTGGTTATTGATTACATTGATTATGGTCTCTTCGAATTTGTCCTTATAAATCTTCTTCAACTTTGTAATTTCATCGGGTTGAGTGTCTGTTAAAAATTTAAGAAGGATATCTTTATCAATGGCATAATAGCGATCGAAGTTATCGTCGCTTCTTTCGATATATCCGTTATTGCTTACCAAATAATCGATGATATATCTTTGGTATTGTTTTTCTGTTAAGACCTTACTCATTTGCAACCTCCTTTTATCCATTCGCCCGTATTTAAGTCTATAAACTCATCTAGTTTTATCTTGCCTTCAAAATCAGTCCCATACTCACCAGCCCTTGTCTGATCGTCAAATTTAAAACTGTTGTTGTAATATCTCCCGCTTTTCGTTTTTCTGATCAATTTGTTGTTAATCATGAATCGAATGACTCTTTTATGATTTTCAACGTCATCGCCATTGAGATAAAAGCAGATTACTCCCTGCTGTTCTCCGATAAGCTCCAAATCAGAACACTTGCATTCATAACACACTTTTTCATCGATTGCTTTTTGACACATCTTTTTAGCGAATTCTTGATCATCAAAGAAATACATCCATTTGCCACATTTATGTTCGTCTAATTTATTTTCTTCGCCAGAAAGATACCAATACCACCCTCCTCTTCTAATCATTAGCAGGTACCTCCTTTTTGCCCGTTACGTATTCATAGATGACAGCCTGTTTATATGCCTTCAAAGTCTCTAATTGTTTTTGCTTTCCTGCGATGATTGCGTCGATCTCGCCGCATTTGCCATCCAAAAAATCGGCGATTGCTCGCTGTTCTTCTATCAAAGGGCAATACACCATCAATTTGGAAAATTCGTCATAATTTAAGCCTTGTCTTACGCCGTTACCCATATTGTAAAACACCTTTTTTACATCATAACAGTGCAGCAAGTAGTAATAAAATTTACTATTTACACCGCTTATAGGCTTTAATGCAATATAGGCCGAAGTGATTATGCCGTGTTCTTCTACAAGTCCCGTTCTGAGACTGGTTTTATCATTTTGCAAATCCGTCGGTCTGATAATAATGTCATTTTCTTCAACAATGTTATATCCGTTATAGTTGCTTGGTAATAAGCCTCCGTTTGCATTAATATCTTTCCTAATCACTTTTCCATAACTTAAAGACAGTAGATTTCGTTCTTTTCCAAGAACGTTTTTCCTCTTACGTTCGCCATAAATACAATAAAGAGGAAGAATCTTCCA
>CAVKFY010000080.1:0-9732 GCA_963655775.1 Alistipes communis
GGCCAATGCCTTCTTTTTTGATGTTGAAGTATTCTGGGTGAGCGTGGAAGATACCATCTGGATATTCTTCAGTGCAACGGTTATTTCTTAAGAGAAGATAGAGGTTATATTCGCCATCTTTCTTTCTGGAAATAAGAGTTATTGCATTGTGTCTAACGCCATTTTCGTTACCGATGATATCGTTTTCTGGATCATTATATGGAAGCCATTTTTCTAAGACTTTATCCGCTAGAGAAATGACGTCTTCTTTATTTTTGCCCTCAATTTTTAAGGCTGTGACATAGAAATCAAGGATGGAAACTCTGCTGCCTTTGGAAGAAGAATACACTTCTTCTTTGTTTTTGGCGGAGAATATTGGTAAGACTGGTAAACCGCCTTGGAAATGTTCATGGTCAAGAATTGATCCGCCAACGATAGGAAGATCGGAATTTGAACCCATGAAATAAGATGGGAATCTATCAACGAAATCTAGAAGTCGAACAAACGTTTTATGTTCGATGTGCATTGGGGAATGCTCATCTTTAAAACAAATGCTATGTTGGCTGAAATATCCGTATGGGGAATATTGGAGGTACCATTTCTCATTAGCAAGTGTAAGAGGAATGAAACGAATTGTTCCACGAGCTGGATGTTTGCTATCGCCATAGAAACCTAGGTTATCATGGCAAAGTCTGCATTTTGGATAATCAGAAGATACTTTTGTTAAGAGTTTAGCAATATCTTTGTTGTTTTTCTCCGGTTTAGAGAGGTTAATTGTAATCTTAAGCGATGGTCCATCGGAATAAGACGCGTTCCATTCGAGGTTTTGCTCTACTTTTGTTTTTTGAAAATAGCCATTCTTAATCGATAATGAATAAAGATAATCAAGGGCTTTTCTATCTCCTTCTTTTTCTAAGGAGAAGAAGTTTTCGTTTACCTTGCTTGGGCGTGGTGATAATAGACCAAGGACAAAGTCCGCTTTTAAGAAGCCTTCTTCTTCGCTAAGACCGTTTTCTTTAACTTCATAGTCGATGATGCCTTGAATTAAAGAATCAGGAACCTCTAAAGAAGCGATCTTCTCTTTATCTATTTCTCCACTATATGGGCTATCTTTATCAAAAAGATGAAGCAAAGTGTTTTTGAAATAGATTTCATCCTCACCATCAAGCTCTAAATGAGTCTTTGCATAATAAACAAGTTCATCAATTGTCTTTTCAATCATATATTTCTACTCCTTTTTAATGAATTCGTATTCAATGTAATTACGTTGTGCTTCCCCTTCTTTTACAAGCATTTCTTGGAAAGCCAATGATTTGTATTCTGGTTCGATCGCTACGGAAGAATGCTTTTCTAATTTTCTTCCATTGCTAAGCTCATCACCAAACGGTGGGCAATTACTTGTGTAAATAACAACATCATCATATGAAGAATGGAGAATCAATTTGTATTTTTCATTTTCTAAGGTTAATTGAGGCAATTCTTTATTTCTTCCTTCTTTATGGAAAGCGTTATCTAAGCCATCGATTTTGTCAAAGAAAGAGTTACTGATTACATCTTTGATTTTCTTTCCTTCATTTAAATCGGCAAAATCAGGGATTGAAATGTATTTATCTGGCAACGCACCATCATGATAGGTAAGGATCTCGTTTGCATCAATCGTTAACGTATCATTAAGAATATCTTCGTTTCCACCAAGATTGAAATAAGAATGAATTGTTAGATCTATTGGTGTTTCTTTGTTTGAAACGGTTTTAAATTCAATGCGTAATTTTGTTTCTTTTTCTGGAATTATGTATCTGACTCTAAGAGTTACTTCGCCTGGGAATCCTTCTTCTAAGTCTTTAGAAACATAATAGAAATCAACGTTTGTCTCTCCTTTGAGATTAGAGATATCCATGTTGAAGTTACGATAAGAGAAACCACCAGGTCCACCGTGGAGAGTTGTTGTTCCTTCATTTTGATCCAATTGATAGGTTTTATCGTTAAATTTCAGAAGACCTGATGGAATACGTCCAGCGATTCTTCCGACACATTTCCCATGGTACCCAGAATCTTTCATCCATTGATTGAGATCCTTATGGCCCGCAAGCATTGGGACATCATCGATTTTAATTTGATAAATACCAGCCCCAAAGCTAGAGAGAGTTACTTCCATTCCCGCTTCGTTTTTAACGCTGAGAAAGGTAACTTCATTAACTATTTTGCTTTCGATTGTCATTTGCTTTTTAGCTCCTTGATTACTTCGCTAAGTTCTTTTTCGTTTAATTCCTTTGGCACAGGATAGAGAGGGTTTGCCTCTTTTACCGCATGTTTACTAAGAAACGGTATATCTTCATCCTTAATTACATTATCAAAGGTTTTCGGAATTCCCATTTTTTCATTAAGGGATTCTACGTATACGATAAACGCGTCTTTGTTACTCTCATCAGTATTAAGTTTAATTAAGTTTGCTAAGTATAACAACTTTTTAGAAGCTTTTTCGCCATATTTTCTTAGTATATGAGGAAGAATTAGGGCATTTGCATAGCCATGGGGAAGGTTATATTCTCCACCAAGAGAATGTGCGATAGCGTGAACATAGCCTACATAAGACCTAGTAAAAGCTTTGCCAGCTAGATAAGACGCTTTTAGCATGTCTCTTCTTGCAATATCGTTATTTGGATCAGCATAGAAAGCAAGTAAAGACTTGTTTATAAGAAGAATTGCCTCTATTGCATTTTCTTTAGTTTCGGTGGTTAAGGCATTACCAAGATAAGCTTCTAAGGCGTGAGTTAATGCATCCATACCGGTATTAGCAATGATGCGTTTTGGGAGACTTCTTAATAGCTCATCATCTAAAACTACGACTTGAGGTAATATCTTAGGTGAATTTATCGCAAATTTATCTTTGTTTTTTGGGTTTGTAATAACTGAAGCAATCGTTGCCTCAGAACCACTGCCTGCAGTTGTAGGTATTGCAACTAGCATTGGATATCTTTTATGCACTTTTAAAAGACCTTTAAAATCAGGAAGGTTTTTGTTTTTGTTTGCTAAGAGAGCGCCTACTGCTTTTGCCGTATCGATGACGGAGCCACCGCCAAGAGAAATGATAGAATCTACTTCATTGTCTTTTGCAACCTTTGCGGCTTTTTCTATAACATCAAATTCAGGGTTTTGTTTTATTTCCTTGAACTCAATGATTTCTAAGCCGTTTTCTTTCAAAATAGTAAGGAATTGCTGATAATATTCCGTTTTTGAAACAGAATTAGAAACTGCTAAAAATGGTTTCTTATAGCCTTTTCCTCTTAAAAATGTAGGAAGTTTTAATAAGCTTCCATTTCCTTCCAATAACTCTTGTTTAGGGAATTTAATAAAAGGCATTGCAAGCTTATTTAACTTCTGCAATAAAACGTTTCAAAAATATTCATATCTAGCAGAATGGAGCGAATATTCTAAGGATTGCCCAAAGGAATTTTGCCCTTCTCCTCCATCCAAACCATTTTTCGTAGGTAATTTCTTCGCATCTAGAAAGAGTTGCATTAAAGTCTTCGGTTATTTCTTTTGCTAAAGTCTCTCCAACAAGCAAGGTGCCGTTTTCGGAGTGGAGATATAAAGAACGGAAATCAAGGTTTATTGTACCAACAGTTGATAAATTTCCATCAGAAACAAATGTCTTAGCATGTATGAATCCGTCTTTAAATTCGTAGATTTTAACTCCCGCCTTAAGAAGCTGTCCGTAATATGATCTTGTTAATTGATAAACGGCTTTCTTATCAGGAATGCCTGGGGTAATGATTCTTACATCGACTCCAGATAAAGCGGCCATGACTAAAGAATTGATGATTTTTTCAGAAGGAACTAGGTATGGAGTCATGATATAAACATATTCTGAAGCGTTGTTGATTATCGATAAATAGCCTCCTTCTCCAGCAGGATGGTCGGCATAAGGAACATCGCCATAAGGAAGAACGAGAATGTCGTTTTTTAAGGTTTTATCTATTTCAGGAAGATATGTATCAGGTTTGTAATAGTTATAATCGATGACATTCTTAGGATCGAAGTTTGTATTCCAGGTTGCTAAGAAAAGAAGGGTATATCCGTATACCGCTTGCCCTTCAACTCTTATGGCATTATCTTTCCAAACGCCAAATCTATCTTTAACGTTTATGTATTCGTCTGCAATATTAACTCCACCGGTATATCCGATATATCCATCGATAACCATGATCTTTCTATGGTCTCTTTGAGAATAACGGACATCGATAATAGGGCGAATTCTACCATAAACTCTGGCTTTAATACCTAGTTTTTGAAGTTCAACGTCATAAAGAACCGGAGTCGATGAAGCGTTTCCTACATCATCCCACATGACACGAACATCCACTCCTTCTTTAACTTTTTCTTTCAAAATTTCAAGAATCTGATCCCACATCTTTCCTGGAGTGATGATGAAATATTCCATGAAAATATAGTGTTTAGCGTTCCTTAAGTCTTCAAGCATCTTTGGGAACATATCCTCACCAAACGGGAAATAAGAGACCTCACTTTGGCCATATAGGACTGAATTTGTCGCGTTTTCTAAGTATGTTGCAGTTCTTGATGCGGCAACGCTTTTCTCTTTGGCGAGTTCATCTATTTCTTTTTGTCTTTCTCCACGTTTGATAACCGAGAAATATTCTCTAAAGTAACGTTTTTGTCTCTTTGTACGATATTTATGGGCAAACAATAAATACAGGAGAGTTCCAATTATTGGTAACATCCCAACAATAAAAAGCCATGCGACTTTGTAAGATGATTCCGAACCAGATAGCATGATCATTAGGCCTAGAACGGCGTTTATGACTTCAATTGTAATGAGGAAAGAAATGCCTGCATTGCTATTTAAGCCATCAGTTACCCATCTAAAAACAAAGAAAGCAGCTAACGAAAACTCTAAAATCACCAATAAGTAGATGACTATCTTTTGCCAAAAACCTCTGCGAAAAAAACCCATACTCTATTATTGTATGGGATAAAAAGGGAAATGTTAACTATTCTCTATTTAGAGAATACTGGAGCCATGGCTTTCATTGGGACGCCGATTTTGCCACCATTATGAGTTAAAGAAGATACCCATAAGCGAATTTCTTCTTTCTTATCTTCGCCAGAAATTTCTTTTTCAAGCAAAGGAAGAACTTTTAAGAAATCCTCATAAGCCATTTTTTCTAAATCAAGGAAAGATTCTCTTCTTTCTTCTCCAGAGAAAGGATCGGGCCAAACATTATGTTTTTCATTTAAGAAATCAATGTTTCCATATGTTTTCTCAATGTTTCTTGGATAATTAAGAGAATAAGGCAAAGAGTTTTTGCCGAAGCACTTCGTTAAGAACCTTTTGAAATGATGAGGCTTATTTATGAATTTCATCGTTGCTTTGTAGTCGTGAACGGATTTGAAATATGAATCTTCTTTTAAGGATGGATATTTATCCGTTTCTGAATTAGCAACGTAAATCATTTTGCTGATTTTCATTAGGCTTTTATCATCGATTTTTAAACAATAGCCAACGCTTTCTTCCCAAGAATCATCTCTTAAGCCAAGAATTTCATCAATTGCAGATTCAAATTTGGTGTGACATGAAGAATAGAATTTCTTCATTACTGGATCTGAGGAAAAACCAGTCTTTGAATAGACATAAGGATGGCAATTTCTATCAAGGACATAATGAAGGAAAAAGCCTTTAATAAACGAGAAAAGCAATTCTTTATCAGGTGAAGTTCTAGCATAACGTAACATTGAAATGTATATTTCAGTGATATCTTCGTTATGAAGTCCTGTTCCGAATTTATTAATATCTAAGCGATTTTCCCTGCCTTTTCTCTTCCATGGAAGTTGTCCGAAAAAGAAGAATGGATCAGGTCCTTGAGAGGCAAGAATAAATGCATTAGGGTATTTATTTTCTTTTTCCAAATGTTCTTTTGCAAAAAGATAATGAGTGTTTATAGCAGGCATCAATCGTCTCCATCAAAGGCTTCAAAGCCTTTCTTAATTTCAGATTTGTTTGTTTTAACGGATTTAACAAAAGCGAAGATTACTAAAGAAACCGCCAAACAAGAAAGTGCATAGACAGGAAGATAATTGAAGGTAAAGCCATTAATCAAAAGAAGGGATCCTAAAGCGATTGGGGTAACTGTTTGTGCGGCCATTGAGGAAGCATAGTAATATCCAGTGAACGCACCAATTTTCTTTGAAGAGCAAAGTTCAACGACCATCGGGAAGGAATTAAGATGAACAAGCGACATTCCAAAGCCCTTTAAAAACCAAACGATATAGATTACAAATGGGAAGGTTCCTGAACCTGCGGATCCTTTTAAGATTGTGAAGCTTAAAATCATCCACAAAGTATATGCGGCTGCAGAAAGGGACAAGCCAGAGAATATAGTCCACTTACGGCCGATCTTTTCGGCAATATAGCCGCCAAGAGCAAAGCCAAGAACCGAGCCAAGCCCACCAACAATGGTGTTAATCATATTACTAGATGATGATGCGCCTAGATAATAGACGGTATAGTTACCCATAAAGGTTCCAATTCCGTTATCAGCCATAAACCAGAAGAATTCAGCGCCTAAGATCAAGAAAAGCATTGTCTTATTCGCTTTTGTCATTGGTTTATCATCGTCTACTTTATCAACTGTCGCAGCCACCGCTTCGCCACGAGCAAGTTCGTCTTTCATTTCTTCTTCAATCTTGTTTTCTTTGATTAAGATGAATAAAACTATTGCGGATACGACCATTAAAACAGAGGCAATAAGGAATGGAGCTTCAATTGCCCAAATGTTTCTATATGCCCAAGTATGTTCTGCTAAGACTTTTTCGCCTGCCGCATTTGTTGTTTTCTTCGAACCTAAGTACTCACTCATAACAAAGAAAAGTCCAACAACAGTAGCAAAAGCTCCACCAATATAGCCCATGATATTGATAATGCCATTGGCTTTCGATCTAAGTGGTTTTGGTGTAATATCAGGCATTAAAGCGACGGCCGGATTACGATACATCATCATGAAGACAACCACTATCGCCATCATGGCGATTGTTCCTCCTAAATTATTAAAATGGAAGAAAAGAGGAATAAATGGGAAGGCAACTGCGCAAACGAATGTGCCAACAAGAATATAAGGCATTCTCTTTCCTAATTTCGTGTGGGTCTTATCTGATAAGTGACCGAATATTGGTAGCAATATCAAAGCGGCAAGATTGTCCATAGCCATGATGACACCGACAAGATATTGCAAAGATTTTACTTGTTCATCTGTCGCAGCATCTGTTTTAACCCCGTATTTTGCTTGTAAGAACAAATCCGTTAGGATCGTTGGACACCATGAGTCATAGACTTGCCATAGTAAAAGGATCCCAAAGAATGCGAAACCGATAATAACGGTCCGCTTGATGTTGAGTTTAAAAGGTGCAGCCGTGTTAGAAGAAGAGACTTCCCCCGTCATTGGCGCGGTTTTATTTTCCATAAGCGTTAATAATTTAACACATTTAAAAAATTATGAGAATACGTAAAATCGGTATTTAGGTAAGCGTTGGTCGTTTATTGCGTGAAACTAGCGATGAATAGCTTGATCTAGTCTAGGTTTGCGTTTAAGAATATAATCTGAAAAGCAATTGATATATGCATAGCATTGAAAAACTAAATAAGCGAGATGCAGAATAAAAACAAGAAAGAATATATTCCATGTCCCAAGAAATATAAGATCTCTGCGATTTAATAGAGTCAGTATCGAATTATACGTTCCCAAGGCAAAAATGAAAAAAGCTAAAAGTAACATCGGCAAAGGCAAGATAAAAGCGTGTAATTTTCTTTTGAAAAGGTTATGGTTCAAGGTATTTTTAATGAAGCGATTGTAGAAAAATAAAGTAGAAGCAAAATTCGTTGAAGCGAAAACGAAAAGAACGGCGTTCATCAAATTGATTTCTGACATACCCAATATCGCCGAGAACGAAATCGTCACCGCCGAATCTAAGAGCGTAAGACACATACTGGATAAAAGTTTATTTATTTCATTTTCATCAGCAATCTTTTCAAAATTCCGTTCATTAACAAAATTCTCGTAGAAATATTTTATATTTTTTTGCTGTTTAATCGACTTCATTTAAATAGTTCCTCTTTCTATCTGTGAATTGATTTTTGTGAGGCGGATACCGCCTTTCCGTGATAATCCATTAAGTGGTTTAAGAAAGCGGGGCAGTAGAAAACAATATAAGCAAGAAAAATGACTAATAAACCAATCGATATTTGAAGGCTATAGGTAAACAACATTTCAGAATGCCCAGAATGGATAATTATCATGTCATAAGGATGGAGAACAAAAATCAGAAAAATCAAAAAGATAAATGGTAAAGGCAAGAGATATGCAAAGGATTTCTTCTTGAAAATTCCGTAATATGTAGATTTTCTTGCAAAATAAAAATATGGATATAGAGAAAGCGGAAAATTCATTAAAGAAATCGTATAAAACGTCCCATTAAGAACATCTATTGTTTTCAAATCCATAAAGGCAAGAGAACAGCCAATTGATACAGATAAGAAAGCCACGACAAAGCACGCACTAATAATAATTTTGAAAACATCTTTTTGGCCTTTTATATTCTCTAGGTTTTCTTCGTTTACAAAATATTCATAGAAACATGGGTATCCATGGAATTATCCAATCATTTTTACGATG
This sequence comes from Alistipes communis, assembly GCA_963655775.1. Lineage (GTDB taxonomy): Bacteria > Bacillota_I > Bacilli_A > RFN20 > CAG-826 > UBA4951. The sequence goes on from CAVKFY010000080.1 coordinate 8,664, forward strand.
CCTCCTTTCGTTTTTACCGCTATTATTAACTAAGGGTTTTGCATAACGTCGGCATTAAGAACATCATATCTTTTTACGCTAAAATCGGTCTTAGCCTTAATTTAACAAGTAAATGACAAATTTCAATGATTATTTTTTCTATTTGCTAAATTGTAAAGATTATTATTGTTATTTCATTACCTTATTTATTGTTTTTAATAGGAATTTTATCTTTGTAGAATCACGCTTTATTGTTACCTAAACAATTAGCATTTGTATGCGGAGGATTCCATTCTAATCCTTCTTCTTTTAGATAACGTTTCTTCAATGAATTGAATTTTTGTTCAGTGAATTCTTTTGGGTTTTCAAGGAAATATGAATCGAGTTTTTCGTTAACTATATCTATAAAGCGGACATAGAAAGGATTGGTCTCTACGCAATCATAAATAACGTATGGTTTTTCCTTCTCTAAAGCATAGAGTTCTTTGCTTTTTTCTCCGCCAAATTGAAGGACGAGTTCTTCATATGTAGGGAAAATTTCTTTTCTTTCGTTTTCTTCAAAACGGAAAGCAAGAGCAATAAGATCTTTCTTTAAGGCTATCGCTTCATCTCTTCTGCCTATTTTAGAGGCAAGGAAAGAGGCCTCTTTGACACATTCAACTTCTTTACGAATATCTTCCATTTCTTGAAATACGATGCCTAAGTTTTTGTAATAGTCAAATTTATCTTCAGGAGAAAGCTCGAGTTTTTTCAAAATCGAATACGCTTCGTTAATAGCATCTCTACCTTTAAATGTTTTTCCGTCAATCTTCAAAGATTCATAATACAGCAAGTCGAGATTGATCATATCCCGAGGGCTTAATGGATATTTTTGTTTTATGATTTCATTTCTAAAAGAAAGAATAATTGGAGAATAATTCTTTGCTTTTTCCTTTACTTTCTTGGCTAAAAATTCGTAGTTTTCTTTTAAATTATCTTTTGTGATTTTTTCTTCGTTATTCATACCTAGGTATTATCTAGCAAAAAGAAAAAGTCATCTAGTTTTTTTCTAGATGACTTATAAGAGAGTTTTTTCTTATCTCTTTTTGCT
>CAVKFY010000080.1:9742-10378 GCA_963655775.1 Alistipes communis
CAACAACCCCGCCAAAGATGGCAAGAATGCCTGCAACGATCCAACCAGCGCCAAGTTTCCAACCATCAGTTGAATTCCAGCCATTTGCACCAGCGAAACATGGTTTTTCGATGAACAAGAAAATACCAGCAACGATAAGAGCAAGGACTGCAACGAGGTTAAGGACACCTGCGACTTTGTCTAAAGCATGGATTTTGAGCAATGGTAAGACAAATCCGGCAACAAGAATAATCATTGAAACGATGATGAGAACGAATGCAATGATTGCAGACCATGTAGCATTGTAAGATCCGGTTACTTTACCAAGAATACCGAGATCAAGAGTTGCGACAACTCCGCCAAAGATTCCATGGACACCAGAAACTGTCGCATCGTTTGCCTTCTCAATTGGATAGACTAATGCACTTGTGCTAAGCATAAGAATGAAAGCAACAAGAGCTAAGACGAATGCGCAAATTCCAGAATACTTTAAAAGTTTCTTCATGTTTTTTCTCCCTTTCTGCCTAAAATTATAGAAACGATAAAGGATTTATTTCAATATTAATTTAACTGAAGTTAACAAATGTTTTAGTCTAGGGTTTTTAAGGAGTCGTTCATATCCACTTTTTTGATCTTTGGATATAGGAGCAGGTTAAC
>CAVKFY010000081.1:0-827 GCA_963655775.1 Alistipes communis
CTGGTATTGGTATTAAAGAACAAAATATATCCCGTATCTTTGAACGTTTCTATCGTGTTGATAAAGCAAGAAGCCGTAAAGATGGTGGAACAGGATTAGGACTCTCTATCGTTAAATATATTTGCGAATATTATGGCTACAAAATAGATGTTAAATCTTCTTTCGGAGTAGGCACGACATTTGAGATAACATTGAAAGACAATATTTCTGATACATCAGATGTAGAATAAAAAAATGTATCGATAAAATCTAAATAAAACAAATAAAAAGTAAGCATAAAGTAATTTTTGTATTGCCATTGGAAGGGCTTACATTTATAATTGTGGCAGATTCAAAAAACCAAACAAAATAACAAGGAGGGTTTTAAAATGAATTACAAAAAATTTATGCTCCCGCTTGCTTCTTTGGCAATCATTTCTTGCTTAGGAAGCTGCTCGAAGGATGAGAATCCACAAAAGAAAGTCGTCGAAGCGGCAGTTGAAGCAGCACAAAAAATGACTCGTGATGAGCTAATGCAAAAAGCTGCTGATGAAATCCAAGACGGTGATTTCAAATTCACAGGCACATCTTCACGTCTACACAAAGCTGAAGATAAATTCAAGGCACTTTTAGCGACGAAAAATGCAAAATGTGCAAATATGACATTCTCTGGAGATAAATCCATTGATGATGGTCACATCTATCAAACATTAGCAAACGACATCAAAGCCAACAAAACAGATTGCTATGATGGCTTCCTTCTCCAAGATGGTTATCAACTTCAAAAATATGCTATCGACACTGGCTACATGGTTAACTATGTTCCAAAAGAGTGGAATGATGATTCT
>CAVKFY010000081.1:842-18138 GCA_963655775.1 Alistipes communis
CGACAAGAATAAGAACAAGAATCCATTCTCCTTACAATACAACTTCAAGACGTGGTTAGTTAACGATGCAAATGGCGATGGAACTGGCATCGATAACGTTTGGGACTTCACAAAGACTGGCCAAAAGCTTGCTGCTATGAACCCAAATAACGAAAACGTTAACCGCGACTTCCTTATCATGTTAACAAAGGATGAAAACTGCAAAATGCTCAAAGAAGCATATGATGACAGCACAAATTCTTCTGACATCAAGGTTGATGATTATGCTTCATATGGCGAATTGAAGAAATATGCTTATGCATTTATCGCCGGCTTCATCAACAATGCTTCTCTTGCCAAAGATGATGGCGATATCATCAACCCATTATCGAAGAAATCTGCTGATGGCTCTGCAGCTTGGATTGTCTATTCCAAGATGAATAACATCGAAGAAACTGAAGACGTTTCTAAGAAATTCTTAGTTTCACCAGCTTTAGGCGCAACCAACACTGATGGTGCAACTGCAACCATGAACATGAAAGGCTTCTCTGGCTTTATGTATAAACACTATTTGATGGTTTCTTCAATCACCAAACATCCATACACAACCTGCGCCTTCATTAACTATCTTGCAACAACAGCTGATGGTTACAAAGCTTGGGGTAACGATATTGGTGACTACCCATCGATGCCTTCAGTTGATGTTAACCGCCGCAAATACGGACATGGTTCCTTTGTTGATGGCAAGTGGGTCCAAAACGATGCAGGCGAAAACGTCTTCCCAGTCATGAACGATCCAAGTGGTGATTGGTGGACATCTACTGGCAAAGCCATCGTTGAAGATCCTGAATTCTTAGGACAAAACTACGAGACAGTTAACCAATTCATTGTTAACACAACAGCCAAAAAGACTTCCTAATTAACAAGACCAAATTATTACCGGGGTTAGGAAAAAACTAACTCCGGTAATTTTATGAAAACTATTATTAGAAAGGAGAAACTATGGATTCCTACGTAGAAAATAACGGGGAGCAAAAAAGCTTCTTGAAGGATGTCAAAAAAGGTTTAAACAAAACGCTAACCTTTTTTGGCGTTCCAGCAAATACGATTCTCGTTTTCTTCGGAGTCGTTCTTTTGCTTCTTACTTTAATTCCTACAATTTCAATTGCAATTACAACCTTAACCGTAAAAGACCCAATCTTAGGTACTATTTCCGGATTCACCTGGTCAAACTACTACAATACATTTGCAGGCAGTAACGCAGTGGGTTTTTTCTGGAAACCACTCTTAAGAAGCCTTTTGGTTTCTGTTTTGGCTTGTGCTTTTGCTCTTGTTTTTGGCGGAATAACCGCATACTTAATCACTAGAACAGATTTAAAATTCAAAAAATTCATCTCATCAGTATTTATTTTCCCTTATGTCATGCCTCAATGGACGTTGGCTCTTTTCTGGCGTAACTTGTTTGTTAATACTGAAACAAACTGGGCACTTGCCTATAAAGGAGAATTCCAAGCTATAACTGGCTTATGTGTTCCTAACTGGATGGTATTTGGCGCTTTCCCTATTGCGTTAGTCTTAGGTTTACACTACGCGCCATTTGCCTACATCCTCTTAGGTGGCGTTCTTAGAAACATGGATTCCAACCTTGAGGAAGCAGCAATCATCTTAAACATTCCAAAATGGAAAGTTTTCTTCAAAGTAACGATCCCAATGTTAAAACCTGCAATTCTTTCAACTATATTGCTTGTTTTCTCATCTGCACTTTCTTCCTATGCTGTACCTGTAACCTTAGGTGATCCTGTCGGATATGGTCTTCTTTCCACTCAAATGGAATGGATGATCAATAGCTCTACTGCTACAGAAAGTGGTATGGGTAATGTCATTTCCGTTGTCTTAATTCTCATTGGTATGTTAATTCTTCTTATCAACCAAGCTCAAACTGGTTCAAGAAAACAATTCACAACAGTTTCTGGTAAATCAGGACAAGCTGAAACAAAGACTCTTGGTAAGGTCGGAAGATGGGTTATCTCAATCATTCTCATTATCATTGTTGTCTTCTTCTGCATTGGACCTATGGTCTCATTTGCTATTGAATCAGTTCTTCCAAACCAAGGTGACTATTCATCTGGCATTACTTGGAAGTGGTGGGTAACCAACGACAAGTCGTTAAGAAACGGTAACAACGGCCTCTTATATTCAACAGATGTCTGGGGAGCCTTAGGAAATTCCATTTTATTGAGTGTTATTTGTTCCTTGCTTGCTGGTACAATCGGTCTTCTTATTGGCTATGCGGTTGCAAAGAAACGTAAATCAAAGATGGCTCAATTCGTTAATGGCTTAGCCTTCTTGCCTTACTTATTGCCATCAATTTCAATGTCAGTCATCTTCTATACTTTAGCAAGTGATATGGCTGGAATGGGAATGACGCTTCTAGCAAAGAATTGGATGTTACTTGCAGTTATCGTTGGTACGATCAAATACATCCCATTTGCTTCAAGAAGCTCCTTAAATGCTATGCTTCAACTTTCTAACGAAATTGAAGAAGCGGCAGTTATTCAAAATGTTAACTGGGGAAAACGTATGTTACACGTTATCTTCCCAATTCAAAAGAGTTCCTTCCTCTCTGGCTACCTCTTACCATTCATTTCCTGCATGAGAGAACTCTCGCTCTTCGTCTTCATTGTCCCTGCTTCAGGCGTTTTGACAAGACAACTCTTCTTGTTCGAAGCAGACGGCATTCCTGCACTTGAAAACGGTGCAAACTTAATGCTTATCATCGTCATCCTCGTATTCAATTGGCTCATCAACAAGATCACTGGAGCCAGCTTAGACAAAGGCATCGGAGGTTAGTTTTATGCCAGAAATTGTTTTAGAAAATATATGCAAAAGATGGAAAGGCTTCTACGCTGTTGACCATCTTAATATGACCATCAAAGATAATGGATTCATTACTCTTCTTGGTCCATCTGGATGTGGTAAAACAACCACGTTACGTATGATTGCTGGACTTGAAACCCCAACAAGCGGAAAAATCATCATTGGCGGAGAAACAGTTTTCGATAGTGAAACAGGAATCAATATCCCTGCAAATGAAAGACACGTCGGCTTCCTTTTCCAAAACTATGCTCTTTGGCCACATATGACCGTTTATAAGAACATAACCTTCGGTCTTCATGAATTGAAGGGGGAAATGCCAGTGATTTCTTCAGAATATCAAAAATATAAACGTCTTTCTGAAGTAGTTACTAAAATTGCCGAAATCAAGAAATTCATAAACTATTCCTATGATAAAAATGGAAAGATTGTGGAAAACAAAGCTCTTCTATTTATCATCGATGGATTTAAGGTTTCGATGTCCTCTGCAAAAGAATTATTCTCTTTGAAATTGCATGAAAAGAGTGACGATGAAGCACTCGATCTTGCCAATAGAAAGAGAGAAGAATACCTTAACAAACTTGATGAAATCGCTAGAAAAGTTGAAGACAAAGGCTTCACTTTAGATGAAGAAGGTCGTTATACAAAAGATGGCGAAGTCGTTAAAAAAGTTCGTAAGTTAGATTCAGAAGAAATCGATTTACGTGTTCGTCACGTTGCTCGTATTGTTCACATCGGTGAATTTATGGATCGTTATCCAGCAGAACTCTCTGGCGGTCAACAACAACGTGTTGCCATTGCAAGAACCCTTGCACCAGAGCCAAAAGTTATCTTCATGGATGAACCTCTTTCTAACCTTGATGCAAAACTTCGACTTGAGATGCGTTCTGAGTTAAAGAGACTTCATAAAGAAACTGGATCAACATTCGTTTATGTTACTCACGATCAACAAGAGGCTATGACCTTAGCAACAAAGATTTGCTTGATTAACAACGGTGTTCTCCAACAATATGAAGCTCCTCTTGATGTTTATAAACAACCGAATAACTTATTTGTTGCAGACTTCATTGGTTCTCCATCAATTAACTTTGTAGAAGTTGATGCAGAACAATCTGGGGAAAATATTGCTGTAACTATGTTTGATGGAATTAAGGCGACATTCAAACCAAATACTTATGTTGATTTAGAAGCCTTTAAATCCAAACGTGATAAAGATATGGCTGCAGCTAAAGCTCGTAAGGAAGAAGAAGCAGCAAAGAAAGGCCATGTTGAAAAAGAAAACGCTGACCGTGACTTCAACTATCGTATTCCAAAAGTAAATGGAACCATCATGAGAGAAGAAGAACACGAAGAAGCGGAAAACAAACTAATCATTGGTATCCGTCCAGAATTCATCAAACTTTCTAATAGGAAAGGACTTGATGGAGAAATCTACAGTGCTCTTCCAACAGGTATGGAAACAACCGCTAGACTTAGAATTGGCGAATATCTCTTAACTGCCGTAATCTTTGGTGGAGTCGATTACATGATTGGCGCAAAAACTAAGCTTGATTTCGTAGGAAAAGAGATTCTTCTATTCGATCGCAAGAGTGGACAACTTATTGCTTCTGGCGAATTAAGCGTAGACTAAATAACAAAGTAGGTGGAGAAATCCACCTCTTTTGTTAAGTGGCAATTGTAAATTGTTTTTTGAGTAATAAAATATTTTCTAGTTGTCGGAGGACAGAAAATTATGGCAAAAACAAAAAGAGAAAAAGGAAAACTTTGGAAAGAATTTAAAGAATTCATCAACAAAGGTAACGCCTTAATGTTGGCCGTCGGTGTCGTCATTGGTGGTGCCTTTAGCGCAATTACAAACGCATTTGTTAACATTTTATTAAGCGTTTGCACCTGGGCAGTCCCAGGAGGTTTAAAAGGACTTGTCACAGTTCTTCCAGCAGTTAACTCCACACAAGAAGGTGTTGAAGGAATTGGACAAAAATTCACTGACATCACCGATGCGACAATTAAGTATGCCGCCTCGCAAGGTGTCACGATCACAAAGGATTCTGATACATTTGTCCAATGGCAAAACGCCTTAAAAGGACTTTATACGCTTCATGGCACAACATACACATACAACATGTCTGCTGTCATTGATTGGGGAACATTAATCAATGCTTGTATCTCCTTCGTCATCATTGGCTTAGTCTTATTCACTGTTGTTAAGGTTGCAAATGCAATAACAGCAAAGAAGAAAGAAATCGATGCCGAACTTTTAGAAGCATATTATCAAAAACACCCAGAAGAAAGACCTGCACCTGTTGAACCAGGACTTCCTGAACCAACAGAAAAGGAACTTCTTACTGCAATCCTTGCTGAATTAAAAAAGAGTAACGGTGGAGTTAGCACGCCAACCGAATCTAAATAAGGGGAAAATAACGACAACTAAAAATTAAAACGGGTTTTATCCCGTTTTATTTTTATAAAGATTCAACTATATGCTTAGCATATTGATAAGCAACATTTATGCCTGTAGTTTCTTCTATCCCTTTAAGAAAGGCGTTTGAATTCACCTCACATAAAATTGGTTCATCATTTTTTCCTTTAAGAAGATCGATGCCACAATAATCTAATTTAAGAAGGTTTGCTGCCTTTTCTGCCAAAGAGATGTAAGAATCAGGAATCTTTGTTAGTATTCCTTTTCCTCCAACGGCAATATTGCTTCGGAAATCCCCGTTTTCATTTAAACGTTTCATTCCTGCGACGAATTTTCCACCAATTAAAATCAAGCGATAATCGAAGCCAAATGACGACTTAATAAATTCTTGGTATAAGTGGGGCTCACTTTGATATTTCTTTTCGAAATCCACTAACTCATCTTTATTTTCCAGGAGAAACACGCCCTTACCTAATGAACCATAGTTACGTTTTGCCACAAGTGGGAAAGATAATTCTTTCTCGACATAATTTAAGAATTTATCATCAAAATTACGAGAATAATTTAATGGAGCAGAAATAGTCTTTGGCATTCTTATTCCGTTATTTGCTAGATAAATATGAGTGATCATCTTATCGTCACAAAGATATATTGCTTCAGATGAATTAAACAAACGAAGACCCGATAATTCCAACATTTTGGATATATATCCGTCTTTATCTAAATACAAACAAAATTCATATTTAGGAAGACTATTAGAAATTGATCCGTCAGAGTTGATAAAAACGCTTAATTCTTGATTCGTCTTCATTTCTAAATCTATATCGAATTTAAGAAGTTCTTCTTTCATTCTTTGATAGAAATGCAATGGACCACCTTGCTGAATATATCCGTTTAATAAACACAACGCTTTTTTCATATGCAGTAGTTTATCTTATTTTCTTACCAAAGGTAATTGCCATTATTAGACATAATTATGTTAGAATAATGACATATGAATAAAAAAATCCAACCTATTACTGCTCTAAGAGATACAAACAAACTAGAAAAAGATCTTAACGAAAATAACGGCCTTATCTACATCACGAAGAATGGATATTCATCTTTAGTGATTCTCTCCCCTGATAGATATGAGCAACTATCAGAAAAGAATATCAACGTTTTAGGAAAAGAAAACAAAATCCAAACAATTCAATTAGAAGGGAAAGAACAATCTGATCCGATGGGGTTTGTGAATGTTCGTTCTTCAACTATCGAAGTGGAAGTTGGGGGAGTAAAACATAACGAAAAAGAAATCGTCAAGAAAGTCCATCAAGCAAATGAAGATGGAATTTCGATTCTTGTTTTAAATGAATTATGTTTAACTGGTTATACATGCAATGATATCTTCCATTTCCAAAGCGTTCTTTCTAATGCAGAATCTTCCTTACTAAACATTGCTAGAGAGACAAAAAATGATAATGTTTTGTTTGCCGTTGGTCTTCCTTTAGCAAAAGGAAATGATTTATATAACTGTGCGGCCATTCTTTTTAAAGGCAAAATCCTTGGCATTGTTCCTAAGACATATATTCCAAACTATGGGGAATTCTATGAAGCAAGATGGTTCAAAGGATATGATGGAGAAAACTCAACTATTTTGATAAATGGAAAGAGTTATCCATTTGGCAAAAATCTCATTTTCCTTGATGAAAGTTATCCGAAATTAAAAATTGGTGTGGAAATCTGCGAAGATCTTTGGGTGCCAAATACCCCATCAACAGGCCTTGCTTTAGCTGGTGCAAATGTTATTTTGAATCTATCCGCGTCGAATGAAACAGTAGGCAAAGCCGAATATAGACGTGACTTAGTTAGAATGACTTCTGCTAGATTAAACGCGGCATATATTTATTCTGATGCAGGGGACGGAGAATCTACAACAGACCTAGTTTTCTCTTCTCATAACATCATTGCGGAAAACGGAACAATTCTCTCTGAAACTGAACCATTCAAGATGCAAGATGCAACATCAACCATTGATTTAGAAAAACTTGAAGCAGGTCGTCTCAAAGCAAACACTTATTCAACCGTTCCTAATTCGTATCTCTACATTCCTTTCGATATGAAATTAGAGACACCAAGTAAGTTATTAAGACATTACTGTCAAAATCCATTCATCCCAGAGAAAAAAGAAATAGATTTAAAACGTGTTCAAACAATTCTTGATATTCAATCGATGGGGCTAGTAAAAAGATTACATACGGTAAGACAAAATAAAGCAGTTATTGGTTTAAGTGGCGGACTTGATTCAACACTTGCCTTATTAGTAACTGTCGAAGCCTTTAAGAAAGCCAACTTTGATCTTAAAGGAATAACTGCAATAACCTTGCCTGCTTTTGGAACAAGTAAACGCACCCACGATAACGCAAAACTTTTAGCAGAAGAACTAGGCGTTTCTTTTGAAGAAATAAATATCAAAGAAAGTCTTATTTCCCATTTCAAAGACATCAATCACGATATCGATAATCACAATGTCGCATATGAGAACGCTCAAGCAAGAGAAAGAACTCAAGTCCTAATGGACATTGCTAATGACCGTAATTCCTTAATGATAGGAACTGGAGATTTATCTGAACTTTGTTTAGGTTGGTGCACATACAATGGCGATCACATGTCGATGTATGGAGTTAACGCTTCAATCCCTAAGACATTAGTTAGATATCTTTGTGAAGGATATGCAATTCTTCATCCTGAAGCAAAAAACGCCCTTACGGATATAATTGATACTCCAATCAGTCCTGAACTCTTACCTACGGATAAGAATGGAAATATCGCTCAAATGACAGAAGATAAAGTCGGACCATATGAATTAAACGATTTCTTTATCTATCATTTCCTTCGTTTCGGCTATAAGCCAGCAAAGTTATTAAAGATTGCGTGCCAAGCATATGGAGGAAAATACGATAGAGGTTTCATAAAGAAGTGGTTACGTGCCTTCTTCTCACGTTTCTATCATAACCAATTTAAGCGTTCTTGCTTGCCTGATGGAGCAAAGGTTGGAAGTGTTGCAATCTCCCCTAGAGGGGACCTTAGAATGCCTTCAGACGCCTCAGTTGATGATTTATTAAGCGAGATTGATGAACTTTGATAGTTTTTATCAAATAAAAAAGGTAATATAAAGCATATGGAACAAGTAAAGAAAGAAAATGAGACTCTAGAGTCTATTGATTTGAAGAAAATTCAAAAAAGAGAAAAACGTAAGAAATCACGTGTATTGGAATTGATCCGTTTTGTGATTACTGGTTTAATTGCAACAGCAATAGATGCAGTTATTTTCTTCGTTTTGATGAAGTATGTCTTTAATAACCTTGCTACCCAAGGTGGCGAGAATGGTTGGGGAGGATATGTTGCTTGGGGCATCTCTACAACGATCTCTTTCTTTATCTCCTGCATCGTTAATTACTTTATCTCCCGTTTATGGGTTTATCAAAACGTTGATAAAAACATCAACACAAAAACCCAAAAAGCTTTCTGGGGGTATGTTGGATTATCTGCCATTGGCTGGTTGATTGGACTTAGCGTTCAAGAAGCGGGAGTTGTTTTATGTAATTTCCTTTGGTCGGATTTAAAACTTTCGACCGATTTCGTTAAAGTCTCTTGGGTAGATCTATGGAATGGGGCAGGCTTAGCATTTTGGGCTTTTGTCGTAATCTTTGTTGTTAAGACTTTAGTTACTCTTATTTATAACTATCTCACAAGAAAGCATCTTATCTTCAAAGCCCCCAAGAAAGAAGATGAGGCGTTTGCCAAATTAGATCCAAATCAATCCATGGTTGTTACCGTTGTTCCAGAAGAAGAGCAACCAAAGAAGAGAAGAAAAGACAAAAATAAAGAAGATTCCAAACAAGTTAAAACAAATCTAACCACAGTTTCTTCCTTTAAAAAGATTCTTCATGAAGAAATCGAAAATACATTTGGAAAAGACCAAAAACGCGTTTCTACACTCGATGCCACAAAAATAGTCCGTGAAGAAATCGATAACTACAATAAAGTCCATGGCAGAAGCAAGGGTGGCTCAAAATAAGCCTCTTTTGTTGGTGATATTTAGTTTTCTTGATATTTTATAAGCCATGAATATTGCAATTATCGGCTCTGGTCCAGCAGGATTATATTCTGCTCTCATTCTTAAGAAAAACCATCCTTCTTATCAAATTAGCGTATTTGAAAAAGAAGAAAAGCTAGCAAAGAAACTCTATGCGACTGGCAACGGTCATTGCAATTTAGCGAATAAAAAACTCTTACCTAATAAATTTAATAATCCAAGTTTCTTAAAAACGGTTTTAAGAGATTTTTCCTATCCAGAACTTAAGAAAGAATTATCTAATCTTGGTGTAGCTTTATTGGAAGATGGAGATTATGTCTATCCTCTTTCTTTTCATGCTGGGAGCTATATTAAGTACCTACTTACTTTAGCTACATCATTAGGAATTACCTTTAAGAATGTAACGAATATAAACGATTACAAACAAACTTCTGAAGGATATTTTCTTGATGCATATGGTCCATTTGATGCCATTCTTATTGCAACAGGAGGAAAATCATCACCTAATTTAGGAAGTGATGGCTCTTTCTTTGAAACCTTAAAGAAACATGGCTACAAGATAAACGAACTCAGACCAGGCTTAGCGCCTCTAAAGGTAAAACAAAACGTTAAATGTCTTCAAGGCTTTAGACATCATGCTTTAGTTAAAGCAACCCTTGATAACAAACAAATATTCCTTGAAGAAGGAGAAGTGCTCTTCAAAAAAGACGGACTTTCAGGAATTGTTATTTTCAACGCAGAAAGTTCTATTTATCGTAATAAAGTAGTAAAAAATCCTAAGATTTCTTTAGATTTATTCCCAGAATATTCTTTCTATTCTCTTTGTGATCTTCTAAACTCGGCAAAATCTCAAAACAAAGATAACTTCTTATCTACAATCGTTCCTTTACCATTAGAAACATATCTAAAAGATGTAGCAAAATCACTAGACATCTCTTCTTTAGCAACAAATCTAAAACACATGAGCTTTGATGTCCTTTCTCCGTATCCATTTGAAGACTCACAAGTAAGCATTGGTGGAGTAGATATAGGAGAGGTGTCTTTATTCTTAGAATCAAAGAGAGAAAGAAATGTGTTTTTCTTAGGAGAAGTCCTCGATATTGATGGCAATTGTGGCGGTTTTAATCTCTCTTGGGCTTTAATTAGTGCCTTGCTTGTTAGCAAACGCCTCTAATAGAGAAAAATTCATTTGACTATCTATCATAGATAGATTTAAATTTATACGTTGTAACCAAGTAATCTTTAGTATGCTTGTTTACCTTCTGTGAGGTGTTTTTATGAAATATACGTCAACATCTAGAACGTTATCGTTATTAGCCCATGCCCTTATTTTCTTAGCATTCGGCTTCATGGGAATCTGGTTTGGATTCTTTGTTGTTCCGCAATATTTAGGGGGCGACGCAGCCTATTTCTACCGTGATTCCGGTCTTAGCTTCAATACTAATGGTGCTTATTTCCTTTGGTATGAGTTAGCTGTTATAGGTTTAGTTTTCATGGTTATTTCTACCTTTGGATTCCTAAATGGTCTTAAAGCGATTCAAAATCCTCACGATGATGAACCAGCAGTCCGTTCCTTCTCTGCTTTAATTTGTGAAGGCTGGATTGCTGCTGTCTTCTTCTTACTCCAAGCTTCTTTATTATGGGATTTAACAGCTAACGGAAATTTAGTTTTCGTTATCGTTGCTGCTTTACTTATAGCCATCGTTCTCTTAATTGCTACAAATATTCCTATGGTCAAGATCTTTGATCAAAGAGATCAAACTCCATTACTCCGTGACTTCATCGGATGTGGCGCCTTAGTTTCCTTGGTTATGTGTCTTGAAGCCGCATTCTCTGTTATTGGTGCGACAGTGGTTCCTTGGGCAAACCAAAGAGTTCAAGTTTTCCATCTTTTATATGTCATCATCTCTGCCTCTGGAGCTTCTGCAATCTTGGCTTTCTTAGGTTGGTTACGTCTTGGAAAAGATAAGAGTGAGAAAGGCTTTAAGGCTGCTTCCTTCTTAAGCGCAGGTTCTATTGCTTCAGTTGGCGCGGGCTTATTAATCTACGGAATCATGGATATCGTCTATCAATATGCTCCAGGATCTTCAACGGTTTTGCTTGATGTCCATTTATATTTTGTGCTTAACAGTTCACAAAAAGTTTCCTTCGATCTTGGCTTTGGAATCATGGGAATTGTCTTAGGATCTCTTCTCCTTATTGGTGCATTCGTTGTGGTTTACTTTGCTAACAATGATTCCATCAAAACAAAGAAATTCGACTATTAATTCTTAAAAATCAAAAATGAGCCCGCGAAAACGGGCTCTTTTAATATATGAGAATGCTTTATTTGTTTTCGAAATGGTTTTTTGCTTCAGAAGAAACATCTCTGATGTATTGAATTTCATCATACATTTCTTCTATTTCCTTTGATGGAACCTCGTATTCTTTTCTTAGTTTCTCCATAATCTCAAGAGGAACCTTTCTTTCTCTTAAGGAGTTTTGATAAAGAGACACCTCGTAAGGAATATCGAATACAACAAGAATATGCTTATCAAAATTAGGCGTTAGTTTGAAATAAACCTTTCTAAGATAGTTACTTAGATGAGTCGCATCAGCAATAACGGTTAAATCATCCATGTCAAAGACGTGTTCATTCAAACGTTTTTCAAATGTTTGCCAGACTAACTTTTCATTCGCAAAGCAGGTTTCCGAACCAAAGAGTTCTTTTCTTATTTCATCGCTTGCAACAATAAAGACATTCTTATGTTCTTCTTTGTATCTATTTGCCCAGGTAGATTTGCCACTTCCAGGGATTGCAGACAAAAGAATAAAAGTACGCATATGAAATAGTCTAGCCGTTTTTCTTTACAAAGTTAACGCAATCCATCTAAATGTTTTAAAATACTTCTATGAAGTCAATTAGCAAACTCTTTAGATACGGTCCAGGACCCTCAAGTTCACATACCATTGCACCATCTAATGCTGCGACCTCTTTTAAAGAATTATTAGTTGATTTATCCGTAGATAAGATTGTTGTTACCTTATATGGCTCTCTTTCCTTTACTGCTACGGGGCATCATAGTGATTTAGCAATAATCAAAGCATTATCTCCCTACCAAGTAGAAATCAAACTGGACTCCGTAACTAAAGTAGACCATCCATTAACAATGGGTTTTGAAGCGTTCTCTTCCTCAAAGAAAATCTTAGAAAAGCATTATTCTTCTCTTGGTGGAGGAGAAATAACCTCTCCTGATGATCTAAGAGTCATCGAGAATGATATCTACCCGTATAGAAACTTTGAAGAAATCAAAGAATTCATGAAGAAAAATAACATCGAATCTCTTAAAGACTTTGCTTTGATGTATGAAAATCCATCAATAAATAAATATCTTTCTTTAACCTTAGATAGAATGTTCTATTCAATTGAGAATGGATTAAAGAAAGATAGCTTAATACCTGCAAATAGTAACCCACGTTTAGTTTGGCATAGAGTAGCTGGAAAAATAAACGATGAAGCAAACCACATTTCCGAAGATGAAGCAAAAAGAGAAATGTTACTTACCTCATATGCCTATGCAGTAGGAGAAAGCTCTGCCTCAGGAGAAGAAGTAATAACCGCCCCTACATGTGGTTCTAGTGGGGTTTTACCAGCGATTCTTTATTATGAATATAAGAATGAAGGAATAAACAAAGAAAAACTTGTAGACGCCTTATATGTCGCAGGCATCTTTGGAAATATTGTTAAGCAAAACGCTTCTATTGCGGGTGCTATTGGAGGATGCCAAGCGGAAATAGGCACTGCATCAAGTATGGCCGCAGCAGCTCTATCTTATATCAAAGGGCTTTCTTTGTTTGCCCAAGAATATGCCGCAGAATGTGCGATGGAACATTTCTTAGGTCTTTCCTGTGATCCAGTAGATGGATATGTAATTATTCCTTGTATCGAACGTAATGGTATGGGTGTTCTTCGCTCATATGATGCATATCTATATGCAAAATATGTCGCACCAATAAGAAAAAACGAAGTATCTTTCGATAATGTTGTGTCGGCAATGAAATTAACTGGTGATGCACTCGAGGAAGCATATAAAGAAACCGCACTTGGTGGTTTAGCGAAGATATTGAAGTAGATAAGATTGACAATCGAGGAGGGAGTCGAGGATTTTCATTGGGCAGTGCTGGCTATAATCACGGCGTACGTCCCACCATCCATTTCAACTTCAATCAAAAATAAAACAACTAGGTCTCACAATCGTGTGGCCTTTTCTCTACCATCACCCCCTAAAGTAGTGGTTACTCCCTTCTTTTTGATATATACTTCCTCCTAGCGTGTTCTATCCTCTGAACCACGCCTAAAAAACAAGGAGGTCAAGATCATGGCCAATAATGATCAAAATGAAGTCTTTTCAAAGATCCCATCTGAGGAGGGAAATCCTCAAAAAGAAAAGAAGAGCAAAAGACATATCGATACGCATATGTTGATAATCTACATCACGCAAAACGCTCTTGTCGCAGCGGTGTATTTCGTCTTAACTTCTTTCACTCAACCAATATCGTTTGGAATGTTCCAAATGAGACTTGCCGAAGCACTTGGACTACTCTGCTTCTGGCGTCCTGACTTTGCAATCGGAATGACAATCGGATGCTTGCTCTCTAATGTCTATTCCTTCTCCCCGTGGGATATGCTCTTTGGTAGCTTAGCAACGTTAGTTTCTTGCTTATTGATGAGCTATGCCTCTAAATGGCTTTGGATGGCCATCATCTATCCAGTCGTTCTTAATGGACTTGTCGTTGGAGCAGAACTTACCTGGATCTTCATGAGTCCAGCAGGCACATGGACCGACTTTGCAATTCAAGGAGGATGGGTTGCACTTGGTGAACTTGGTGCTATGTGTATCGGCTACGCCCTTTGGATGGTCATTTGTAGACTAAAAATATTCGACAAGGTTTTCAAACCGATCTTGCATCAAAAAGTAAAAATCTAAGAGTTTTGAAAAATACTCTTAATCGATATAAAATTTCTTCGCTATGAATTCATCTCTTTTTTATTTGGAAATTAAACACATTGATAAGCAAACTGGCGCTAGATATGGAATACTCCATACCCCACATGGTGATGTAGAAGTACCTATGTTTATGCCAGTTGGCACTAACGCTACTGTAAAATGCCTCTCTCCTGAGGAAATCAAATCCTTAGGCTCAGGAGTCATTTTAGCCAATACCTACCATCTTCACCTTAGACCAGGAGAAGATATCGTTAAGCAAGCCGGTGGAGTTCATAAATTCATGAACTACGATGGACCTATGCTTACAGATTCTGGTGGATTCCAAGTGTTTTCTCTCCAAAAAACAAGAAAGATCACTGAAGAAGGCGTTGAATTTAGAAATATCTATAATGGCGATAAGGATATGTTCACACCAGAAAAGGTCATTCAAATCGAAGAAGACATTGGCGCGGATATCATCATGTCATTTGATGAATGTATCCCATATCCTGTCACCCATGAATATGCGAAAAAATCCACCGAAAGAACGATAAGATGGGCCAAAAGAGGATTGGCCGCCCATAAGAGAGAAGATCAAGCTCTCTTTGGCATCGTTCAAGGTGGAGAATTCACTGATTTACGCGAGATGTGCGCAAAAGAATTAGCCGCACTCGATTTCCCTGGATATTCAATTGGTGGAACCTCAATTGGTGAGCCAAAAGATGTCTGTTTCAAAATGATTGAAGACGCCATTCGATATCTTCCAGATAACAAGCCTAGGTATTTGATGGGCGTTGGTTCGCTTGATTACATACTTGGTGGTATCGAAAGAGGAGTGGACATGATGGATTGCGTCCTTCCAACTCGTATTGCCCGTCATGGCGCATTAATGACTTCGAAAGGAAGAATCAATATTCGTAAAGCTCAATATAAAGATGACTTTACCCCTCTCGATCCAGAATGCGATTGCTATACATGTAAAAACTACACCAAAGCATATCTTCATCACCTCTACCTTTGCCAAGAAGAATTTGGCAAACGCCTTAACTCCATTCATAACATCCGTTTCTTAATAAAGGTCGTTGAAGGAGCAAGAAAAGCCATCCAAGAAGACCGTTTCAAAGAATATGAAGAAGAAATACTCCGCAAATATGGAGATGAAAGGGGATTCTAATGGATATTAATTTATTTGACTACGAGTTACCTGAAAGACTCATCGCACAATCTCCTAAAGAAAAAAGAGATACATGCAAACTCATGGTCATAGATCGTGAGCATAAGACTTTTGAACATAAAATCTTTCACGACATCATCGACTATCTAAAACCAGGAGATGTGCTTGTTAGAAATAACACAAAAGTCATTCCTGCTAGATTATTAGGCACAAAGGTTGAAACAAAAGGAGCAGTAGAAGTCCTTCTTTTGAAACAACTAGAAAACGATGTTTGGGAATGCTTAGTCGGCAATGCCAAATCCGTTAAGGTCGGATCACACTGTTCATTTGGTAATGGCGAGTTAACTTGCGAATGCATTGCAGTCAAAGATGAAGGCATCCGTGATATGAAATTCTCTTACAAAGGAATCTTCATGGAAGTTTTGGAGCAATTAGGACAAATGCCTCTTCCTCCATATATAAAGAAACAATGTGCGAATAATGATGACTACCAAACAGTCTACGCCAAAGTCCCAGGAAGTGCGGCCGCACCAACTGCAGGTTTCCATTTCACCAAAGAACTATTCGATGAAATAAGAGTCAAAGGAATTACTGTTGAAGATATTACTTTAAATATCGGCTTAGGAACGTTTAGACCAGTTAAGGTTCAAGATACAAAAGATCATATCATGCACTCCGAAGTCATTGAGATGTCAGAAGAAGTTGCCTCTCGTCTAAATCAAGCCAAAAAAGAAGGTAGACGTATTATTGCCATAGGCACGACTTCAATTAGAACTTTAGAGAGCATCTATGCCAAATATGGCGAGTTCAAAGCAACCAGAGAACCAACTAGACTCTATATCGAGCCAGGTTATAAATACCAAGCAGTTGATGCCATAATAACCAACTTCCACCTTCCTAAATCAACACTTGTTGAACTAGTTGCCGCTTTCACTGGCAGAAGCTTCATTCTTTCTTGCTACAAAGAAGCGGTCAAAGAAGAATACCGTTTCTTCTCCTTTGGCGATGCAATGTTCATATATGGAGATAACTTCGATTACTCCAAGGCTATGGAATGAAGTCACATATTGCTCAACATAACTACTATCTAGAAAGCCTAGAAGAAATTAAGAAATTCTCTTCTATCGGCAATAAACCAAAACTCCTTTTACAAGATTGCTGCGGCCCTTGTGCCTGTTTTCCTTTAATCTTTTTATCTAAGTATTTCGATGTAACGATTTATTACACAAATTCAAACATCTATCCAGAGAGTGAATTCTATAAACGTTTAGATGAAGTAAAGAAATTAATTGAATATGTGAAGGAGAAGTGGGGTCACGATACAAAATTAGTCGTTTCCCCATATAACCATGAAAAATACATGGAAGACTTAAAACCCTTCTCTTCCTTCCCTGAATGTGGATATCGTTGCCACCTTTGTTATAGAAAGAGAATGGAAGAAGCGTTTATCTATGCTGACTCTAACAATTTCGACTACATGTGCACGGTTATGACCATATCTAGACAGAAGTCTTCTTATATTCTTAACGCGATAGGAGAAGAACTCTCCACTCACCATAAGACCAAATACTTCTTCTCTGATTTCAAAAAGGATAATGGAATTAACAAAGGGGTAGCTCTTAGAAACGAAATCGGTCTATATTGTCAGAAATATTGTGGCTGTGAATATAGCCTTCCAAATAAATAAAGCAAAGCCAGTTGAAAGATTGGCTTTTTCTAAAAATAGGGTCTAAAAAAGAAGGAAAATATCAAAAATCAATAAGTATTTCTTTCTTTATTTTGTGCATTGTGCATAAATTTTTATC
>CAVKFY010000082.1:0-4388 GCA_963655775.1 Alistipes communis
TTCTAGCGTATGAAAAAACTAATTATTTCTGATTTCTTTGGTGTTGTAGGAGACGAATGCGCTCCGGTGTTCTTTGCTAAATATTTCCCTAATGTATCCGCGGAAGATTTAACTGATAAATATTTCCATCCTGGCGATAGAGGAGAATTGTCCTTTAAGGAAATATGTGACAACGTTTCCAGAGATTTGCACGTTGATATGAAAACCTTGATGGAAGAATTCCTTAATGCCCCAAAACCACATAAGGAATACATCGATTTATTAAGGAAGTTAAAAGAAGAAGGAAATAGAATTGTTCTTCTTTCAAATGCCTGTGATTATATCGTTCCTACTATTATGAAAAGATTTGATATTCTTGATCTTTTTGATGAAACTTATATCTCTTATCAAATCAAACACACAAAACCATCAAAAGAAGCATATCTTTATGTTCTAAATAAAGAAGGATTTCAAGGAAAATATGCCATTTTCATCGATGATAGAAAAGATAATGTTCAAGGTGCGATAGAAGCGGGCATCAATGGACTTGTCTATCGTGACAACGAAGAAACACTCAATAAGATAAAAGAATTTGCTAAAGGAGAATAATAACTATGAAAAAAGACTTAGGCGTAAAACCATTCCTCTTACCAATGCCTGTTGCCTTGATTGCAACATATAACGAGGATAACAGTGTAGACGTGATGAATATGGCTTGGGGAACTCTTGTTGATAACAACATGGTTCTATGCGTTTTAGATGAAAGCCATAAAACGGTTAAGAATTTAAAAAGAGACGGCGTAGATTTCACGATCTCCATTGCAACAAAAGAATATTCATCGGAAGCGGATTATTTTGGAATCGATTCGGGCAATACTGTTCCAGATAAATTCCTTAGGACAGGATTGCATTCAACAAAATCGAAGAACGTTAACGCGCCTGTTATCGATGAATATCCTTTAACATTGGAATGCAAGCTCCATGCGTTAAGACATGATGAAGACGATAACTTCTTTGCCTATGGCGAGATTGTTAACGTTTTAGCAGATGAATCCATTCTTAACGAAAAAGGTGTGGTGGATATGTCAAAAATAAACGCTCTTCTTTTCTCTCAAGTTGATGGATCATATTATTCAATTGGCGAAAAAGTAGGAAAAGCTTGGAATATTGGCCTTAAATATCATAAAAAATAAATAAATATTTTCTTTTAAAGAACAAAACTATAATGTAATTGAAAAGAGGATTTACATATGTATTGTCAACATTGTGGAAATGAATTACCAGAAGGGGCAAAAGTTTGCCCTAAATGTGGAAAAGAAGTAGTCACGGAAATTAGCGTCAAGAAAGACGACGTATTTGCCTTTGTCAGCCTCATTTGTTTTGGACTCTCCATTCTTATATTACTTATTTCTATACTCATTTCATGGGGATCAAACGCATACAATGGCTGGGTCTATGCCATTATTAGTTTGATTCTTGAAGGAACGGGATTTGGTTTCTTGATTCCTACCCTAATTATTAAGAAGAAAAACGAAAACAAATAATAATTGCTCAAGCCCAATTTGATGGGCTTTTTTACTACTAGAAAACCATTTCTCTTTTTCTAAAAGCAAAAATAGAGTGATATTTTCTAGGAAAATTTGCCTTATAGGCATCTTTCAACGATAATATTGGAGTTATTCCTAAATAAGGAGGAATTATTTAACTATGAAAAATTTATCGATTTTCATCGATTCAACCGGTGACTTAGACACCGAGCTTCGCAAGAAATATGATATTGATTATTGCGAAATGGGCCTTTCCTTCAAAGGCAAAGAAATCGTCGCATCATTAGAATGGGATCAAGGATATGATCCTCATGGTTTCTATGATGTCATGCGTTCTGGAGAAAAGATCTTCACCTCCCAAGTCACAAGACAAGAATTTGAAAAGAAATTTGGCGCAGCCTTAGAAAAAGGCAACGATGTTTTATACATTGCTTGTGCATCAGGCCTTTCTAAGTCCGTTGATATGGCAAGAACAGTTGCTAAAGAACTTGGCGAAAAATATAAAGATAATCAAATTGCAGTCGTTGACTCTTTAATCTGTGGCTACGCTCAAGGTGATATGGCTATAAGATCTCGCGATATGCATAACGAAGGCAAGAGCTTAGACGAAATCGTCGCTTGGTTAGAAGAAAACAAACTTCGTTATAACCAATGGGCAGCGGTTGATAACCTTAACTATCTTAAGAGAGCCGGACGTGTTAAAGCCTCTAGCGCTTTCTTTGGAAACCTTTTTGGTGTTAAGCCAATCGTTATTTCCGATGTCAATGGCTATAACTTTGCCGTTGAAAAAGTCAAAGGAAGAAAGCCATCCTTAATTAAGATTGTCGAAGAAGCAATCAGAACTGCCGACGATATCGAAAATCAAACAATCTATATTGCTCACTCAGATGATCTTGAGGGAGCGGAATTCTGCAAAACTGAACTCTTAAAGAGAGCAAAACCAAAAGCAGTCCATATCGGTATCCTTGGACCAATCATTGGTGGTTCAACAGGACCTGGCACGATCGCTGTCTATTCCTTTGGAGAAAAAGTTACCGCAGTAGGTAAATAAAATGAAAATTCTTGACGGAAAAACTTACGAGGCCATGGTGGTCAATGGTTTTAAAGACCTTAAAAGCCACTATGAGACCGTAAATGAATTAAACGTTTTCCCTGTTCCTGATGGTGATACAGGAACAAATATTTGCGCGACTCTTGATGGTGGAGTTAAGGCCATGAAGAGAGCCAACAAAGGGAATTTAGGTGAAGTTGTAACCAAATGCTCAGAAGGTATGCTTCTCGGAGCAAGAGGAAACTCTGGCGTTATTACTTCCCAATTCTTTGCTGGCATTTCCGATGCCTTGAAAGGTTTAAAGAAAGCAGATGTCAAACAATTTGCCTCTGCTTTAAAAAACGGAACTCGTGTTGCTTATAAGGCTGTCCCTAACCCAGTGGAAGGAACAATCCTCACGGTTGCAAGAGAAGGCACAGACTACGTTAACGACCATATCGATGAAATCCAAGACTTCGAAACTTTGTTTAAAATCCTTTTGGAACAAATGAAGAAATCCTTAGACAAGACTCCTGATCTTCTTCCGGTTCTTAAAGAAGCGGGCGTCATTGATTCTGGCGGAGCAGGTCTCTTATATACAATCGAGGGAATGTGCAAAGAAATCATGGGAGAAGAAGTTGTTGATACCGTTTTTAATGGTCCAACAACAAATGTCGATGTTACAGATGGAGAAACATTTAATGAAGACTCGAAACTTGATTATGGTTATTGCACGGAATTCATCCTTCAGCTTTTGAAATCCAAAGCAAATCCAGAAGAAGTTGATCTCCAATCTTTCATCGATTACTATTCGACAATTGGTGATTCAATCGTTGCCATCAAACAAAAAACAATCATCAAAATCCATGTTCATACAAAAGAACCTTGGAAGGTCATTAAGTTTGCTCAACAATATGGCGAATTCATAACCTTCAAGATGGAAAATATGACCATCCAACATAACGAGAAGTTGCTTAAGGAAATGCCGATCGAAGGCAAAGAGGTGAAGATGTCGAATGATGTTAAACCTCAGCCATTGAAACGCTCTAAAGTGCAAATGATCTCGGTTGCTTCTTCTAAGGAAATTGGAAAAATCTTCCAAGAGATGGGAGTTGCAGGAATCATTACTGGTGGACAAACAATGAATCCGTCTGCCCAAGATTTCTTAGATATGTTCGAATACGTTAATGCGGATGATATCATTGTCTTCCCGAATAACGGCAACGTCATTATGACTGCAGAACAAGCGGCAAAGCTTTATACGAAGTCTCGCGTTCACGTTCTTCACTCAAAATCAGTCGTTCAAGCTTATTCAGCAATGAAGATGGCCGATTTCGACAATTCTGTTGAAGACAATATTGCTGTTATGGAAGAACAGATGAATTCTGTTGTTTCCTTAGAGATTTCTAAATCAATCAGAGATTCTAAGAATAATGGTATTACCATCAAAAAGAACGATTTCATCGGCATAATGGGTGGAAAAATCGTCTCCCATGACCGTTTGATCATGAATGCCACAAAAAAGATGATGAAACTTGTTCCTGATATGGACGAGAAGGCTATTATCACTGTTTTCTATGGCAAGAGTGCTACAGAGAAGATGAAAGCGGATCTTAAAGCTCTTCTTGAGAAGGAATATCCAATGATGGACATCATCGAAGTAGATGGAGGCCAACCTGTCTATCACTTCGTTATTGCCATTGAATAAAAATAAGAATGAAAAGAAAATGTTGCCGTAATTGGCAGCATTTTTCTTTATATTCAGTTTTGTTTAAATGGCTCTTTAACATTTAATGGGGATGAATGGGGATGGAGCGAAAACAACCCCCAAA
>CAVKFY010000083.1:0-8359 GCA_963655775.1 Alistipes communis
ATTTAATGGTCTCTAAGATTACGCTACAACTATGTTAAGGATTCTTCCAGGAACGTAAATGACTTTACGTATCTGTTTTCCTTCCATCCATTTACTCACTTTTTCGCTTGCTTTGGCTAAGGAGAGTGCTTCATCTTCTTTAGCATCTTTGCTAAGAGTGATTGTATCTCTGAGTTTGCCATTGATTGAAACACCGATTGTAACTTCATTTATGACAAGTTTGTTTTCATCAAAGCTCGGCCAGCTCTCATAAGTGATTCCACCTTTGTGTCCGAGTTTCTCCCACATCTCTTCCCCAACAAACGGGCAGATACAAGAGAACATCTTCACGAAATTCTCAATATATGGTCTATATAACGATTTTGCTTTATAGCAATCGTTAATAAAGATCATCATTTGAGAGATTGCCGTATTGAAGGAAAGCTCGGTGAAGTCGTTAGTAACTTTCTTAACTAAGAAGTTATAGGAATAATCGAGTTCCTTTGAATTTGTATCAGAGATTTTAGAAGAGAATTCTTCTTCATCAATTAGTCTATAGACACGTTCAATGAAACGGGTTGAGCCGTCTAATGTCGTTGGCGACCAAGGTTTTGCTTCATTTAATGGGCCTGCAAACATTTCGAATAAACGTAAGGAGTCTGCGCCATTAGAGGCAACGATATCATCTGGATTGATGACATTTCCTCTACTCTTAGACATCTTTTCGCCATTAGCACCTAAGATCATTCCTTGGTGATAGAGTTTTTGGAATGGCTCTTTGCATTTAACAACGCCAATGTCATAAAGGAATTTATGCCAGAAACGAGCATAAAGAAGATGTAAAACGGCATGTTCTTGTCCACCGATATAAAGATCAACCGGTAGCCAGTGTTCTAAGAGTTCTGGATCACCGATAGCATTATCGTTATTTGGATCAATATAACGGAGATAATACCAAGAGGAACCTGCCCATTGTGGCATGGTGTTAGTTTCTCTTGTACCTTTTCTTCCATCAATTTCGACATTTAGCCAAGAGGAAGGTGCTTTAGAAAGAGGAGGTTTTCCATCTCTTGTTGGTTGATAATCATCCATTTCTGGCAAAACGAGAGGTAAATCTTCTTCTTTTAATGGATATTCTTCTCCGTCTTCCATCTTAACCATCGGTATTGGTTCGCCCCAATAACGTTGTCTAGAGAAGATCCAGTCACGGAGTTTATAGTTAACTACTTCATGTCCTGCGCCAAGTTCTTCAAGTTTCTTTGTGATGGCTGTTTTTGCTTCGGCAATATTCATGCCATTGGCAAAATCAGAATTGATATGTGGGCCATCTCCTTCGAAGGCCTCTTTAGAAATGTCTCCACCCTCAAGAACTGGGGTGATTTCTAAATCATATTTCTTAGCAAAGGCATAGTCTCTGCTATCATGGCTTGGAACGGCCATGACCGCGCCAGTTCCGTAGCTTCCTAAGACATAATCTGCAACGAAAACAGGAATTTCTTTGCCGTTTATTGGGTTAATTGCCTTAACTCCGAGATAAACACCACTCTTATCCTTAACAAGAGATGTCCTTGCTAAATCAGATTTATGCGATGCTTCATCGATATATTTGCTAACCGTGTCTTTTTGTTCGGCGCTAACTAACTTTTTAACCAACGGATGCTCTGGTGCTAAGCAGCAATACGAGCAACCAAAAAGCGTATCAACACGGGTTGTAAAAACTTTGAAAGATTCATCGCTATCCTTGATTTTGAAGGTGATTTCCACACCTTTTGATTTGCCAATCCAGTTACGTTGCATCTCAAGAGTGCTCTTTGGCCAATCTAAGCCTTCAAGATCTTTTTCAAGGCGGTCGGCATATTTGGTGATCTTAAGTACCCATTGACGCATAGGCATTCTGATAACTGGGTATCCACCTCTTTCGGATTTTCCATCAATTACCTCTTCGTTAGCTAAAACAGTGCCAAGTTCAGGGCAATAGTTAACTGGAATATCGGCAACATATGCTAAATCGTTTTCGAACATCTTAACGAATATCCACTGAGTCCATTTGTAATATTTAGGATCAATGGTTGCGATTTCTTTAGACCAATCATAGGAAAAACCTAAAGATTGAATCTGGTTTTTGAAATTGGCGATGTTCTTTCTTGTGAAACCTTCAGGATGTTGATTCATCTTGATGGCAAATTGTTCTGCAGGTAATCCGAAAGCATCCCATCCCATTGGGTGAAGGACGTTGTAACCTTGCATTCTTTTCATTCTCGCGACAATGTCGGTTGCCGTATATCCTTCTGGGTGGCCTACATGAAGTCCTTGTCCAGATGGATATGGAAACATATCCAAAACGTAGTATTTTGGTTTTGAAAAATCATGGGTGTCGCAATAGAAGGTGTTGTTATCTTCCCAATATTTACGCCACTTCTGTTCTATTTCTTGATGATTGTAGCTCATTCTATAGCTCCTTATTTTGCAACTATCTCCTCATAAAGTGAGCGATATTGCTTGGAACTGCGTTTCCAGGAATTATCCTTTTTCAGCGCATTGATAACGATTTTATCGTATATTGGCTCATTTAGATATAATTCTTTTGCTTTTCCCATACCATAAGATAGGCCGTTTACATCATAGTTGTTGAAACCAATTCCATCTGGTTTCTTGCTATTTGGCTCATCATATCCTTCGACGGTATCTGCTAAGCCACCAGTATATCTAACAATTGGCAAGGTGCCATAACGTTGGGAAATCATTTGAGAAATTCCGCATGGTTCAAATAAGGAAGGCATTAAGAAGAAATCGCATCCAGCATAGATTTTGTGAGATAACTCATTGTTATATCCAATGTATATGCCTACTCTTGATGGATATTCATCTCTAAGAGCTTGGATCTTTCTTTCTAAATCGTATTCGCCAGATCCAAGAACGACTAATGAGCAATCGTTATATGAATTGAGGAATCCTTTGGATGCTTCGATGATTAAATCGACGCCTTTTTGCCAAGAAAGACGGGAAACTATGCCAAATACAGGTCCTTTGCCTTTTTGGATGCCAAATGTCTTAAGCATATCCTCTTGGCAAGCCTTCTTTCCTTCTTTCCAAGTTTTTTGACTATATGTTTTAGCGATTAGTTTGTCTTTTGCAGGATTCCATTCTTCATAGTCAATGCCGTTAACTATGCCAACGAAATCATCTTTTCTTAATTCTAATACTCCGTTTAATCTTTGATCTGAATACGGATCGAGGAGTTCGTTTCTATGAGTTGGAGAGACTGTCGTGATTTTATTTGCGTCAACGATTCCTGCCTTTAAGGATGAGACCATGTTATCGAAACGGACTCTGCCATTATCGAATAATTCATCGCTAAGGCCCCAGAAATCATCCAAGAAATAACGATCGACTAGGCCTTTGAATGCAGGATTATGGATGGTAAGGACGCTCTTCATGTCCTTATAGAAAGGATCGTAGGAATATTTCTCTTTTAAGAGAGTTGGAACCATGCCGACTTGCCAATCGTGAACGTGAACGACATCCGCTTTGAAATTAACGTGCTTAAGGATATTCAAACAAGCTAAAGCAAAAAAGGCAAAACGTTCGCAATCATCGTGGTAGCCATAAATGCTATCTCTTTCAAAATAATAGGAATTTCCAACTAAATAATATGTAATTCCATCGATTTTTGTTTCGAACAATTCAGCATTTTGGCATCTCCAGGATAGATTGACCGGAACAATTCCGAGTCTTTTTATCTTGAGATTTTTCTTTTTGATTGTTTTGTAATATGGGGTGATGAGAATTACTTCATCACCACTTTTGACTAACTCTTTGCTTAAAGCGTAGGTAACATCAGCTAAGCCGCCTGTTTTAGAAAGTGGCAAAGCTTCGGAAGCAAACATTGCTATCTTCATATGATTGCTCCTTGATGGACGTAGATTGGGGTATCTTTATCTCCTTCAAGAGTATGTCTATCCGTAACAATAGAATATTTATCGATAACTACATTAGAAAGAGTGACCTTTTCTCCGATTTTTGTTCCACGAAGAACGATGCAGTTATTAAGCTTTGCACCTTTTCCAACGTGAACTCCGCGGCAAAGGATAGAATTTTGGACAGTTCCATCGACAACACATCCGTTAGCAATGAAGGAATTGGAAATCTTTGAGCTAGGACCATATAAAGCCGGTGCAGTGTTATGAGTGATTGTAAAGATTGGCCAATCTTCTTTGAAAAGAGAAGCGGCTACTTCAGGTTTGAGTAATTCAAATGAATATTCAATGTACTTATTCAAAGAATTGAAGTTTCTAGCATATCCTTTGAATTCGTAAGCGTGAACTTTTGCAAGTTTATTTTTGATGACATAACGGAGATAGTCTCCAACACCCATTGAATAAAGATGTTTCTTACTTTCATCGATGATCTTGGCAAGTTCAACACGGTTGATGATCCATGTTTCAAGGGAAGCGTTTATTTCTTTCTTACTTCCATCGTTTACTTTAACGTCGGTAACATAGCCATTTTCATCGATGTCAAAGCAATATCCGCCAACGAAGTCTTTATCGCCATCTTTGATCTTTTTATAGACAATTGTGATTTCTTCATCTCTCTTTTTGTGTTCTTCCACTATCGGTCTAAAGTCGATTGGAGCAACAATGTGAGGATTTTCAAAAACGATGATCTTTGCAGAAGAATCATAAAGAATATAATCATTCTCTTTGATGTTGGCTAAATCTGTGTTGTAAGCAGGATTTAATAAACCGTTTTCGTTGAAGAAAATTGTTAGTTTGTCTGTTTTAGTGTTATTAACCCATGAGGACATATTTCCCATGTGCTTAAGGATGGAACGTTGGTGTTCTTTAATTAAAAGACCAACCGTATCGATGCCAGAATTAGAGAAATTCGACATGACAACGTCCATGAAGGCATATCTTCCTAAGAAGGTTGCTGAAGCCAAAGGACGATGAGCGGTTAATTCACCGAGTTCAGGGTCGTTATGTGTATCTAATAAACCAATTACATCTTTCATAATCTTGCCGCCTTTTTATTAACGATGAGGTCAATATCTTCCCCACCAACATTCACTTTTGCATCTTTTTCGATCAAGGTATCAGGGCCGATGATAGCGTTTTCTACTCTAGCGCCTTTTTGAATAACGGCACCAGGCATGATAACGTCATTAACACAAACCGCCCCCTCTTCAATAACAACGTCGCCAGAAATAACGCAATGATTTACCTTGCCATAAATCTGGGCACCTTGGTTAATTAAAGAGTCTTTAACGTCAGCTTTTGGTCCGATAAATTGAGGAGCAGAGTGCATATCCTCAGAAAGGATGATGTTTTGTCCGAAAATAGAGTAGATATTCTCGCCTGTCTTTTCGTTCTTCAATAAGTCCATATTCGCTTCATGGAGAGAGGCGATTGTTCCGACATCTTTCCAATATCCACTATATGTGTAGGCAACAAGTTTTTTCTTATCTGCCATCATGTTTGGGATGATGTTTTTGCCAAAGTCGTGTTCTGTATCTTCTTTAGCATCAGCAATTAAATAATCACGTAAGACCTTGTAGGTGAAAATATAGATGCCCATTGAAGCCAAATTTGAGATTGGTTTCTTTGGCTTTTCAACGAATTGAGTGATGTTATCTTTATCGTCTGTTACTAAGATTCCAAAACGTGAAGCTTCTTCCATCGGAACAGGGAAGACAGAGATTGTGCAATCCGCCTTTGATGAAATGTGTTTTTCTAGCATCTCATTATAAGTGCAAGAATAAATATGGTCTCCAGAAAGAATTAAGACATAGTCAGGATTCATTCTTTCGAGCCAATCGAGGTTTTCATAAATTGCATCCGCAGTTCCTCTATACCAAGATGAACCTAATTCGGTTTGCTTTGGCGAAAGTACCGAAGCAGAGCTTCTTACGCCATTAAAACCCCATTTTTCGCCATTACCAACATATTGGTTAAGTTCGCTAGACTCATATTGAGTCAAAACGCCAACGTTCCTTATGCCCGTATTTGCGCAATTACTTAGCGGAAAATCGATAATGCGGTATTTTCCACCATATGAAACAGCAGGCTTTGCCACTTTTGAAGTCAAAGCCTTTAATCTCGTTCCTTTGCCACCCGCTAGAATCATGGCAACCATTTGATTAGACATGTGATTCCTCCTCCCATCATGTGAGATAAGATTATGTTTGCTTAACGGGTTTATTCTATCATAACTCGGCTATATATAGGTGTATTTTTTATAAGAAAAATGCGGAAAAGTTACGACATTTAGTTAACTTTACGAACGATTTTTAATCTTTTATCTTGCATTTGATATTTTAGAGTTGCACTTAACACTTAAGAATGGTATATTCTTTCTTGCGATTTTACGCACGTAGAGGTGATAGTTATGTCAAGAAAATGCCCAATTTCCGGAAAAGGCCCAATGAGCGGTAACAACCGTTCCCACTCTGTCTTAGCCACACGCCGTAGATGGAATGTCAATCTTCAAAAATATAAGATCAACATCAATGGTAAGATGGTTTCAGTTAGGATGAGTGCTCGCGCCTATCGTAGCTTAAACAAATCCGTCAAAGCTGCTCCAAAAGGCGAACAAGCTGCTTAATTTAGAAATAAGAAAAAAATAACGAGTCGTTTGACTCGTTTTTTCTTTTATTATTTTTCCTTATTTACAAGTTAGCATGAAGAAGATGACATCCGTTAGAAAGGAGATCTCCATGATAAAGAAGAATATCCATTCAGAAAGGGCCATGAAAATACACTTAGGCCTTTCAAGGTGAACGCTTCCGTCTTCTTCTGTAATATGCTCTAGTTTTGCGTAGTTTGTGAGTTTTGGATTTAGCATTGGAATAAAGGAAATTAAGGCAAAAAGAACGCAAACTACGCCAAATATTAAGGATATTATCGAATTGTTTGTTGTTTTTCTTGATATTGAGAAAAGAATTATTGCCGCAGTTCCATTAGTTATCGCAAGAAATGATCCAAATAAGACGAAAGAAGTAATTCTCATTCTTTCTTTTCTAAAGGAAAGAACGCTCAAAAATACAAAGAATATTTCTGCTAAAACGAAGAAACCAGAAAACATCAAGTAATAATATTTTGATGTTATAGTTTCATCTACTGGCAAGCCGATTGGGAGAAAGACTGCTATCAATGTATTTACGCTCACCATGAGGTAAATCATCCAACGGATAATCTTTCCTTTGTTCTCTATTCCTATGATTTCATAGATAAAGAATTGGCGAAAATTAAATTGGCTGCTAGGGACGTTCTTGCTAGGCAAAGAAAGCAAGATGGTGCCCAAGAAAAGCAAAAAGGAAACAATCATTCCGACAATAAGTGCGATTTGCATAAAAGACCCTCTAATCTTTCCTTCATGTCATCGTGTCCGTATAAATAAGAACCAGCGACAAGCACTTCTGCTCCATGTTTCAAAGATTCTTTGCCTGTTTCTAGGTTGATTCCGCCATCAATTTCAATTAATGGTTTTTTCTTTTTATCCTTCAAAAGAGCTCTTATTTCCTCAAGTCTATCTAAAGATTCAGGAATGAATTTCTGACCACCTTTTCCTGGTTCGACGGACATTAGGAGAATTAATTCTAATTCATCGATGAAAGGAAGTAATTTATCTACTGGTGTAGCAGGCTTAATCGAAAGACCGGCATAGCAGTTAAAAGAATGAATCAATTCGATCGTTTTATGGATTTCTTCATCGGAAGAACACGCTTCGTAATGAAACGTTATTAAATCTGCACCGGCTAAGTAATAATCCTTTATATATTTATATGGCTCTTCAATCATCAAATGAACGTCATTTAATATTGAATGCTCATGGCTTATTTTTCTTATTTCTTCTAATGTAAAAGATGTATTAGGAACGAATTTCCCATCCATTACATCAATATGGAGAAATTTGGCACCAAAAAGTTCTGCTTTCTTGGATTCTTCGACTAATTTTTCACGATTAGCAGCAAGTAAAGATGGAGCAATTATAGGTTTGGAGATATTTGTTAAATCTAGTTTCATTATTTAAAGCCAAACAAACGCGCTATCCAAGAGCGTTTTTCCTTGAAGTTTTTATCATCGTTATAGGCATTTTCAATCGCTTGATGCATCAGAAGGGCTGAAGAATATCTTTCTTCTGGTCTTTTTCTACATGCAGTGATGACGATTTTATCTAATGCAGGTGGAATTGAAGAGAGAACTTTTGAAGGTTCAGGGAATTTGGTCTTTATTTGTTTTAAGGCAATCTCCTCTGCGGTTGGAGCATCAAATGGTATGGTTCCAGTTAGAAGTTCATAAAAAACAACGCCCATCGAATAAATATCAGAGGCAACAGATGGTTCTTTCCCCATCAAAACCTCAGGCGCACAATAATAGAC
>CAVKFY010000084.1:0-7829 GCA_963655775.1 Alistipes communis
GATTATATATTTTAAAACATGCGATAAAGTCTTTATTTTTATAAATTTCAGAAAATAAAAAGTTCAAAATTGGAAACGCTTTCAATCATTTTTGGTCAAAAATGGCTGAATTATTTAAAAATGCAATATTTTTACATTATTTTTGCAATTTTTAAGCGCTTTCAATATGTGATAATTTACACGCTTAAACAGGAGAAGAAGATATGAAAGCAAGAAAAAAGCCTATAGTTCTTTGGGTTCTTACTGGTGTATTTACGACTTTAGCAGTCACTTGTGGTGTAGCCTTAGGTGTCACTGATAATTACGCAAATGTCATCAATAAAGCACTCGGATGTGAAGACGCCGCTAATAAGCAAGTCGAGGTTGGAGATCCTTCCAAATATGATTCCGCTTATTTCAAGAGCGCCTACAAAACAGCCGAGGAACTTCAAGAAGCCGACAAAAAGATCGCTGAAGAACTTACTGAAGAAGGAAGCGTTCTTCTTAAGAATCAAAATAACGCTCTTCCTTTATCAAAGACAGCCAAAGTCACCCTTCTTGGTCACTCAAGCTGCAACACCCTCGTATGTGGTACCGGTTCAGCAGACATTAATGCCGATAACGCCCCTACTCTTAAGGAAACATTAACAAAAAGAGGAGTCTCGGTTAATGAAACTGTCTGGAACTACTATGTTGGTGAGATAAACAATTACCAAACTAATCCTAAGAAAGGCGATAACTCCATCCGTGGAGGAGATGGCGGAGTTAAGGGTTCCTACACCGTTAACGAAATCCCTTATAAAACACTCACTGCCGCTAGCGGAGTTGAAGCATCCTTTAATGAATATAATGATGCAGCCATCGTTGTTATCTCACGTTTAGGGGGAGAAATGTATGATCTTCCTGCCGATGTTGAGCATCAAGGAAATGCCTCTGAAACAGTTAATGGCAGCGGTAACTCTCTTGAATTAACAATCAACGAAAAAGAATTAATCGAACAAGCTAAGGGCAAATTTGGTAAAGTCATCGTTCTTATTAACTCTGCAAACCCTCTTGAATGTGATTTCCTAACAGCAGGAAATTCCAAAGTCGATGCAGCCCTTTGGGTTGGATATACTGGCTTACAAGGTCTTGAAG
Source organism: Alistipes communis (assembly GCA_963655775.1). Classification (GTDB taxonomy): domain Bacteria; phylum Bacillota_I; class Bacilli_A; order RFN20; family CAG-826; genus UBA4951. The sequence goes on from CAVKFY010000084.1 coordinate 1,117, forward strand.
GAGTCGCAGACCTTCTTGTCGGTAACGTCTCTCCATCCGGAAGATTGGTTGATACATATTGTAATGACAACACGACTGCCCCAAGCATGCAAAACTTCTATTCCGCTGAATGGAGCAATTCTGGCGATGACAAATATAAGAACGACATGGTATTCAATTCCCTCGATGGAAACAAATACTATAATGCCTATCAAGAAGGAATCTATGTCGGCTATAGATATTATGAGACAAGATATGAAGATATGGTCTACGGCAAGAGCGGTGTTGGCTCTTATGACTATTTATCCGATGTCGCCTATCCGTTTGGCTATGGCTTAAGCTATACAAGTTTCGAATATAGCACCCCTGTCTATAAATTCGATAGTAAGAAAGACGAAATCAGCGTTACTCTTACCGTCAAAAATACAGGAAACACAAAGGGCAAAGAAGTTGTCGAAGTTTATTTCCAAAGCGAATACACAGATTACGATAAGACAAACAAAATCGAAAAATCTGCTGTAGAACTATGTGGTTTTGCTAAAACAAAAGAATTAGAGCCTAACGCTAGCGAAGAAGTCACAATCACCGTTCCTAGAAGCGAATTTGCAACTTATGATTCCAAAGGTAAAGGCACCTATATCCTTGATGCAGGCAACTACTACCTCACAGTTGGTAAAAACGCTCACGACGCCTTAAATAACATCATCGCCAAAAAAGGTGGGAATCCAAATAAGGCATTGATGAAAGACGTTAATGGCGAAAACGTAGAAGGCAATTCTTCTTACGTCTACACCTTCAATCAAGAAGCAATCGATGACGTAACTTACTCTTTCGGAAAAGATGGTCAAAAGATCACCAACCAATTTGATGAAGGAAGTCTTTCTTATTATGGCAAGGAAGATATGACCTATCTTTCCAGAAGCAATTGGGTTGGAACTTGGCCAAGCAAGGTTGAAATTGCCTTAAACGACAAGCTCCATGACGAAATGACTGGCATCAAAGCCTACGAAAAGACCACTGTTGAAGGAGAGACCCTCCCAACAATGGAGGCAAATAATGGCAAAACCTTGATCAATATGAGAGGCAAAGCCTATAACGATGAGGAATGGGATTCCTTACTTGATCAACTTTCATATGATGATATGTCCAATATGGTCGGCTTAGGATACCATGGCATTCAATCGGTCGCTTCAGTTGGTATGCCAAAGACCAAAGACGAAAACGGTCCACAAGGATTCTCTGGAAAACTTACTGATATCTCAGGAAACTCCAAGACAATGTGCGCTTATACCGATGAAAACATCATGGGCGCAACATGGAACGAAGAGTTTATGGAAAAGGTTGGCGAGCATATTGGCGAAGATGGCCTTTCCTTAGGATATTCCGGATTATATGGTCCAGCTATGAATACCCACAGAAGCGCATATAGCGGAAGAAACTTCGAATATTATTCTGAAGACGGCTTCTTAGCGGGTAAGATTGCTGCCGCCGAAACAAAAGGCATCCAATCAAAAGGTGTTTATGTCTTCGTTAAGCACTTTGCCTTAAATGATGAAGAAACAAACTGCCGTTCAATCTCCACTTTCGCTAACGAACAATCAATCAGAGAAATCTATCTCAAGCCATTCCAAATTGCTATCACTGAAGGTGGCGCTCATAACGTTATGACAGCCTTCTCAAGAGTTGGCGTTGTTTGGTCAAGCGCTCATAAAGGCTTAATGACAACAGTCTTACGTAACGAATGGGGTCTTGATGGATTTGCCGTTTCTGACTATACGACAAGTGGCGCTGCAACAAGTGCCCACGAAAGAAGCACTTATGACCCATATTTAGCGGTTGTTGCTGGAACAGATACCTTCGATTCATCAGCAAAAACATCACAATATAAGTTCCTTAAGGCTCTTGATTATCAAAACGATCCTCATTTCGTCTTAGCAATGAGACAAGCTTGTAAACGCATCTTATACACAATCGTTAATTCTAATGCCATGAATGGCGTTACCCCTACAACAGTCATGATTCACGTTATGACTTGGTGGCAAATGGCTATCGTTGATGGAATCATCTATAGCGGAATTGCTGCTCTTGCGTTAGGAACGGTCGCTACTGTCAAGCAAGTGAAATACGTTAAATCAAAAAAGGAATCTTCCGAAGAAAGCGAGGTTAAATAATCATGAATAAGAAAAGATTATTAGTCATTGGCGCAAGCACTCTCCTTAGCTTAGGTTTGCTCACCTCTTGCGACTACTCAGATTTCTCCCTCTTTGGCTTCTTCTATAAGCTTCATATCGACAATCAAACAAAGAAGAAGGATGATACAACAACAAATTCATCCTCTTCTTCCTCATCAGAAGAACAAAGCAATGTATTCATTCCTCAAACATATCTTGTTACCTCTTCAAAGAACGTAGAAGGAGCAACAATCGAAAGATATGAGCTTCTTTCAATCCTTGACGAAAGCAAGGTTGCATTGAATGTTTATGAGAAATACATTCCTACAACAGGCGATAGCTACACGAATTCATCTTTTGCCTCATTAACTGGATATACTCGCGATAATAACGTCATTACTCTTGATTTTGGCCCAATGGTTTACACCGATAGAACCGATACAAAGAATGTAACCTATTATCGTGGGGATGATGAAACTTCTTCCAAGGCAGCTTTCAAAAAAGCATTCGATACAGAAACAGCATCATTTGCACTCAATGAAAACGGAACATTTGCTCTAGGAACCACTTCTAGCGGAAATACCGCTAAAGGCCTAAGCAACGCCATTACATATTGGTACAGCGAATTTACATCACGTCCTTCTTATTACATGCTCACTCTTTTAGATAGCGGAACATACTATCTAAACACATTCTGCATGGATTCAAAGAACGATAAGATGCCTGTTTCAGCATTTGTTACTTCAGGAACATACAAAACTTATGCAGAGCAAAGCACAGAAGAATACGATGCCGTAAGAATTGGCATTGGCAGAGGCCATATGTATGCAAATAACAATGGTTCTAACATGGAATTTGACATCGATAGTGATGCAAACTTCAACTCTTGGCTTGGTTTATCAATCGGTTCAGTTCGTGCCTATAAAGTTACCAAAGTTGGCTTCGATGGCTTATTAGGCGAAGTTAAGCCTTATGGTTTTGAGGCATTTGAAAAAGACTTTGTTGATGGCGATGAGCAAGAAGAGAAAGATCCAACAGAAGGAGCGATGCTCGTTCTTAACGGAGATGGCAATGCAGATATCAAATTGGCTTTCTTCAATGATGGAACCTACCATTTTGTTTGGACAAAAAACAAGGTCGATGAGAAAGGCAGCTGGACTTACGATAAGGATAGCGATGTTTTGAATCTTTCAGCGACTAAGTCTGACGAAAGCGTTCGTAGCAATGTTTCTGTTAAACAAGAAGATGGATCTTATAAGATTGCATATGTCGCGGCCGTAAGCGATCAACTAAATCAAAGTTTCACAATTTCTGCCACAGATTTCGTATCTTATTTCCAAGTAACGGAAGTCTTATCTTTAGCAGGCGATAAGAACGCAGAGATAGGATTAGCTTTCTACTCCGATGGCTCATATCACTTTACTTGGGCAAAATATAATGTCGATGAGAAAGGTGATTGGGCTTACGATTCTGTAGCAGACCAGCTCTCCTTAAAGGTCGGAGACATAGTGACTGGCACGTCGAAACTCGAAAACGGCAACTATGTTCTCAATGTTGAACTTTCAAATAAAGGTGGGCTTACCCAAACTTACACCATCAAAAAAGCAACATGGAATAAAACGTTTGTGCACGTTCTCACAACACTTAAAGGCGAAAAGATGGGTGATAATTGCACTCTTACATTCAATTCAGATAAAACCTTCAATTTCTTCTTCCAAGTCTCTTACAACGGAAACACCTCTGTTGTTAAAGAGGATGGCACGTTCTCCACGAACGATGAGGGATTGGTTGTCTTAACAGTAGACGACAAAACTGTTGCCACCGCTTCAAAAGAAGATGATGGTCGTTACAAATTCCATTACGAATATTCAAAGAGCGCCCAATGCTCGCAAGACTTCATGATGGACGAACATTCTTATAAAGATACGTTCTCAATCGAAGATATCACAGTTAATGGCGTGAAGGCACCAACCATGGTTAATCTCAAACTCAACAGAGATCACACATATTCCTTCAATCACAAATTTAGTGGAACTTGGCAAAGTGAAGTTGGTGGATGGGAATACGACTCTGAAAACGATGAAATCATCTTAACTTATTCCTCTGAACACACCAATAAGTTCACAAAACAAGAAGATGGTTCTTATAAGATGAACTATATTGCTGGAATTAGTTCCCAATTAACACAAGAGTTCGTTATTGAAGCAGAAAACACCTCATTCTTAGGAACTGAACTTCTTAACGTCGATAAAACAAACCCTTCTGGAACCCATTTTGGCTTTATCTTCTATTCTAACCATTCTTACGCATTCCATTTCTATACCTACTATACTGTAGAATATGGAACATGGTCATATGATTCCGAAACCGAAAAGTTCACCTTTTCATGTCTTAGCAAAATCAATGAAGCAAGCAAAGGAACGGATGGAAGTTACACATTCACTTATGTTTCGTATAAGAGCGCACAAATGAATCAGGAATTCACAATTTCCGCTGCTGATATAGCAAAAGTCATTGCCAAAGCCTAGTCTCTTCCAAAACAAAAATAGTTAGCATCTTGTAGAAATACGGATGCTAACTTTTTTATATACGCCTTTTTATTAGTTTTGTTCATTAAATGAATTATTTAAAATTTCAAAAATAACCAGTGAATCCCCATCCAAATTCTCTTTTCTTGGAGTAACCGCATTAATAACACCGTTATCGTAAGTCTTGTAATAATAGATCCCTTTTTCTAAATTCATACAAGACGCATAGATGGTGATTTCATATTTATCACCGATTTTACAAAGTCCTCTACTCTGCCATACGGATTCAAGAATATGGAAGAATTGATTTACGCTTGAACGTTCATCTTCCTTTGATATGGAAAAACGTGAAGTAAATGCAACTCTAACAAATCTACTTTGGCTTGATAAATCGCCAGGAAGGCCATATGAGCCCATTCCTCGAGAATAGAATTTATCATCAAAAGAGAAAACTATCTTAGGCTCTTCGTTTGTAAGGCTTGCATAATTCTTTAGGTTTTCTAATTGATAATTGAATGGAGGATTATTTGCTAAGCATCCTGTTGGATTATCGTATATATGCATACCGTCTTTCATTGATTCCACAACTATACAAGATTTCGGATCTTTAAGAATGTAATGAAGACTAGACGCAGGAAATTTATCGTTATATGGAGTTTTAACAAGGTTTATTCTTTTGATTGTAGAGATTGCTTCATAAACGTTTTTACATGTTGCAAGAATATAAGATATGAATTCAAATTGAGCGACGTTTTCTTTGTTTTCATCTACTTCGTTATATGATGCATTCCCAACAAAATTAAGCCCTGCCATTGCTAAGCCACATTCATTAACTGCATCGTAATACATAGGATAATCATTATCTATATGAGCCATTCCGATTATCGCATAATGATGCTTGTTCAAACCAAGATGCCTAAAATTGAACGGATAATTCCTTGGGGTTATCGTTACTTTTTCCCCGTATGAGAACTCATAATCAAGCGTTCTTCCGAAATATGTATCCTTACTTTTATACGATGCAGCTGTGCACATAAAATTATCTCCTTGTCTTATTACTTATATTTTATCATTTGCTTATTACACGTGTATCTTTAAAGCATTATGAAAGATTAATTTTAGAAGATACTGTATAATCTACAAGTAAGAAAAAGGAGAAATACATATGCATAAAGATGAAGCTGCGGCAGGATTTGCCATTCTATCCAACCCAAGCAGAGTGAAAATAACTAAATTCCTCTATACAAAAGGTGATTTATCTCACGACGATCTTCTCTATATCACTGGCGATAGTGAGGAAGAACTCAACGAATCTCTTGAATTAATGGAAAAAGGCTCGTTAATCATTAAAAACGAGGATTCGTATTCCATTAACAAGGATTATGTCGATTCCTTAATGGAATTCGTTCGTGTCCCTTGTGGATGTTGCCATCATTGATTTGAAAAGAACCTAAGTTGCCGTAATGGCAACTTTTTTATATCATCTTTCTTTATCTTTCGAACAAACAGTTAGAAGCTTACTTTCTTTTTATTTGTTAGGTATTTAGAGATTCTTCCCTCTTTTGAAGGGATAAGATATCCTTCATCGACTAGCTTTTTAAGAACACTATTTCTGAAATATGTAGAATTGCTTATGCCAAGATTCAGCGTTATTTCATTTACAGTCTTTCTTTCTCTTAAGCAGAAAAGAAGAATGGACGAGGCGTAATTGTTTGGAACTCCAGGATCACCTTTGATATTGATAAAACCACTCGATGGAAGAACTCCTTCTTCATACGTCACATCAGGCAAAACAATGCTAAATTGATTGTTTTTAGAAAAAATATAAGGCTTATGGTATTTGTCTTGGTCTTTATAATCCTCTACTATTTTTTCAAATCCTGTGCCTTTTGCTTCCATGACGTTGCAATAAACAAAAACTTGAGAAATTAATTCGTTTCTTCTTTTTGACACAAATGAAGATAAATCATATGTTGGGCCAAATTCTTTACCATCATAAATGTTTCCAGGAGAGGTGATTGTTAGCCTGTTTTTA
>CAVKFY010000084.1:7839-14885 GCA_963655775.1 Alistipes communis
GTTTTTAAACATATCAACGGAAATCTGTGAACCATCAATCAAATAATCACGATGCGCCAAAGCGTTGATTATTGCTTCAAATAAAGCCCTTGAAGGATATGAATCAAAATTCTTTCTATTTGTTGGCAATTTCATGAATCCATGATTCATTCTCTGTTGCAAAAATTCCCATATAAAAGAATATGCATCTATGAGATTTCCGGTAAAGGAATTGCTTGAAAGAACCAAGTCGTCTCCTCTACTTAATCCGGCAAAATTCGTACAAGCAACCTTCGAATCATCGCCTTTGTAATCATCTTTAAACAAAAGAGCCCCTCTTCTAAGCTTGCCTTTATCATTAAAAAATCCAATTGAGGCCAATCCTTTTTCTGTTATGTCTTTATTCGTATGTTCCTTATAGAAAGAGGCAAGCTTGCTAAAATCTGATAGTTTGAAATCGATATCAGTATCTTGCATGTCAAAAGCGAGGCCTTTATTATTTTTTGCCATAGAAACAATCTCTTCCATGCTAGCAGAATTAGTAAAGCCATCTCTTCTAAGGAAAATCATCGGCATCTCTTTGTATTTAAGAATGAGCGGCTTATTTTTGCATTCTTCTATATTTACGACGAGAATGTAACGTTCTTTATCTCTATTTTTAAAATGAATAGGTTTTAAAACAATTGTGGGAAGAATTGGAAAATGCTGATTTAAAGAATTAAACAGATATATTTTTTCTGAATCCAATTCTTTTTTATCATATCCAACAAGTTCGTAAGTTTTATCTCTAACGCCCAAATAAAAAGTGCCGCCCTCGCTATTTGCAAAGCCGTCAATGGTTTTTAACCATCCAAGAACATTTTCGCGATCTAATTTTATTTTGCATTCGTTTTTAATATCTTCACCGATAAAATCTTTAACTATATCAGATAGAAACATAAGCATTTTCCTCCTGCTTCTAGTCTAGTTCAAATACACTTCAAATGCAACTTCAAATACACTTCTAATACTACTTCAAATAAACTTCTATATCACATCAAATAAAAAGCATATTCCTTTAAAACAAGAAGTTCCGATACTGGCATAATATTTAGCAAATATCGGATGTTTATAGAATATTCTCGTTAGTTTTCAGTTAATAATCTCATATTGAAGTTACTTCAATAAGAGATGTTTTATATAGCAAAACCATAGGAAAAATAAAATTTCAATAGATAAATGGGTTAGAATCTATATTAATTATTGTTAAAAGAAAGAGATTTTAAGTACTCCTCTACATTTTTATATTCAATTCCATTATCTAAAATTTCATCATCTCCACGGTAAATAACCACTCTTCTTGCGATTTTGCCATATCTCCATTCCGTGTCTTTTAACTTTTTCTCATCAACTAGATGTCTATACTGATGTTCGTCTTTTTCTTTGCTGTGTTTTATTTCGTAAATTTCGCAAGTTTGAGAGACGTTATCGGCAATAACCATATAAAATTCTCCAACGGCGAATTGAAGCTGAAATACTTCTTTATTAGGATTGGCGATTTTCGTTTCTAACAAAACTACATCTTCCATCATTCTTCCTTTAACATCACTCAATATCCTGTCAATAACTGCATTTCTTTCTTTTAAAGAAAGATTTTCAAATTCTTTATCAGATAATAAAGATTGTATGAGAAATTTAACCTGAGAATATCTCATTCCTGGTTGAGAAAATAGCGTCTTAGTATTTTTAATTTTCCCTGCTGATAAAGTTTGGATGTCAACATCTATTGTTAAATCCAAAGCATCCAAATACTCTTTTATTTTAATTTGATGCTGCGTTGAGATCTCTGTTTTTTGTTCTTCTTTGTTTTTGATTTCCAATAAGTTTTTAAGCTTATTTGTGAATTCTTTCTTATCAATTCGATCAAGGATGTCGTTCGCTTTATTCCTATCGTTACGAAGATTTTTTGCTGATATGCCTAAATCGTGAGATATGAAATCTCTTGTCAAGACTTCTAATGTAAACTTGTAGTTTACGTCTTCTATGATTCTGTTTATAGCGCTAGTTAATTCATTTTTCTCATATAAATCATATAGAGAGCGGAAATGCCCGCCACTTTGATAGTTTCTCAAAGAATGCTGAATGTTTTTCGCGATAGCACTATCCAAATATGCATCAGCATTTCTTTTAGATGCAAACGTTGATTTTTGATTATAGTTAATTCCATCTAGACTCATTGTCCCACCATAACATATATCTTCATCAATTTATAACCCCTTTTTAACTATCAATAAGGGGTTATCGGGGGTTACTTGTTATTATAGAATTCTTCTAACCACAAAAAAACACGGATTTCTCCGTGTAATTTTCTTAGTGGCGGAGGCATAGAGATTCGAACTCTAGCTGGGGCAGTACCCCACTATCGGTTTTCAAGACCGACCCCTTCAACCGCTTGGGTATGCCTCCGTATGGTGGTCCATTCAGGGTTTGAACCTGAGACCTAACGATTATAAGTCGTTCGCTCTAACCACTGCGCTAATGGACCTCTGGCTACAAATGCAGCCTAGATATTATATCTAACTCCGTGAAGTATCTCAATTACTCATTTAGAAGTTTTTCAAGTTCTTCAACAAGTTCATCCATCCTGCGTGGGCAAGAATAGAATGTTTCCTTATTTGTGAAGTCAACTCCAGCTTTCTTAACTTCGTTTACTGGATAATCACTTCCACCCATCTTTAAGAGAGAGATATGCTTATCAAATGCGCCTTCTTTGCCTTCTTTTACATTTTGATAAAGAAGCATTGAAGCGGTAAATGATGTCGCATATTGATAAACATAGAATGGAGTATAGAACATATGTGGGATATAAGCCCAGACAAGTTCCTTAACTTTTTCTTCATGGATATCAATTCCATAATATTGCTTATAGAGTTCAATCATCTTGTTGGATAAGACTTGATAATTGATTGGCTCATCTTTCTCAGCAAGAAGAGAAATTTCATATTCATAATGAGCGAATAAGGCTTGGCGATAGAAAGTACCTGCGATTTCATCAATGGCTTTTTGTAAGAGGAAGATTTTGTCTTCTTTTGTTAAGTCGCCTCTCTTTAAGAAATAGTCAAGGAGGTTATGCTCATTGAATGTAGAGGCAATCTCTGCGACAAAGATCGTGTAATCTTGTTTACAAAGAGGTTGGCATTCTTCGGAATAAAGGGTGTGAATTGAGTGACCGGATTCATGGGCAAGGGTGAAAACATCATCAAGTGTTCCTTCAAAGTTAAGAAGGATGTATGGATGAATGTTTGCTCCACCTGTAGAATATGCTCCACTTATCTTACCAGCGGCTGGATAGACATCAACAAAGCCTTCCTTTGTGACTTCTCTTGCTTTCTTTTGATAGTCTTCTGGGAAATTCTTGATGGAGTCAAAGAAAACTTCTCTTGCTTCTTCGTAAGTATATTTCTTATCAGATTTTGCGAGTTGAAGGAAACGATCATAAGAACGATGTTTCTCTAAATGGAGATATTTTCTTCTTAATTCGTAGTATTTCTTAAGCGAAGCGTTATCTGTGGATGCGACTTCGATAAGATTATGGAAAACGGAAAGAGGAATGTTGTTTTTGAAAAGATGTTCTTCAAGAATTGAGGAATATCCTCTCGCTTTCATCTCGGCATATTCGGCATGCAAAACGGTGTTATAGATTTGACCATATGTGTTTTTATGTTCGTCATACCAAGAATATAAGGATTCAAAGATCTTTTGGCGATCTTCTGCACTTTCCGCATGTTCGATGAGGTTACGCCAGTTAGACATATTGACCTCTGTTTCTTTGCCATTAAGCATGACAGTCTTTGGCTTATAGTCAGCAACAGACAAGAAAGAATATAAGTCTCCACCATCTCCTTCAAGATTGTTGAAGGAAGAAAGAAGCTTTTCTTCTGTGCCAGATAAAACGTGTTTTTGTGTGCGGAATAACTTATCAAAGGTGAAATCGAATTCTTCTTTATATGAAGGATTGTTGTTGAGGAATGTATCAATTTTTTCTTTTCCTAAGGCAAGGATTTCTGGATCGATGTAGCTTGAAGCGGCAGAGAAAGCGTTTAACAAGGCCATGACCTTAGAAATTCTTTCATTTCTAGAAACGTCTCTCTTATCCAAATCAGAAAGACCGTTTGCATACATATAAAGTCTTTCTAAAAGAAGGTTTACTTCTCTTTCCGTATCAAGATATTCAAGGAAAGTTTTCTCATCGCCTAATTTGCCTTCGAATGTAGCAATTTTGATGACATATTTTTCCTTGAATTTCGCTAAATCAGCGTTAAATGCCTCTTCGTTTTCATAAAGATGGCTGAAATCCCATGATGTTTTCATCTGCTTATCTCCTTAATTTATGTAGTAGGTTCTTCTACTCCTGTAACTTCTTTAAATACCCAATAGGCGATTAGGATTCCGCCTGTTGGAGGAACAAACGAGCTTGAGCCTGGTGTTGACCTCCTTATAGGATTCTCGTTCTTCACATCTATACATTCTAAAGGTTTTGTTGGTTTCTCTAAAGAATAAAGCACTGGACAATGATAAATTTTTCTTTTTTTCAGTTCTCTACGCATAACTTTTGCTAGAGGATCCATGCTCGTTTTAGAAATATCTTCCAGTCTAAGTTTGAGAGGGTTAAAACGATTCCCACATCCCATGGAAGAGATTACTTTTACGTTATTCTTCTTTGCTTCTTCGATAATTGATAGCTTTGCTGTTACGGTATCTACTGCGTCAACAACATAATCATATTTAGAGAAATCGAATTCATCTTTTGTTTCAGGAAGGTAGAAACATTCGTGGATTTCAACTTCGGCATTTGGGTTTATCGAAAGAACTCTTTCTTTAGCTACTTCAACCTTGCTTCTTCCTAGTGTTTCGTGCGTAGCAAGAATTTGTCTATTGATATTGGTTATTGCAAAAGTGTCGTTATCAACTAAAACGAAATGCGAAAACCCACTTCGGGCAAGTTCTTCAAGGACATATCCTCCAACCCCGCCAACGCCAAAAATCGCCACTCGAGTTTCTTTGATTTTATTAATTTGTTCCTCGTTTAAAAGAAGAGCGAGTCTAGATAATTCGTTAAGCATCTTTTTTTATCCTTTGACGATTTGATTCTTACCGCGTTTCTTCGCTTCATACAAAAGGAGGTCAGATTCTCTAATTATTTCATCAAGAGAGTCTCCTTCTTTAACGAAGTGTTCTTTGTAACCAGCAGAGAAAGTTACGTTCATATCTAGAGTTATCGTATCGTTAATATTATCCTGCAAGGCGTATAAGCGTTTTTCAAAAGAGAACAAATCGCCTTTTTTGATTATAAGGAATTCATCCCCACCATAACGATAAACAGATTCAATGCCAAACGTGCTTATTAAGGCTTTGCCTACTTCATTAATAACTGCATCCCCTGCAGCATGTCCATGGATATCATTAAGAAGTTTGAAATCATCGATATCTAACATCATAACAACGATATTTTTATTAGAAAGATGTTTGTAGTCTTCTTGTAAGGCAAAACGGCATTTGGTAGTAGATAGCGAATCGATAAGACAATGCGATGCAGCACGTAATCTAGCTTTATATAGCAAGGTTGTGGAAACGCATAAAAGAATATAAACACAAATTAAATTCAATAAAACGCCAATATCAAATTCCATATGTAAGGTTTCAATAGGCGCATCAACTAGTGGCACATAACGTACAAGTAAGACAAAAGCAGTCTCCAAAATGAAAGCGAATATAAATGTTTTTACTGGATATATTCTAAATACTAAGAAAGTATATAGAAGCATCGTAATAAACATGATCGATTGGCCACCATTTTGTATATCCATTACGGAAATCAAAATACCAAAGATATTCACGCACAAAACATAGACATCGATTATCGTTCTAGTCTTAATGGAAATATTTTTTACTTTAGTTAATTTGTCGTGATAATAAAGTTCTGAGTATACAAAGAATGAAGCGTGTACAACAAAAGCAAACGCATATAAAGCCATGTGTGTCCAGATCCACGTTGGCTGATAATAAACGTTATTTGGTTCAATTTCCTTTTGGCAACTCACATAAATAATGAAGAAAATAGCAAAAACCGCTTCAAATAAGGCTAAGAAGAGGGAAGTAAGGCGTCCTATCTCAATATTGCTACGATCATTATAAAGATGTTCCGAAGCACTTCTTTTATGGATTCCAAAGATATTCTTAAATGTAGTTTCCAAACCTACATTTCTCCCAAAATCAATGCTAAAACCCTTATGTTTTTCATTTTCTTTATTTTTTCCGTTCTTTTTAAGACAGATTTCTGTTGCAAAAATACCGGAAACTTTTTCCATGAGTTTTTTCGTGAATACGGCATTATTGAGCTCATAGTTATTAACAACGAAGAAACCAACGACCTTCGCTTTTGATGTCAAAGGATAGATCATGAAACGTTTTACTCCGTGTTTTCTACACCAATCGTATAGTATCTCATTTTGTGTTTTGATTTCTTCGATAGATTTTATGGAATAAAAATTGCATTCCTTTAATACAACTTTTAACTTTTTGTAAATTATACCAAATTCATCATCAGCGATGGTTTTAGAAAGCGAGGAGAAAGTATCTTTATTCCATTCGTATCTTTCGCTTATTTTATCACCGTTAAATTCAACAATAAGAGCATCATCTACATTTGAACTATGGCCAAACTCAGATAAAGCGTCATTAATTTTCTTAGAGCGATCTTCTTTGAGTTTCAATATGCTGGCAATACGATACGCTTCATCATCACAATTGATGGATTGTTTTTCAAAAAGAGAAGAATTGTCTTTTTCTTTAAGAATGGTAAGACTAACACAATCTTCAACAATACATGGGGATGCGATGAAATTCACCCAGATACGCGAAGCGTCATTAAAGAACTCGCCTTTAAAAACCTTTCTCGTAGTAAGAATTTTCTTGATTAAAATTTTCCATTTGCCTTTGCTATCGAAAGTTTTTTCCAAAGAACCATCCTTTTTAATTTCAGCAATAGGCATGGAAATCAAATCAGAAAACGCTTTATTGAGTACAAG
>CAVKFY010000085.1:0-21449 GCA_963655775.1 Alistipes communis
ATCTAATTCCTACTGATGCTAAACCTGCAAGTGATCTAGTTATGGCTGATTTATATGAATTTGGCTTAGTTGGAGAGAAAAACTCCACGGAAAAAAGAAAAGAATTAGAAGACAAGTTACATCTCGGACACACAAATGCCAAAACCTTGCTAGCAAGATTACGCGCTTTAGGAATAAACAAGAAAGAACTTAAGGAGATCGAGAAATGATTGAACAAGAAGAATATTTTAAAAACGTCGCATCATATAAACTTTTAGCTAAGCATGAAGTAGGTCAGAATTTCTTAGTTGATGAAGATATATGTCAAAAAATCGTCTCTTTCTTGGAAATAAAAGATGACGATAAAGTATTAGAAATTGGTTCTGGTGCAGGATCTCTTTCCTATTTCCTTGCGAAAGAAAAGGCAGAAACAGACTTAATCGATATCGATGAAGGGTTAGTAACTAAGCTCCAACACGACTTCGAAGATGTAAATAACATCCATCCGAAATTAGGAAACGCTATGCGTTACGATATGTCTAATTACACCAAAATAATTGGAAACCTTCCTTACTATATTACCTCCGGAATATTAGAGAAGGTTTTATTAGGCGCCAAAAATACAACTAAAGGAGTTTTCATGGTTCAAAAAGAAGCGTTCCTTCGTTTGAATGCCTCCTTGGGTAGCAAAGACTACGCTCCACTTCCATTGCTTATCAAATATCGAGCAAAAATGTCACGTTTACTTTCCGTCCCACGTTCTTGCTTTTCTCCAGCTCCACATATCGATTCAGTGGTTTTCTCTCTTGAGTTTAATGATAACGATATCGAAAAAGCCAAGGATTTATATACTTTATTAAATGGAGTGTTTCTCCATCGTAGAAAAACGATTTTAAACAATCTAACAACATATCTAAAAGATAGTGAAAATGCAAAAATCGCCCTGGAAAGTGCCTCAATTTTACCAAATAAGCGTCCAGAGGAAATATCTTTAGATGAATATCTACGTTTACTAGAAACAATCCATAGAGGATAAATCTAGATTGTATTCAGGTTTTAGAATGATACAATCTACGTTGCTTAAATTTTATGTTATTTAAAAAACGTTCATTAGCTAGGAAATCTTACGCAAAAATAAATCTCTCACTAAAAATCACCGGTAACAGAGAAGATGGCTATCATCTCTTAGAAATGGTCAACCTTCCATTAACTCTTCATGATGTCATCGAAGTTAGAGTTCTTGATGGTGCGAATGACACATATGTTACTGCAGATGATCCAACACTTAATGGCATGAAGAGCAATCTTTGTCATCAAGCCGTTGAAGAAATGAGAAAGGTTTTTAATTTCAAAGAAAACTTTCTCATTCAAATCCATAAAGAAATTCCTTTTGCCGCTGGTTTGGGCGGAGGCTCATCAAATACCGCAGTCGTTTTAGAAGCGGTAAATGAGTTATTAAATTTGCACGCAAGCAAAGAACAATTACTTTCCATCGCTTTAAAGGTTGGATCAGACGTTCCTTTCTTCTTCGTAAACAAGCCAGCCATTCTTACTGGTGTTGGAGAAAATGTTAAGGAAATAAAGGTTAAGGAAAAATATTATTGCCTTTTAGTTAAGCCGATCGAAGGAGTATCCACTGTCGCATGTTATAGAATATGCGATCAATTCAAACGTTTGAATATCAATACCGATAAAGTTGTTTTAGGTCTCCAAGAAGGCGATGATAACTTGATAAAAGAGAATTTTGGCAATGACTTAACCGCTCCTGCGATAAACATTGTTCCTGAAATTGGGGTTGTAATTGATAAGCTAACTGCTTTAGGATTTACATTAGTAGGAATGACCGGTTCAGGATCTTGTTGTTATGCTTTAACAACAAATAAAGCAAAAGCAAAAGAAGCTTATAAGAAACTTGAGCATTCAAACTATATAGTACGTTTGTGTGAAGTTATTCGTTAAACAAGGAGAAAATATGAGTAGAAACGCAATTATCTTAGCTGCAGGCAAAGGCAGCAGAATGAAATCAAAAAGAGATGATATCTCTAAGGTTTCCTTTCCAATTCTTGGCCAACCATTAGTCAAATACGTTATCAACGCTCTTAAACCATTAGGCTTAGAGAAATTGATTGCCGTTGTTGGTTTTGGCGGAAAAACATCAGAAAAGGTTGTTAAAGATGATTGCGATGTTGTCTGGCAACACGAACAAAAAGGTGCAGGACACGCAGTTATGATGACCGCTCCTCTTCTTGAAGGAAAAGAAGGAGAAACAATCGTTTGCTGTGGAGATACCCCTCTTCTTTCCTCCGAAACTCTTGAGAAGATGTTCAAATATCATGAAGAAAACCATAACGATTTAACTGTTATGACCTTTGTAATTGATAACCCGTTTGGATATGGCCGAATCATTAAGGAAAACGGACGTTTTATGAGAATTGTTGAACAAAGAGATACTGATGAAGAAACCGCAAAAGTCAAAGAAGTAAATGCCGGTGTTTATATCTTCAACAACAAAGAACTCTTTGAAGCACTTAAGAGCCTTAAGACCGACAATGCCGCTGGAGAATATTACATCACTGATGCTATTGAAATCTTCTGTAAGAAAGGCTTAAAGACCGATACATTCTGCGTTGAAGACATCACTGAAACATTAGGTGTTAATGATCGCGCTCAATTAGCAACAGCTGCTAAGCTTCTTCAAAGACGTATCAACCACAAACACATGGTCAGCGGAGTTACAATCGAAGATCCTGAGAATACATACATTGCTCCAGGTGTTAAGATTGGTGCAGATACAATCATCAAACCGGGCTCTTATATCATGGGCACCACAACTATCGGTGAAGAGTGTGTTATCGGACCAAATGCCGTCTTAACTGATGCAAAGGTTAATGATAACGAAATCATTAAACCAAACGAAATTAGATAATCGAAAAAACGCAATATCCCCGCTAAAATGGCGGGGATTTTTCGTACAAAAACCAATAATTGCTTTCTAGTTTTTTTATTTTGTCGACATATTCTTGTACATTTTTCTTGGAGATAAGAAATGAAACAATACATTGCGCAAGCAACAATTCCTCAAGAAATAATGAAAGTTTTGAATGTGAATGTTGGAGATGCGGTTTATTTTGTAGTTAACGGCAATCAAATTGTTTTAGCAAATTCTCTTCGATTGGTGCTCTTAAATTAATTCAAGAAGGCATGCGTGGTGAA
This sequence comes from Alistipes communis, assembly GCA_963655775.1. Classification (GTDB taxonomy): domain Bacteria; phylum Bacillota_I; class Bacilli_A; order RFN20; family CAG-826; genus UBA4951. Next base: position 3,193 of record CAVKFY010000085.1, read on the forward strand.
GTAAAAAAGCAGGATTACTAAACGAAGAAGGCGTTCAAGCATTTGTAAAAGAAAATAACTAAAGAATTTGATGTTGATTTTCATTTTCATTCATTTCTGTTCAAAAATGACAATTAATATATTCTTTTAACAATAAAATGAGCAACAATGATAATTGAGAAATAAGTATGCTAAACTTATTTTGCTATGAAAGTTATTGCTATCGATCTAGGTGCAACAAGTGGACGAGTAATGACGATTACTCATGAAAACAATCGCTTTTCTTATAAAGAGAATGCTAGATTTTTAAATCGCACCTATACAAACAATGAAGGATATCTTTGTTGGGATTTTTCCTATTTATTTGAAAATATCAAACAAGGAATAAGATCCGCTTTAGAAGAAAGCAAAGATGTTGAATCTATTGCCATTGATACGTGGGGAGTTGATTATGGATTATTAGATAAAAACGGAAATCTAATTCATGATCCGTATTGTTATAGAGACTATCATTCTTTTGAAACACAAAAAAGAGTTTTAGAGAAAATACCATTTTCTAAGATATATTCCCTTGTTGGCATTCAAAACCTTCATTTCAACACGATATATCAACTTGCAGGCGATCCAACAGGATTTGATAAGGTTGATGCTTTTTTGATGATCCCTGATTTAATCGCTTATCTCTTAACTGGAGAAAAACGTTTAGAGGAAACAAACGCTTCGACAACTTCTCTTTATGATCGTTCTAAAGAAGAGATGTCCAAAGAACTTCTTAATGAAATAAACGTTCCTGAAAGGATTTTCCCTAAGCTCATTAAACCCGGAGAAACTTACGGCCTATTAAAGAAAGAATTCCTTCCTGAAGGAATGAACAAAGATATTAAGGTCATTGCTTCTCCAACTCACGACACCGCTTCGGCTGTTTTAGGAACAAATGGCGAAGGAGATTTTGCTTATATCTCTTCTGGAACATGGTCCTTAATTGGTACAGAACTTAAAGAACCTTTAATGAATTCCAAATCCCTTGAATATAATTTCACAAACGAAATTGGATACGATAATACGATTCGTTTCCTTAAAAACACCATGGGTATGTTCTTGATAAACGAGATTCGTAATGATTATGCGAAAAAAGGAATCGAAATCAAAACAAAAGACATCGTTCCTTTGGTTAACCAAGCAAAAGATCTTCCTACCATCATAGATGTTAATGACAAGATGTTTGAAGAACCAAACGACATGTTAAATAAGTTAGATACTTACTTAACTAAAACGAATCAAGTAAAGCCTTCCACTCCAGGCGAGTGCATGAAACTCATCTATAAATCAATGGCAATCGCATACAAGAAAACAATCTCCGATCTTGAAGAACTTACTTCAAGAAAGATAAATTCTATTCTTCTTGTCGGAGGAGGAAATCAAGCTGAAATACTCAATCAGTATCTTGCAAATGTTTGTAAGATCAAAGTTATAACCGGTTCGAGTGAGGCAACAATCTTAGGCAATGCTCTTTGCCAATTTATTGCTTTAGGGGAAATTAAAGATGTCGAAGAAGGAAGAAAAAACATTTCTAATTCGATCTCATCAAAAATTTACTATCCAAATTGCTAATTCATTAGGAGGAAAAAATATGTCTATTGAAGAAAATTTCGAAAAAGCAAAAAAAGAATACGAAGAATTAGGCGTAGATGTTGAAAAGGCTCTTGAAAGAGTTAAAAACATCCCATTAAGCGTTCATTGTTGGCAAGGTGATGATGTTCTTGGTTTAGAGGGTTGCCAAACTCTTGAAGGTGGCATTCAAACAACTGGCAACTATCCAGGAAAAGCCCGTAACAAAGAAGAGTTAATGCAGGATATCAAAAAAGCATTCTCTTTAATGCCAGGAAAGAAAAGACTAAATTTACACGCTTCATATGCAATCTTAGGTGATGACTTAGGAAAAATCGATAGAGATCAATATACCTACAAACATTTTGAGGAATGGACTAAATTTGGTAAAGAAATCGGCTTAGCCGGCATTGATTTCAATCCTACGTTCTTCTCTTCGCCAAGAGTTAAAGACAATCTCACATTGTCTTCGCCAGATGAAGAGACAAGAAAATTCTGGGTTGAACACGGCAAGAGATGCTTAGAAATCTCTAACGAATTTGGTAAAGCATTTGGTACTCCATGTATGATGAATATTTGGATTCCTGATGGATATAAGGATATTCCTGCAGATAGACTTTCTCCACGTTTACGTTTAAAGAAATCTCTTGATGAGATCCTTTCTGCAAGCTGGGATAAGAAATACGTTGTTCCAACCGTTGAATCCAAAGTCTTTGGCATTGGCATTGAATCATATACCGTTGGTTCAAGTGAGTTCTATCAAAACTATGCGGCAAATAAAGACATAACTTGCTTAATGGATATGGGACATTATCATCCAACAGAGGTTGTTTCTGATAAGATTCCTGCCTTGCTTTGTTTCTATGACAAGCTTGCCCTACACGTTTCTCGTCCAGTTAGATGGGATTCCGATCATGTCGTTATTTTTGATGACGAATTAAAGGAAGTTGCCAAAGAAATCATCCGTAATAATGCGGAAGACAAAGTCATGATTGGCTTAGACTACTTTGATGCATCAATCAATAGAATTGCCGCATGGGTAACTGGTCAAAGAAGTATGCAAAAAGCCTTGCTTTATGCTGCCCTTCTTCCAAATGAAGAACTCTCTAAGCTCGAAGAAGAAGCAAACTTCACAAAATTAATGTACATGCAGGAAAAAGTTAAGATGTTGCCATTTGGTGATATTTGGAACGAATACTTACGTCGCCAAGGATTGAACGACAACTACTATGAAGATGTCATGCAATACGAAAAAGACGTCTTATCAAAGAGGAAATAAAAATGAAAGATATATTAAACGCACCATTTTTAAAGGAATTCACAAAAACAGCCTCAAATATGTATCGTTTAGGCTGGGATGAAAGAAATGGCGGAAACATCTCTTATCTTCTCAAGGAAGAAGAACTCAAAGAATATTTAGATGTCAACAAAGTAATCCGTAATATTCCTTTAGCAGGTATCCATCAATCTTCATTTGATGCAAAACCTTTAGCAGGCAAATATTTCTTGGTTACAGGAACTGGAAAATATTTCAAGAACGTAGAAGATGATCCAGAGACAAATACTGGCATCTTCAGAATTGCAGAAGATGGCAAGTCTGTCGAATTGCTTTGGGGATATAAAGACGGAGGAAGATTTACAAGTGAACTTCCAGCCCACTTAATGTCTCATATGGCTCGTTTAGCTGTTGATCCAGAAAATAGAGTCGTTATGCATTGCCATCCAACAAACATTCTTGCGATGACCTATGTCCATCCTCTTGATGAGAAATCTTTCTCCCATACATTATGGACAATGTCTACTGAATGTATTGTTGTCTTCCCAGAAGGAGTTGGCGTTCTTCCTTGGATGCTATGCGGAACCGATGAAATTGGCGTTGCCACAGCAAAGAAAATGAAAGATTTCCGTATTGTTCTTTGGACAAATCATGGAATCTATGGTGCAGGAAAAACGATCGATGAAACGTTTGGTTTAATCGAAACTGTTGAAAAAGCCGCAACCATATATAACTTAATCGGCAATAGACTAATCTTAAATAACATTTCCGATGAAAATATGGCTGAATTGATTCACATTTTTAAGATCGAAAACCAAGTTCGTTGGGATTTTCTTAGCGTAAAAGAATAATTATCCTCAACACAAAAAGGCCAGCATAGCTTTCTCCATGCTGGCCTTTTTTATTGGCAAATATTGGAAATAGATTTTTTTGATTTGATCTTATAATTCCCTAAAAAGTAATATTTTTTATCAAGTTTTAGGGAATTATAAGTTCATTTATGGATTAGCATCTATTCATCTCATTCTTTTGCTTATGAATTTCAAGGTAGAAATAGTTTCATATAGATGTTACATGTGTAATAACATCTCAAAATATAGATAATATATGGATAAATAAACGTTGTTTTGTAGGTATAACAAATAATTATTTGGCGCTTAAAATTCATAAAAAGATACAAAATAATAAAAAATGTTAAGAAAAGTCTTTACAAAAGAATTAAATGTTTTAAAATGTAATCAGCAAGAAAGAGAAAGAAACAAAAGGAGTTCTTGCTAGGAGGTAACATTATGAAAAAAGGAATGTTAATTGGATTAGCCGCTATGACGTTACTTGGTTCCTGTTCAAAAGGAACACAAACAAGCTCACAATCAGACTATCTCAAAGTTGACATGAGCGTAAATAACCCTCCACATTTATTGCAATCTACTGCAACTGAAGAATTGGATTGGTTATCAAAATCTATTTTAGAAAAAGGTACCGACTTCTTAAAATCAGGTATCTCTTCTTTGGCGGTATACGCATTTAAGACTGCCTGTGCTGAAATGGGTATCGATGTTCGTGATGCAACAACAAAGAAAATCGATCAGATCATTCAACAATTAAAAGAAATGTCTGCTCAGATTCAAAAAGGTTTCGATGATTTAACAAAGAAGTCTCAACAAGTCCAAGACTACACTTATATGGGCAACGTTATTACCAAATTAGATGACGTAAGAAGCCCTATCGTTGGCGAGATGAGAACGCTTGAAGATATCGCTAGAAAGGAACAAGATCCTACCTACGATAAAGAGTTCCTCGATCAGCAAAAAGAAACATTCGTCAAAGGTTTCAAAGAGAAACTTAACTTCTACACTTTGAGTAACCAAGTTTGGCATACAGCTGAACTTCTTGCTCTAAACTTAGCAAGACCAAACCCAATCAAAACAAGCCAGTCTTTAATGGATCTTTATGACAATACATTAGGTGCTAACGATGTTTGGGATTATCAAGGATACGCTCCAAGAATGCAATTCATTCAAGAGTGCTCCTTCCTTGTCAACTCATTAGCTCTTCTTGGTAAAATCGAAGCAGCTTATGAAATCAGCCAATATCAACCTGGTGACTCCAATATCGAAGGTATTAAGCAAAACATCAGCGATATGTGTGTTGCAGTAAACACTGTTAATGGCGTCTTCCAAAAAGAGCTTGAGAAATTAGATAAGATCAAAAAAGCTCACGATGATGAAGAATGCCCAACAATGTCTCACATCAAGAGAGACTTCGACTCCCAAGGATTTGTTCATATCAGCACAGACTATACGGTATCTGCATACTTAGCGACAATCACTGTCGATAACGTTCTCTGGCAAAACACCTGCCACGATTTCTATAATGACAACTACAGCCACTGCTTCAAAGCCTTCAAGGCAAATGATGATCTCTATCAAATGATCTATAGCGATTACTCCTTCTATATTAACAACTACGAATTAGAAGAAGGCTATAACTTCAAATATTATCTAAGAGATTTAGGCTTCAGAGTCCCTGCTTCTAGACAAGACGACTTCGATAATGCGATCGGCGTTTATAAGAACATCGAAACAAAGAGAGTCGATAGAGGATTCTTAAGAGGCGTTGACTTCTACTCCCAATATTCCTACTACGATTGGACTGGAGAAGTAAAATACAACAACATTTCTAGAGTTGGTCAAACATTCTGGAACAACTACGATGATAGCGAGAACTACAACGACAACATCGCTAAAAAGATGGTAGCCTTCGTTGATAAAGACAATACCAAACTTGATGGTAAAGTCTATTGGAGCATCGCTCATCGTGACTCTAAGAGCAACTCACAATTGCTAGATCACTTCTATAGAGGCACTTCTACTAACGATACAGACTACGCTAGCTATAACGTTAAATAGTCTGAAATAGATAAACATAAAAACTGTCCTGAAACTCACGGTTCAAAAATGAGTAACGGACAGTTTTATTATTTGTTAACAATGTTATTTGCCTCTTCTAAATAAGGCTTTATCACTTCATCTGATGCATTTGTGATAATCAAATCGTATTCACTTAAAGAATTAGTTTTGTATAAGCAAGAATGGTTGAACTTACTTTGATCTATGAGGAGATATTTCTTATCGCTACGTAATGAAGCAATTCTTTTTAACTCGTTTGTTTCTAATGTTTGTTCGTATGATCCGTCTTTTTCTATTCCTGCACATCCAGAAAGGAAGAGATCAAATTTAAATGAATTAAGCATGTTTGTGGCAAATGAGCCACTGGTTGAGAATGATGAATAAATGATTTGCCCACCAAGGAAAATGACTTTGATATCTCTCTTTTTCTCTAGCATTACCGCTAGCTGGAAACCATTGGTAACAATGGTCTTATGTGATAAATCCATTTTGCTTAATAAAGATAGACATGTGGATGAATTATCTACAAACAAGGTGTTGAATGCGGGTAAATGTTTTAAGGCGATTTTTGCTGTTTCTTCTTTGTCTTTGGCATTATTTTCAATTCTTACAAAGATATTAAGCTCATCGGGATTGTCGTTATATACTGCTCCGCCATGGGTTCTTTTTATTTGCCCCATCTTTTCCATTTCGGTAAGATCACGTCTTACTGTTGCTGGTGAAACGTAAAGAATATTTGCTAATTCATCTACCGTTGCTCTTGATTGTTTCTTGAGATATTCCTCGATCAATTTGTAACGTTCTCTCGTAAACATGTTTTCGTTCATACACGTATTATAAGCAGAAAAGAGCAAATATACTCATAAATGAGAATCGTTTGATGTTGAAATTGAATCTTTTTATCAATATTGTCCGTTTTTCTTGAGACCTGTCTTTATAAAGGTGGAGGTATTACAAATGGAAGATATGATACTAACATATGACAATATATGTAGAAATAAGTCTCATTTTTATTTAGACTATGAACGTATGAAAAAGAACGTGTTCATTGAGAGACTGTCTGCTAATTTTGAAAAAGACGTGCCGATTTTCACGGAAGAGATAATTAAACTGTTCCCTGATTATTCTCGTGCACAAATCTTCAGGTTTATCGAGAAAGCTAAAGAAAACGAGGAAATAATTCAGTATTCTCAGTGCAGAGGAGTTTACCACATTCCACATACAACGTATTTTGGGACTCCATCGATAATATTACCGGAAGACATTCTATATAAACGTTATATAAGTTATAAAGATGATTTTTACGGTGTTTATAGTGGAATTTCTGTTCTTAATCGCTTTGCTATCACTTCGCAAGTACCCGCTGTTATAGAGATAGTTACGAATAATGAAACGACCAGATCTCGTATGATCAACATAGGGAAACAGAGGTTTATAGTAAAGAAATCACGTTGCAAGATTACTAAAGAAAACCACGCAGCATATGAGATTTTACAATTGTTTACTGATTTTGATGATAGCGATCGCCTTTATGGTTTTTCGCGTCGTTGTGTAACGGAATACGTAAAAGAAAATAATGTAAAAAAAGCAGACATATTAAGCATCATGCCATATTTTCCGAAAAAAGCTTTAGAACATTTCGCAAGGAGCAACATAATAGATGTTCTTGCATGAAAATAAGCATCTTTTTGAAGAATTAATAACAGCGGCAAGCAAAAAATACTATTACAAAAGAGCCTTCATTGAGAAGGATTATTTTGCGACTTTATTTTTAGCGAAAGCTGTAACGGTTGTTCCAGGGCTAACCTTTAAGGGTGGAACGGCATTATCAAAATGTTACAAAGTTATCGATAGGTTTTCGGAAGATATCGATTTAACGTTAGATACAGAACATTTTACCCAAGGCAAAAAGAGGCAATCCATTAAGAATCTTATTTTTACTTGCGAAGAATTAAAACTAACGTTACTAAATAGAGAAGAAATAGAGCATCATGCCCACAGTAATTACAATCGTTATGAAATTAAATACCCTAAAATTTTTATCTCTGATAACGTAGATTCGAGATTGAATGTCGAGATGACTTTCATTCAGAAAACGTATCCTACGGAAAATGGGAAAGTTGTTTCTTATATAGGAGAATTCTTGTTGGGCATTGGGGACAAGACTACGGTTGATGAATATGGTTTGAGGTCGTTTGACATTCAAGTTCAAACGTTAGAAAGAACGCTTGTCGATAAAGTTTTTGCTTTATGTGATTACTATTTAGCCAACAAGCCAAGGCGAAACTCTAGACACATCTATGATATTTACAAGATATTGATGAATATAGATATTCACGATCCTAATTTGAGAGGACTGATAATAAATGTTAGAGAAGAGAGGAAAAGGAATAAAACCTGTTTTTCTGCGCAAGAAAATGTAGATATAAACAAAGTGTTAAAAGAAATAATAGCCAGCAAATATTACAAAGAAGATTATCAAATAATAACAATGACGTTGTTAAGAGAATACGTTAGTTATGAAGAGGCTATTAAATCGTTAGCAACGATCATGAATGAACGACTATTTTAAAGGCGGACAAAAAGATTTCTAAAGTTTTCCCTTTTTATCTTTTATCTCATCAAGTTCTGCTACATAATCTATCGACCAATCATAGCTTTTGCAGAAATTTCCTTTATAGTTTTCCTTACCGTTCTTCAAATAAGACCAATAATCGCATTTTATATTGTCTTTGATGATTTTTGATTGAGCCCTAGAAAAATCTACACAAGGAAATTTGTAATCTTGTAATGTTTTTCTCAATCTCCAAACCGCATCTCTATAAAGCCTTTTTGCGTTGTCCAATGGAACATCTGGCCATAATTGAGATATGGCGTCATTCATTTCCAACGTTTTTCCGTTATAAGCGATTATCAATGCAAATAATTCTTTTGATTTCGAGGAAGAAAAACTCATCGTTTTTCCATTGATAAAACAATCAAAAGTATCGAACATTTTTACTTGCATTGTTGTTTTGTTGTGGCTGATGATATCGACATAGCGTTTAACGTCTTCGAATGTGTACGGCTTATAAATAAAACCAAGAACATTTTCTTTGATATTGTCCGGTAAATCGTCTTTTGTAACGTTTATGCCGGTGACAAAAACTATTTTAATTTCATGGTTATGTGAAATGAGTTTTCCTGCTAAATCGACTCCATTGATGTTAGGCATATTTACATCAATGAAGGCTGCAGAAACGTCTGCCTCATCAACGCTTTTTATAATTTGATCTACATCGTCTTTGAAAAATTTGTAGCCAAGATTATCGATGCTGATTATTTGGCTTAGGAATATTTGAAGAGATGATATTTCATCATCAACAGCAATGATGTTCATGATTGTTTCCTTTCTTTTGGTATGCTTATTTTTACTTGGGTACCGATGTTAATCGCACTTTCAATGTTTACTTCTGCGTTTAACAGAATCGCATATCTTTCCTTAACATTTTTAATTCCTGTGGAGTTTTCCTTTATGTCATCAGGATTAAATCCAGCCCCGTTGTCTTTGATTTCTATATAGATATTATTTTCATCTTCATGGGTTGAAATTTCGATATATCCATCATCTTTCTCGTTTATTTTGCTATATTTGATGGAATTTTCTACGAATGGTTGAATAGATAGTATTGGGACTTTGAAATCTTGACAATCGATATTGAATATTACGTTGAATTTCTTCTCTGTTCTTAGATTTTTGAGTTCGACGTAGTTATAGACATTATCGATTTCTTTACTGAATTCAATTAGGTTTGATGTAACTACGTCGACATTGTATCTAAGATGATCCGCAAGAAGAGAAACGGCTTGATCGCCTTTTTCTTCATCTTCGTGGTAAAGAGTCTTGATTGCGCTCAAAGAATTGAATATGAAATGTGGTTTTATTTGGTCTTTGAGAACAAGCAACTTTAAATCTTTGTTTTGTAACTCATATTTCATCTCATTCATCGCAGCTCGATATGTCCTTACGATGAAGGCAATGTATATGGCAATAAATACAAAGAAGACAAAAATTAGATACGATATTATTTCGATTGACACGGTATTTTCAAAAATGTCGAGTGTTCTACTTGCAACGCATAATTCAAGTCCAATGATGGAATAGAATATGCATTTAGTTAAGTTGCCAGTTATATCTATCTTGTTTTTTAAAGTTGTGAAGTAAGATAAAGCTATAGTCATTCCGACGTAGATTACCGTGTAGATGGCATAGGCTATTATTTCTAATCTTAATGGAATTAACATCGCATATAGCAAAGTAGACAATCCAGCGATAAACAAGCCAAAAGAAACTCCTTCTTTATTAATTTGCTTCGAATACGTATAACGGAAGAATTGCGTTGTAGATAGTAAAAATAAGGCGTAGAAAGCGAAGTTTAGTATTTCAAAAGCTATAGGAGAAAAGAAGAAATTAAACGATGAGAGAACTCTGTTTGTTGTAGATGAGAAAAACGCTATGAAGAACATGCATCCAGACATGTTTGCGGTATATACTGTCGAATCGCTGATACGGAAATATGAAATTATCTCTACAACGAATAACGAGAAATAGATAAATAGAACAACGTAATAAAAGATTGAAATAACCTCATCTTCTTGGTTATGGAAGTTTGTGTTGGTGAATTTTGGTGAGAAATTAAGACCACCAAGGATGTTATAACCAACTTCAATGATGATTTCTAAAGATGGTTCGTTGTTGATTTTGTATTCTTCGTAATATTGATATGAAAAGGGAACTGTGTTTTTGAATAAATCTTTAGAGACATTGCCAGTTGAAGCAACTTTTGTTCTATTGATATAGACATTCATGCTTACGTTTGTGGCCGTCTTCTTGAATGTGATTGTGTCTCCTTTTTTGAATGTATCTATTGTCGTTCTATATGTTGCATATCCACTAAGAGGTAAATTCTCACCGTCTTTTGCTTTGATGTTATACCAACTTTTTGGCGTTTCAATTAACGCATCATATTGGTCATCTTCAATCTGGATGTTGTCCATGACGAGAAACTTATTGTAGTAAAGTTCCCATTTGCTTATTTCGGACTGCAATACGATTTCATCAGGACGCCTATTTTCGTTTTCATGCTTAACGTTATAAGATCTGGTTAAAGAAAAAACCATGCCAGAAAACATGAGTATTATGTATAAACAAATATGTGAAATAATGGATAGATATTTCCTTTTCATAATAAATACCCAATCTTAGTTTTTAATACATACGATTTAAAAACTTCAAGATTAACGTTTTATTTTTAACATTTTTGCTAGAAAAATCAAGATTTATTCGGTGTTTTTTGCTGGTTTATCGTTTGTTTTACTGAGGCTTGATTTCCGTTTTATGGGATATAAAAACAGCAAAATTTAATATCCACAAGCTCAAAAAAATTAAAAAATCGAAAAAACCTTATTAAAACTCGCTTGTTTTGTTTTTAACAATCGAAGATAACGATGAAATTATTTCCTTACATTTTACGAGACTTAATTTATTCTTTGCTCCAACTTCTAGCATATCTTCGACGGTGATGTCATTACTCTTTCCGTTAATCGAAGTCATATGCTTGTTGCAATACGTTTTGCTTCTAACAAGATCATATGCTGGCGATAAACGATATGAATTGCCATTCTCATCAAACATAAATGCAAAATTCTTTGCGTGGTTGTCTTGGTTGTTAATCAGCACGTTAAAAACCATACGCTTGTACATTCGATAAACATCATCTTCGTTATTGGTTAGTATTTGCGTCAGCTTTATAAGCGATGAATAATCTAGTGTTGGAGCACGGAAGTCAACTTCAAGTAGAGCTGCAACACTAATCATATAAATTTTCTTTCCTTTTTCTCTATCAAACCTTTTGATGAGAAAATATTTATTGCCTCCAGATGATTTGAATAACTCTATTTCTGGAATGTTGACCCCACATCCCCTTGCTAAACACATGTCGTTAAATTCTATTTCAGCAATGTTTGAAGAATCGAATTTGGCATTGAATTTTACTATCCAATCTCCGCTCTTGTTTTCTAATCGACAAAACGCAAAGTCTTTGAAAAAAATCGAATAGAAATAGCAATATATGAATATCAATGTTATAATCTACTCGACAAAATACAAAGTACTTTAAGGATCGTCGAATATGGAATTTTCTAGAAAGCATTATATTGATCGTTTGGTTAAACATAAAAACAATTCTTTAATCAAAGTTATTACCGGCGCTAGGAGATGTGGAAAATCTTACTTGCTCAATACTTTGTTTTATAGAACTTTAATCGAAGATGGCGTAGACGATAAACATATTATTCGTTTTGCTTTTGATAACGATGAAGATTTGGACAAGCTTGACGCTTTTTATCCAGAAGAATCAACAAAGATCAGGATTGGCAATGGTTTGTATGTCGTAAATTCTAAAAAGTTCCGTGCCTATATTGCATCAATTACGAATGATAAAGATATTTTCTATCTTTTATTAGATGAGATCCAAATTCTTGATTCCTTTGTCGGAACTTTGAATGCTTTCTTATATCACAACAATTTTGACGTTTATGTTACTGGCAGCAACTCACAAATGTTATCGAGTGAAGTAGAAACGAAATTCCGTGGAAGAGAAACGATTATTCACGTTCTCCCTTTAACGTTTAAAGAAATGAAGGAAGGACTTTCTTTAGGTTCGAATGAGGCTTGGAGACAATATATAGTCACAGGAGGCATGCCAATCGTCTATCGTCAAGGTGACATAGATGAAAGAGAATCAACTCTTATTTCTTTATGTAACGAAATATATTTGAAAGACATCAAAGATAGAAATGGTGTTAGAGATACAAACGTTCTTTCTGATTTGTTTAGCTTGCTCGCCTCCAATATTGGAAATGGGGTTTCCCCTACTAAGCTTGAATCGATGCTTAAGACAGAAAAGCATCTAAAGACCACTAACGATACGATTGATAATTATGTAGATTACTTTGAAGATTCGTTTATCGTATCCAAAGCCAAGAAATTCAATATCAAAGGAAACTCTTATATAAACTCACCTTACAAGATATATTTCGAAGATATAGGAGTTAGAAATGCACGTCTTCAATTCAAACAAATAGAAGAAAACCATCTTTTGGAGAACGTTGTTTATAATGAGCTAAGATATCGTGGTTATTTTGTTGATGTTGGGAAAGTCGATATTAACGAGGCCACAAATAGGAAAGATAAAAACAATAAGACCATTTACGCAAAAAAGGATCTAGAAGTAGATTTCATTGCATATAGAAATTCAGAAAAATATTACATTCAAGTCTGTTTGAACTTAAACGATGAAGAAGTTCTTAAAAGAGAAAAGAAATCTCTCTACTATATAAACGATTCCTTTAAAAAGATCATCATAACTAAAGATGGTCTTGGTGTTAGAAGGGATGAAAAAGGTTTGGTTATAGTTGATATTTTTGATTTCTTGCTGGATGAGAGTATCCTTGAACGCTAGGTATTTTTTAAAACTATCAAAAGTGCATAACCAACGTTAAAAGTGTATAAAACCGTATAATTGATGGCCAAAAGTGTATAAAAGTGTCTAATTCCAACAAAGAAGGATGCGTGACGTGAATTTAATTGCAGATGGGTATAAGATTGGCAAATACATTAAAGTGAAAAAATAGCCGTTATTTGTATAGATCTTCAAGAGTGAAGAATAAATAAGGATACGTTTTTGCTAGATTGAAACCGTTCTTTGATATAAAGCCATATTGATAAGGCTTTAATGTTGTTTGGGATATTTGCTCTAATTCCTCTTTTATGATTTCATCATCGATGGGCTTATCTGTGTATTTGCACTCAAAGAAAACATAGCCATCCTTTGCTTTCCCGACTACATCGAATTGACCGTTCTTTTTTTCCTTTGGATTGTCATACCAATACGTTCCAATGTCAGTAAGCAAAGGCTCAATTTCTCCTTTAGCATTTTTCCTAATTAGGAATTGTTTCGATATTTTTTCGAATGCAAGAGGAACGATTTTTGAATTAAACTCCTTCCCTATAAAAACATCGTAAAAAGTCTCGTCATCTAGTATTTTGTGTGCGGACTCATTTCTATAAATGAAATTGTAATAGAAGCCTATGCAATGGTCGCTTATACGATATCCTGCTTTCTGTTTGTTTGTTTTTTCGTTTATTGGAACGATGTATTCAATCAAATCCATATTGATTAGTTTTTCTAGGATTGCCGCAAGAGAAGCAGATGATTCTAGGTGGGTTTTAGCGAGGATATCTGAAAAATGAAAAGCGCCTAATGCTATTTTTTCAAAAACTATATTCGCCCCATTTACCTTTCTTAGCTCGCTTTTTAGATATATTTCTAAAAAATCTTTAATTCCGGAAAATTGACCGCTAATGATGTTGATGATGTTTTCTTTTACGGAAAGCTTTTCGTTTATTTGTGCGTTATAGAAAGGTACACCTCCGAAAGCGGAGAAGTATTTTACCTTATCTTCTAATGTTGCAGTCGAATAAAACTTTGCTGAATCGTAATAATCCATTTGCTTTAGAAGAATGGAATTTGCACATCTCATATACAAAGGATTATCATGATTTTGTAGAGACGACATTATTGCTATGCTGCTGCCAAGCAAGAATAGTTTTACGTTTGTTTTCATTGCATGCTTGTCAATAATATCTTGCAACTTCGAATCGCATCCTTCTATTGATTGCCTTATGTAAGGATATTCATCAATGGCTAAATATAGTTCTTTTGTTTCCGCATATTCAAAAAGAAAATCTATGGCTTCTATAAAGCTATTGAAATGCAAATGAGGTATTTTAAGCGTCTCTTTAATGACTTCGGTTAAGAAATCGGCATTGTCTCTATCGTTTGATTCTTTGCATTGATAGATGATGAAAGGAACGTTTTTATTTGCTAGGCAATGCTTTATGAGTTCCGTTTTGCCCATACGTCTTCTGCCATATATGATGCAACCTTGATAACCTTGTTTATCCAAAATTGCATTTATTGCTTTTTGTTCTTTTTCTCTTCCGACAAACCTCATAATTTAAAATCTCATGAATTTAGTAAATTATAAATTAGTAAATTATGATTTACAATATTATAAATAGTATTTATATTATCCAAAATATACCTAAGCGTTTATTCCATTTTGGCATTTCTTTAGCGCACGGATAAATAGAATAAGCTCTAGGAGATTTTAATGGTTAGAACTAAACGAAAAGAGATGCCAACAAATGTCTATTATCCCATTACGATTTTTCTAACTTTCATTTCAACTATTGTCTTCTTTCTTCCCTTGGCAGTCGGCCTTTTAATCTATTTCACTTTCAACGGCTTAGGAGTTGAGTGTGCAAAACATTTTGCTAATAATGCTGGCTACAAACCAGAAGGATCTATATTTTCTATAGCAAGTTTTTATTCTAGCGTTTATAGGATTGCAGGACTTGGAATTTTAACTTTCTTGCCTTCTACCGCATATTCATTAGTTTTCGTTGTAGGAGCCATCTTATCTCATTTTGATATTGGCTTTGGAAATAAAGAGGACTATCTACGTATTGCTTTGTGTATTGCTATATTTTTCTCCATCGGAACAGGCGTTCTTTATTGGTGCGGCATAAATCAGCATGTTTATCAAGGAACAACGATAACTATTATGAAAATCATCGAAGATCACATTCATCAGACATATAAAGTGGTGCTATATGCTTTCCCAATGATAACTATGATTATCTTAGGCATCGTATTTCTATTTCTCTTTGTTTGGCTAAACTTTTTGATATTGAAAATGTGCCTATGATGTATCCACTACTTACATTGATAGGTATTGCATTTGGTAGAGGATTACTTTCATTACTATATTTTGATATTGTTACAATTTTGGTTTTTGCTGTATCCATCGTTGGCTTGTTGATTATTACTTCTCTTATCGTTCCTGCATTCTATCCAGAGCAGCATAATCTTGACAACAACAATTAGCCACTAAGTGTTTATTCAAATGTTCTTAGATGTCTTTTGCATTAAAAACTGACCCAGTAAATATTGTTAAACTTCAAAAATAAGCTTTTATCGAATGTTTTACTGGGTCATTTACTGGGTCAAATAACATAAATGTCAAATTGATATATTGGATGTAGAGAAATGATTTTTCTAATAAAACCATAAAAATGATAATGAAAAAGTAGAAAAAGTGATAATGTAAAACAATCGATAAAACCTAAAGAAAACGTGATTTTGATAATGAAAACTTGAAAAAAATGATAATGTAAATTAAGATACAAGCAAGAGGTCTGAATATGGTACTAGGAAATGAAAGCGAAATTGTTGAATTTAAAGAATCGTTAGCTGAAAAAGAAGAAGCCATGAAAGATATTGGCGCAATACTTAATAAACGAGGCAAAGGAACTCTTTTCTTTGGCGTTAACGATAATGGAGAAGTTATTGGGTTACAAATAGGAAAGAAAACCGAAAGCGATATTGCTAACAAAATAAATTCATCGATTGACCCATCCCCTTTCTATACCATAGACACGAAAGAAGATGCTTTAGGGAATAAGTTCATAGAAGTTGATTTTCATGGTGAAGCAAAACCTTATCGTGCAAAAGAATGTTATTACCTTAGAAATGGAGAAAGAAGCGATTTGATGCCCACTGCCATTCTTTCTGAAATGTTAATCCAATCCCAAAAAACATATGATAATTGGGAGAATTCATCATCCGAAGCAAGGTTTGAGGATATGGATCAAAATCTCATAAAAGATGTCATTGATACAGGAAATAAACTAAATCGTTTAAATCATCCATATGTAGATGTAAAGGATTCATTGTCATTCTTACATCTAATTAACGCAGAAGGAAATATAAACAAAGCTGGTGAAGTTCTTTTCTCGAAAAACAATCCTTTAATTTGTCGTCTTTCTGTTTTAGGAGATCTAGACGGCAAGGTTTTTCTTGATATGCAAAGAATATCAGGAAATATATTTGAACTTATCGATTCTTCTTTTGCCTATGTTATGTCCAAACTTGAATACAAGCCAAACGTTAAGCCAAAAGAAATCCAAAGAACGATGGAGGAAGAAATACCTTCTGTTGCGATAAGAGAGCTTGTCGTAAATGCCTTTGGCCATGCATATTATGCCGCACCATTTTCACAAGATATTGCCATTTATCCAAATAGAGTTTCTTTTTATAATCCAGGTCCGTTTCCTTCGAATGGCAAACCAGAAGACTTTGCAAATAAACTAATTAAACCAATAGACAAGAATGATCGAATTAATAATGCTTTGTATTTCCGTAACTATATCGAGCATTTTGGGACAGGATTTACAAAGGCGTTTGATCAGCTTAACGAAAGAAAAATCACATATCGTTATCAGAACTTCAATGGAGGTTTTCTTTTCGAGATATTCCGTCCAAATAAGATTTACGTTTCTGATTCATCATCAGGTTATCAGAAATTGTTAGAGGTCATCACGCAAGATTCATATGCGACACTTGATGAGATTGCTTCCCTTATTGGAAAATCAAAACCAACCATAAGCCGTATTATTGCTTCATTAAAAGAAAATGGAAAATTAGAGAGAATTGGCGGAGATAAATCCGGTCGTTGGCTAATAAAATAGCAAATTGATAATGATTAATATCATAGAATGATAATGTAAAACATTCGATAAAATCTAAGGAAAATGTGATTTTGATAATGTAAACGCTAGAAAAATGATAATGTAAAAATAATATGTGTTATTCAAATTTCCCAAAAAGCTAAAAATTGTTTGTAAAACATTAATGTTTTAAGATTGTGCGATGTGCCTACTTTGGGTTATCGTTCTATAATTTTCTCATTTAGAAGAATGAAAATGTGAAAATATTACACATGAAAATGCATTCCGATGTGAAATTGTTAAAATGAAATATATGGATTTAGAAGAAGTTAGATTATAAAGCGGATTAACACAAGAAAAGGCGGCAAAGCTCCTAGGCGTAACAAGAAGAACATATCTAAATTACGAAGGCGGTAAAATAGATAAAGACTCTTTGAAATACAAATATGTTTTAGAAACGTTAGAGAAAGCGGCTCTATTAGATGAAAATCATGGAATCATAACGGTTGATAAAATTAAAAACGTTTGCAGAGAAGTTTTTAAAGACTACCAAGTTGAATATTGTTATTTGTTTGGATCGTATGCGAAAGGAAAAGCAAAAGAAACTAGCGATGTAGACTTGTTAATTTCCATGCCGGTTGATGCGATGAAATTCTTTGAAGTAATAGAAACGTTAAGGGAAAAGCTGAAAAAAGAAAATAGATTTATTGGACGATAGCCAATTAGATAACAATCCCAAACTAGCCAAAGAAATATTGAGAGACGGTATTAAGATTTATGGGTAAAACCGAAAATCCCATTAATTTGATTTCTTTATCGAAACTACTTTTGTTTTAAATAATAACCACCGTTTTTAGGCGCACCTCTGAAC
>CAVKFY010000086.1:0-6749 GCA_963655775.1 Alistipes communis
ATCACGTCCTATTCTTCCTCTAAGCTGATGCAAAGATGAAAGAGAGAAATGAGTTGGAGAATATACGATCATCAAGTTTGCTTCTTTAACATCGATTCCTACTTCGATTAGAGAGGTAGCAACAAGTATCGGGCAAAGGCCACTACGGAAGGCAAGGGTTGCCACTTCTTTACTTTCTTCATCCATTTTGCCATGCATTAAAGTTACTTTGTTTGGATATAAGGCCTTATATTTCTCTGCAACCTCAAGCACACTTGTATTTTCTTTTTCGTTTCCTTCGATTTGAGGGACAACAATATAAACACGATGATTATGATTAATTGATTCTTCAACGAGTTTCTGTATCTTTGGATCATCTGGCTTGATTATTTTTGAAACAACATCTCTTTTCTTGGCAGGGAATTCAGTTAACGTAGAAACATCTAAGTCACCATATACGGTTAAAGTTAAAGTTCTAGGAATTGGTGTCGCACTCATCATCAATAAGTCCGCATGCTCTCCCTTATCAACAAGAAGGCTTCTTTGATTAACACCGAATTTATGTTGCTCATCGATTATTGCTAAACCTAGGTAAGCATATTCAACACCCGAAGAAAATAAAGCGTGTGTGCCTACGACAACATCTATCGTTCCGTCTTTTAAATCTTCTGCTATCGCACGTTTTTCATTTTGCGGGAGGGAACCAACTAACAAAGCCATATTCACGTTTGTTCCTTCGAATATGCTCTTTAGATTATCATAATGTTGCCTTGCTAAAGAATCCGTTGGAGCCATAATGGCAGTTTGCTCGCTACGAAGATGGTTTGCATAAGCACATAAAGCCGCAACAAGTGTTTTGCCTGTTCCTACATCTCCTTGTAGTAAACGATACATCACTTGAGATGAATTCATATCGGTTATGCATTCATTCAAAGCCTTTAGTTGATCATTTGTGGGTTTATAAGGCAAGGTTGAAATAAATCTATCTAAAAGATTCATTGGAATTTGTCTTCTAAAATCCTTAACTATTGATCTATTTTCTCCTCTAACTAATTGATTAGAAAGAGAAAAAGAAAGTGCTTCCTGGTATTTAAGATAACGCATGCCTGCATGAATATCTTCTCTGGAATTAGGAAAATGAACGCACTTATAGGCATTCCATCTATCAATGAGGCGATACTTGGCTTTTAAGTTACTAGGAAGAATATCTTCTAAGGAATCTTTTTCTTGGAGAAGGATTCTTTTTACTAACGCCTGAAATGTGTGATTTTGAATATTGCTTGGCAAAGAATAAATAGGTCTTAAAGAAACGTTTTTTTCAATTTTTCCCTTGAGAATCTTGGATAGATTTATTTTATTGCGTTTCTTATCGAAGTAACCAACAAGGGTAAATTCATCTTCTAAATTTAGGTAATGAGATAAGTAGGTTTGGTTCCACGCTTCGACTTCAAAAACGTATTCATTTACAGTTTCAAAGGTGAAACGATAAACGCTCCTTTTAGCAAAACGAAAACATCTTGGCATGCTGCCACTTATTTTTCCTAACAAGACAACACGTTCTTTATCTTCATAAACTAATTTAGGAATGGAATAAGTAAAATCATCATATCTTCTTGGCAAGTGATTTAAAACATCGATTGGTTCTTTTATTCCTATCGAGGAAAGGGCTTCATTAAATGCTTTTGATTTAGAAATCGCCATGGAATTATTTTAACATACATGGCATTTTCATTATGCTTAATTCGTAAGAAAAAAGATGGAAATCAGTTAGAAATCCATCTTTTAAAATGTTGCTTATAATTTTTCTTCTAAGAAATGTTTCCCTGATTCTAAGTTATATGTTTTTCCATTAGGGAAGACAACTTCACAAGATGAAGAATAAGGTACATCGACTTCGATTTTTAAAGTTTTATCCTCTATTTTCCATGAAACGATTATTTTGCCGTATGGAGATAATGTTTCACATTTTGCATATTTTAGGTCTCCGCCAAGAATAGGTTTAACTCTAAATTTCTTATATCCAGGTTCAAGCATTTCTAAGCCTGCGACACGTTTATAGAGGAAATCACCAACTGCGCCAGAAGCATAATGGTTATAAGAAATCATTGGAATAGAGCCTGTTCCATCGTCTTTGATTTCGCATTCTCCATTCTCATCAAGACCATCCCATCTTTCCCAGACGGTCGTCGCACCACTCTTAACTTCATATAGCCAAGATGGGCATTTTGTATTTAATAACATCTTATATGCCGTATCTACTTGGTTATTGTCGCTTAAAGAGAAAAGGATGAATGGAGTACCAGGAAAGCCAGTTCCAATACAATAAGAGTTCTTCTCAACTAGTGAAGCAAGATTTTTGGCTGCCTTTCCAATTGTCTCTTTGCTAAACATTTTTAGATAGAGAGGCAAAACATAAGCGGTTTGGAACTCGTTATATAATTTGCCATTTCCATCGGTGAACACGGAAATATAGGCATCCTTTACTTTTTCAGATAGTTTGAGATATTTCTTCTCATCATCTTTTTTATTTAAAATGCCAGCGATTTTGGAAAGTAAGGATGAACTGCTATATAGTGAGGCGGTTGCAGTCCATGGGTGACGAGCTTGCCAATCTCCCATTTTTGGAACGCCAGGCGCGATCCAATCGCCAAAATGGAAAGCGTTGATTCCTTTCCAAATATATCTTTGCTTGCCAAAGCCAATCAAATTCGCCCAGAATTTACAGGCTTTGACGTATTTCTTCATCATTAGATAGTTATCTTCTAAGAAAGAAATATCACCAGTTGCTAAATATGCGTTATATGGCACAAGAATTGAAGCGTCTCCCCACCAATCTATCGCCATTCTTGGCATAGTCGCAGGAATTCCATATCCTTGCACTGGAACAGTGTTAGGAAGACCTCCACCACGGTTTTGTTCTTTTCTTACGTCAAGTAGCCATTTCTTTAAGAAAGAAGACATCTCAAAGTTGAATAACGCTGTTGGAGAAAATACCGCAATATCTCCAGTCCAGCCCATTCTTTCATCTCTTTGAGGACAATCTGTTGGAATATCAACAAAATTAGATTTGCTTGACCAAATAATGTTGGAATTAAGCTTGTTGAGTAATTCGTTTGAGCATTCAAAGGATCCGCCTTGTTTTAAATTGCTATATAATGCGACTCCTTCAATCTCAATATCTTCGATAGAAATTCCTTCTAAACGAAGGGAAATGTATCTGAAACCCATATAAGTAAAGGTTGGAGAATAGGTTTGGTCTCCATCTTTACAAATATATTCAAATCTGGCTTTAGCAGAACGAAGGAAAAGAGTATTCAAATCTCCGTTAGGTTGGAGAATTTCTGCATGCTTAACAAGGATTTTTGCCCCTTTTTTAGCATCTTTAATATGAAGCCTAACTATGCCGGCGAAATTCTGTTTGAAGTCGAAAATGTAATCTTTGTTCGTGTCTTGATGCAAGAAAGTTGGCTTAAATATCTCGTGTTCGATTACAGGGGAAGAATAGTCTGCCAAAAGAGTTGGTTTCAAACGAACTTTAGTTTCTTCAGCATGAACATATGGAAGATTATCTAAAGAGATATTTGCATCATACACCTCTCCATCATAAAGATCCGCTTCTTTAAATGGGGAATTATGTGAAACAAACCAGCTTTCATCAGAACCGATTACTTCCTTACTTCCGTCTTCATATTCGATATGAATATCACAAAGGAGAGCCTGTTTATCCGCACTAATTCTATTTTTCCTCGTGAAAACAAAACTACCAACAGCCCATCCACCAGCAACGTTTATATAAATAACGTTATTTTCTAACAATGCGTCTTTTATATCGTATCTTTGATATTGAAGCTCGCTGGCATACGAAGTAAAGCCTGGAGCAAAATAAGTTTTGGAGATTTTTTTATTACCAACAAAAACATCATAAATTCCAAAACAGGTGGAATATAGATAGGCTTTTTTGATTTTTTTGCTTAGATTCAATTCTTTTTTGAAGGTCAAAGGAAGAGGAGAAACCTTTTTTTCGGTAAACGAATATGTTGGATCAGAAATCCATTTTCCTTTGAAAGATGAACCAAGATATCCAGTTTCAAATTTTAATGAAGAGGTTACTTCTTCGTTATACGCATTACGAATATTTAATTTTGCTTCGTATTCTTTAAAAGGAAGAAATGCCTTGCCCTGATATTTGATATAAATCTCATCTTTCCCTTCGTGCGTCCAACCATTGCATTCTAATTTGACATACGTTGTCTTGTCTTTTTCTTTATCGGAAACCACAACATAATGAAAAATAGGATTGGTTACATCGGTAAGAATGTTTTCACTCTTGCCTTCTAAGGAGAAATTTTCGATTTTTAGCATATTCTTGTCCTTTAACTCCTAGAATAAAACAAAAACAAAATATAACAATTATTTTTTGTGTCCCAGGAATATCTCTGTTTACGATTTATACTTTAAAACTAAATCGAAAAATAAAGGGAGAGTTGGCTTACTTTGTTGAAATATCGACCTCGAATTTGAAAAAAGGCCCCATAATAATGGAGCCAAGATTTAGATGTTTAGTTTTATTCCGCGCCAACAAGGAAGGAATAAATAGGTTGATTTCCGCTAAAGACATTGATTTCAATATCTGAATATTCATTTTGAAGCTCTTCCTGAATTGATTCAACGTCTTCTGGTTTAATATCTTCACCAGCAATAATTGTCATAACCATAACTTCTGGTTTAGCCAAAGATTTTACAAGTTCTCTAAGTGCGAGCATCTTATCGGCAACGCAAGCAACAACTTTCTTATCATCGCGCATACCCATATAGAAGTCTTTTGTAATGTGGACTCCTTCAATGTCCGTATCTTTAATGGCATATGTGACCGAACCAGATTTGACATTCTTTAAGGCCGCTTTCATGGTCTCATAATTTGTTTTTGGATCATTTTCAGGGGAGAATTGCATCAAAGAACTTAATCCTTGAGGAATGCTCTTGGAAGGAATTACGTAGCAATTTATTTTTCCATCTTCTGATAAGACGTCACTAGCTTGAGATGCAGCTAAAACGATATTCGAGTTATTTGGTAAAATGAAAATGTTTTTAGCGTGTGCTTTTTTAACGGCATCGAGGAAATCTTGAGTAGATGGATTCATGGTTTGGCCACCAGAAACAATTACATCAACGCCAAGTTCTTTAAACATTTCGTCTAATCCTGTACCAGAGGAAACAGCAATAATCGCGTTATCTTTTAAAGGAGTTTCTGCCGCTTCTTTTTCTGCTTTTGCACGGGCGATATTACTTTCCATGTCTGTCGCAGAATTACCATGTTCGATATTATGGTGTTCTTCAGACATATTCTCGATTGTAATTGTTAAGAATTCACCATATTGTTGGGCATAATTTAACATCATACCAGGAGTTAAGGTGTGAACATGTACCTTAACAAGATCATCATCTCTAACAAGAACGAGAGATTTGCCATTATGTGATAAGAAGTTCTTAAATTTTTCTTCATCAAATGGCTTTTTGCCATCGCCAGGTTTGCCTAAGCGGATTAATAATTGGGTACAATAGCCATATCCTTCTTCAGATTCAGATAATTGAGCACCAGCATATTTACCATTTGGGGTAGAAAGAACGTTAGAAATAGCCTCGCCTTCAGCAAGATTTTCATTGCGTTCAACAAAATCGCCTTTAGCAGCTTTAAGCATGCCTTCAATAATGACAGTAAGACCAGCACCACCAGAGTCGACAACACCAACTTGCTTAAGAACTGGCAATAAATCTGGTGTATGCTCAAGGGACTTCTTTGCTTCAATGAATAAGAAATTAAGTGCAGCCTCAATCGTGGAGAACTTGGAATAATTCTCAATTAATGCTGCAGAAGATTCTCTAATAACTGTAAGAATAGTACCTTCAACTGGAGATTTAACTGCTTTATAGGCAATTTCTTTACCAGAAACAAAGGCCTTGGCTAAGTCTTCGACGTTCAAAGTTTTCTTACCTTTGCATCCCTCAGAGAATCCTTTAAAGATTTGGGAGGTAATGACGCCAGAGTTTCCTCTAGCACCCATCATCAAGCCTCTAGAAAAAAGACGAGAAATAGTTTCCACAGATTCATCGTTATTGTTTTTTACTTCTTTGGCACCGCTACTCAAAGTAAGATTCATGTTCATGCCTGTATCGCCATCAGGAACAGGGAAAACATTTAATTGATCAATTTCAGGGTAATGGTTGTATAAATTATTAGCACCTGACAAAAAGAGTTGTTTTAATTCTTGTCCATCTATATGTTTCATATTCATCACTCAATTTCTTGGACGTCTGTAACATAAACATTGATTTCCCAATAATCAATAGGAAATACTTGTTTCAAGTCATAGGCGATCTTCTTTTGAACTTCACCAACAACTTCTGTTAATTTAACCCCATAAGCGGCGACAATATAGACGTCAACTTGGTACCCGCTTTTGATTTTATGGCAATAAACGCCTTTAACATAATCAGTGTTCTTAAGAAGTTTATTAACTCCTTCATAAATAACACCGTTTAAAGAAGATGCAGGGGTAAGCCCCATAACACCATAACAACTAGTCGCAGCTTCTCCTGCCACAGTTGCTATCGCTTCTTCAGAGATTTTTATCTCACCATATTTAGTCTTTTTGTTAACTGCCATAATTGTATACTTGCTTAAAAGCCTAGATATTATCTCACAATATTTAAATATATGCAACGGAGCCGGGAAATGCCCCATAAAAGAAAAAAGCCCGGCGGCGTGCTGC
>CAVKFY010000087.1:0-64924 GCA_963655775.1 Alistipes communis
ATGCGGTGGAAGTCATCAGAGAAAATCTTCGTTTTAAAGAAAAGATAAACACAAGACCAGAATTTTTCTGCCTTCAAAGAGATATCCAAATAAATTTAAATTCTCTTTTCGACAAGATCGAAGAGAAGTGGGGGAATGGTGAACTTAACGTTCCTCTAAAAGCGTTTTTTGGAAATTCCTCTCTTTCAAATAATGGAAGATCCTTGCCAGGAATAGTTCTCTTTGATGATAGGGTCAACTCCGATCAAGCCTTGTTAATTTATAATGCGTTGAAAAACAAGATAACCTATGTTCAAGGTCCTCCAGGAACAGGAAAAACTCAAACGATTTTTAATACTATATTGTCTGCTTACTTTGCAGAGAAAACAGTATTAATTTCTACAAATAACAATCGTCCATTGGAAGGCATAATTAGTAAAATTGGATTTGCGTATCAAGGCAAACCAATTAATTTTCCTTACCTTAGATTAGGGAATTCTTTAAAAGTTAACGAAAGCATTCTTCGTATTAGAAAGATGCTTAAAGAAAATTTCGAGGATGTTCTTTCAGTAACAGAACTAGATGAACTTAAAGCGAAAGTACTTTCTAGCAACAAAGAAGCAGTCCTCTCTCTTACTAACTATCAAAGAAGAAAAACAATAATTGAGAACCTATCATTTCTCGACAAAGTTTCTTCTTTTGGAGCAAGGACAAACATTGTTAGCAAACAAAAAGCAAAATTAGAAGAAGAACTCAAAGAACTTCCAGAAAAAAGCGAAGATGAATTAATCTCTTCTTTCGTTTCTCTTAAAAACGATCAAGATGCAATGAAATATCTTTATTACTCATCGATAAATCATCTAAGAAAATTAAGAGGTAATCGTTATAAAGAATTCATGAAGATTATTTATGAGGAAGATGAGACCACTAGAAGAATGAAATTTAATTCTTATCTAAGTGATGATCGGAATATGGAATTACTTACAAATGTATTTCCAATTATTTTCACGACAAACATTTCTTCCGCAAGATTAGGCACGACAGACTTTCTTTTTGATTTAGTTATTATGGATGAAGCAGGGCAAGCCGACATTGCTCATTCCTTATTGCCTTTATCTAGAGGAAAGGCTCTTTTGCTTGTTGGAGACGAAGATCAACTAACGCCAGTTGTTAATGTTGATGACAAAATGAATGAGGATTTGAAGGAGAAATTTGAAATTTCAGATGGATATGACTACCTTACAAATTCAATATTATCCACGATGAAAGAGGCGGATAAAGTAAGTAATAGAGTTCTTCTACGAGACCATTACCGTTGTGGGAAAAAGATAATCAATTTTAGTAACAAATACTTTTATCAGAACAAATTACGGTTGCAAAAAGACTTAATTTCAGGGGAATTGGAGTCACACGAGACAATCAACTATGTTAAAGCCCCACTTAAAAATCAGAATTTCCAAGAAGCAGAAAATATTGCCGAGTATTGTTTGAAATCAAATCTAACTGATTGTGCGATTATCACTCCATTTGTTAATCAAGCGAATCTTATAAATACTCTTTTAGAAAGAAAAGGGGTAAAAGGTGTCAAGGCATCCACAATCCATAGTGTTCAAGGCGATGAAAAGGAAACCATTATTATTTCAACCGGTATCTCTAAATATTCTAGCCAAGGTGCTCTTAAGTGGATACATTCTCATGGGGAGATTGCTAATGTTGCGGTCTCTAGAGCCAAAAAGAAACTCGTTGTTTTTTCCGATAAAGAAGCCTTAGCAAAAATAAACACAGGTGATGACGTGTGGAATGAACTCGTTAGTTATTGCGATACAAACGGTAAATGCGAAGTGATTCCTCCAAATTATATGAATCTCAACATAGGAAAATCTAATGGATCCCTTTCTGAAGATGAATTTTATGAAACTATAAAACAAATAGTATCTACAAAAAAGAGACTTAAATTAGTGAGAAACGTTCTTTTGAAAGATGTATTAGGTGAAAAATATTCCTCCTCAACTCGGGAATTCGACTCTGTAATTTATGAGCATTCAATACTAGGAGGATATAAAGCAAAGATTGCTTTTGAATTTGATGGTGGAGAACATTTTTCGGATGTAAAACGCATAAAGGCCGATCAAAACAAAAATGAAGCATGCCTTGAAGCTGGAATTCAGTTAATTAGGTTGCCAAATTCATATTCAAAAGATTATGAATTTTTGAAAAAATTAATCGAAGGATATAACAAAAATATCGATGATGCCGAGCAGTTATCTTTGTTCTAGATTATACGATCGCCTCTCTAATAGTACGGTATAATTATATTGCTCAAAAAAATAAGAAAACGTTTACTACTAGGACTAGTATGCTATATAATGTTTTTGTGGTAGGAGATAACCTCCCATATATGCGAAAAGGAGGGCATTACCCGAATGATCGCACGTTTGGGGGTTGGGTTTCTGATGGCGTCACTGGGTTTTACGGAGAAACCGCCGTAGCTCAGATGGTGCGTATAAAAAGAATTCTAGCATGGCTCTTGAAGTGGTCGCCACTTCTCGCGCTTTTGCTAGAAATCCTAAAAGCATTTATATTGTAGCTTTATAATCTTTTGACGTCAAGGAGGCCCAACCTCCACCACGAAGCACGAAAATATGAAATCTACAAGGAGTTGTGACGTTTTTTTCAAATGTCACGAAGAATAGTGATTCATTTTGTAGGTTGTCTAAAAACATTAGAAAAGTATTAAAATAACTCGCAACTAGTACTAGTACGCTATATAATTTAGCCATGACGGAGCAAAACCGTCTAACCTATGCGAAAAGGAGGGCATTACCCGAATGATCGCGCACTTGGGGACTAGACTTTCCAAGACTCCGACAGTATTCAGAGGGAAACCTCCGTAGTTACATAGTTTTTTAGCGATGCGTATTAAAAAAGTTCTAGCATGGCTCTTGAAGTGGTCGCCACTTCTCGCGCTTCTGCTGGAACTGATAAAAGCGTTCCTATTATAATTAATTAGCCTGTCGGAGTCAAGGGGGCCTAGCCTCCACCATGGTTAAAAAGCATATGAAAGATATAAGAAAAGAAACAAATAGAAAAAGACGTTGGAATGAGAAAAACATTAAGAATGTAAAGGTCACTCTCAATGTTGGTTCTAATGAAAGAGATCAAGCTATTGCTACATTTTTGGATAACCAAGAAAACAAATCTGAAGCAATTAAGAAAGCTATTGATGAATACATGAAATTCTTAGCAGAAAACAGCAAGAATTAATTTTTTCATATATTTCAAACTAAAATAATTAAGTCGGTTAAAAAACTATTTTTAACTTTCTATTTCCTGCTATATAATTCCACTTGAAGATGTCGCCAGTGGTAATAGCTTTAATTATTGTATTTTCCGTTTTAGCGTTCCTAGTTATCGCTTATTTTCTTATGTCTTTTCTTTTGGCTAGGTTCCTAACTCATCCAAAAAGATTTAAAAAGGATTTCACGCATAAAGTGGACGTAGACAAAGGCTTAATACCTGCAGACATGTCTTATTTGAAAAGAGAACCAGTATCCATAAAAATGAGTGATGGTTCTTATATAAACGGAGATTTTTCACAAAATGGCGATAACAAGAAAATCGTGATAATTGCTCATGGTTATACTTGGGATAGAGAAGGTTCTTTGAAATATGCCCAGTTCTTTTTCAAACATGGATTTTCTATTCTGGTGTATGACGAAAGAGGACATGGAGAAAATAAAACGAAATTCACAACAATGGGTTTTAACGAAAGCAAAGACGTTATCGATATTGTTAAATACTGTCACCAAAGATTTGGTGGTGATGCAGTAGTTGGACTTCATGGTGAATCCATGGGCGCAGCAAGTGTTCTCCAATCTTTGAAATATCATCCAAATGTTTCTTTTGTTATCGAAGACTGCGGCTATTCATCGTTAAGGAAGCTTTTAATTCATAAAATGAAACAAACACACATTCCAACATTCTTCATACATGGAGCAAATTTAATGTTAAAAGTTTTCTATAAGTTTTCCATGGAAGATGTTATTCCGATGAATGCATTGAAAGAAAGCGATGTTCCCTTACTAATTATTCATGGCAAGAATGATGATTTTGTTCCTCCAGATGAAGGAGAAGAAATTTATGAAACGAGAAAACAAAATTCGGACTTTCATCTTATTGATGGAGCAAAACATGCGGAATCATATCAGGTAAATCCTCAAGCATATGAAGAGATATGCATGAGTTTTATAAATCACATTTTTGAAAGGAAATAAAAATGGCAGATGAAAGACTACCTCTAAGAGAGGAAAAAGTTAAAACATCTAGTGCAGTTTGGCTAGGTGCAGCTAATGCTGGAACGGGACTATTGTGCGCGTTTGCAGAAGGCGCGGCGTTGCAATATCTCTTCGTTAACAAACTAGGATTAAACGAAACACTAAATATGATCGTATGGATCATCTTTGGCGTTTGGAATGCTGTAAACGATCCAATCTACGGTTTCTTAGCCGACAGGACTCATTCGAAATTGGGCCGCAGAATTCCTTGGATCAGATATGGCGCGCCAATCATGGCTGTTATTTATGCGCTTATGTGGCTTCCAGCCTTACAAGGCAAGGGCATGAGCCAAGGTCTTCTCTTCTTTGAAGAACTTCTTGGATTATTCCTTTATGACCTTCTTTATACTGCCATTGCTTCGGCTATATATGTCATGCCTTACGAAATGGCCGTTACAAACAAAGCAAGAAACAAAATATTCCTCTTCAATATTCTCTTCTCGCTTATTAGTTATGGCGCTCCAATGATTTTGAATTCTCAATTAGATAAACTCATTGAACATAATGCCAACATCTTCCCTCTTATCATGGCTGGCATGGGCTTGGTATGTGGAGCAATCGTATTTATTTCAACCTTCTTCTATAAAGAGAATGGATATACGACTGAAGAAGAACAACCAAAGTTCTTTGAAGGCTTAAAACTTTGCTTAAAGAACAAACCGTTCTTATTATTTGAAGTTATTTCATGGACTGTTATTTTTGCTCAAAACGCCTTGATGGTCGGATTAACTTACGCCTCTGGTATGTGGGCAGTTGATGGTTCTCCAAACGGCTGGATTGGTGGAACATCAATAACAGTTTTATATGTGGCACTTGCTGTTGGGGTAATCGCAGGAATTATCTTCTTCAACTTCACAAGAAATAAATTGGGTCTTCGTACTGAGATGTTGATTCTTACTGGCGCGATGGGAACAGGATGCTTACTTGGCGCATTCTTAGGACAATATTTCTATGTTTGTATCTTAACTTTCTTCTTATGTGGAATTGGTTTAGCTGGTGGCCTTTATTTGGTTCCTATGGTCAATGGCGATGTTATCGACAAAGACGAAGTGGATAACGGAGCAAGAAGAGAAGGAGTCTATGCTGGCATCAACTCTCTTATCACCAAGCCAGCCGGATCTATTGCAACCGCTCTTTTCCCGTTGATGATTGCATCACTTTATGGATTCGATAAGACTCTTACCAAACAAACAACAAGTGATATTACTGGAGAAGTTGTAGAAGTTATCGACTACGCTTCACAGAGCATGACAGCAAAGAATGGCTTATTCATGTGCTGGTTCTTAATTACTGGTATCTTACTTGTCCTTTCCTTCGTTGCAATGTGGTTCTACCCATTACACGGCAAGGAATGGGATGCTAAAAAGAAAGAACTTTCTGATAAGCATTTAGCCAAGCAGCAAGAATACGAACAAAAAATGTTAGCAGAAATTGCCAATAAAGAATCTTCTAAATAAAAAACAAAGCTCTCTTAATTCCATTAGGAGAGCTTTTTCTAACCTTACAAATTAAATGCCAACAGAATGTTCTTCGGGTTTAAAATCTATGATATAAATTTTTGAAACGAGGAAGAAAAATATGAAACAAGAAACGATAGATAGAATTCATAAATTCATAAGCGATAGAGATTGGTCTAAATTCCATTCTCCAGCCAATTTAGCTAAAAGCATTTCCATTGAAGCAAATGAACTTTTAGAGTGTTTTCAATGGTCTGAAGACGATTATGATTTGGAGCACGTTAAAGAAGAACTAGCAGACGTCATTATCTATTCCAGAGATTTATTAGATAAGCTTGGTTTAGATGAAGATGAGATAGTTAACTCTAAGATGGAGAAAAACGAAAAGAAGTATCCAGTTGAAAAAGCCAAAGGTAATGCGACCAAATACACGGACCTATAATTTAAATCAATAAAAATTCAAAAATCACCTATATTTCCCTCATATTTACAACAAATAAAAAGTTGTTTTTAATGACATCTGCCCCTAAATCTCTATGTTAAAATATATTCATAGAGACAAAGGGGTTTTTATGAAAATCATACATGCTGCAGATCTTCATTTAGGGTCTAAAATCGAGGCGAAATTAAAAAGAATTTCTGAAGAAAGAAAGATGGATGTCCGTAATTCTTTTATGCGTTTAGCGGACTATGCCGAGAAACAAGATGTTCATATCATTCTCCTTAGTGGAGATGTCTTTGATTCGGATAGACCATTCAAAAAAGATAAAGACACCTTTTATTCTGTTATTAAGCAACACCCTAATATTGATTTCCTGTATCTTCGTGGCAATCACGATACAGAAGAAAGTTACATTGAAGATATTCCTAATTTAAAAACATTTTCGAATACCTGGGAAACATATATTTATGATAATGTTGCAATCTCTGGAATTGAGATATCAAAGGAAAATTATTCTTCTTTTTATGGCACGTTAAATCTTGATTCAAACATGATTAACGTTGTTATGTTACATGGTCAAATATCCGATTCGATTGGTTTAGATAAAATCAAGTTATCAAAGTTAAGAGATAAGAATATTGATTACCTTGCATTAGGACATATTCACTCATGTTCATTTGGGGAATTAGACAATAGAGGAAGATATGCTTATTCAGGTTGTTTAGAAGGTAGAGGCTTTGATGAATCTGGTCCTAAAGGATTCATCATCTTTGACTCAGAGAATAAAGATAAACAAACATTCATTCCATTTGCTAAGCGAACAATTAGAGAAGAAGATGTAGATATATCTTCTCTAACAAGTATCCCTGAAATCGTTAAGAAAATAAAAGACACAGTTCATTTCCATGATCATCATGAAGACATATACCGCATTAATTTAATTGGAGATGTCCCAGCAGAAACAGAATTTTCTGAGAAAGATATTGAATCCAATTTCCCAGACGTGTATTTCATAAACATTAAGAACCTAACAAAGCCATTAATCGATCCTGAAAAATATAAAAACGATCTTTCTCTTAAAGGAGAATTCGTTAGAACTGTATATTCAAAAGAAGATCTTACGGATGATGAGAAAAGAAAGATTGTTTCTTTAGGATTAAAAGCACTTGAAGGAAGGGAGGTCAAATAATGAAACTACTTAAAGCGTATATCAACGCCTATGGCAACATTGAAGACAAAGAGTTTGATTTTTCTTCCGGTCTTAATTCTATATGTGAAGACAATGGATATGGCAAATCTACTCTGGCTTCTTTTATTCGTGCCTCCTTTTATGGATTAGAAAAGAAAACAAAGAACTATTTTGAAAGAGATAGAGCTCTCCCATATTCCAAGAAACCATGTGGGGGATATTTAATCTTTGAATTTAATGGCAAGGAATATAAGATCCAAAGATCGTTTAGTAAGAAAGCACAAGAAGATGAATTACATGTTTTTGTTAACGGAATAGAGACAAATGAACTTGGACCTGTTCCAGGGGAAACGATTTTTGGTTTGGACTTAGATTCATTCAACAAAACGATATTCATCAATCCGATTGATTTAACTGTTTCAACAAATGAAAGCCTTAATGCCAAAATGGGACACTTTGTTGAAGACAGCAAAGATAGTTTTGATTTCGAGGAAGCGAAAGAAAAACTCGATAAGCGTAAAAGAGAACTAAAACCTATTAAGTCTCAAGATAGCAAAGGCCTCATTGCAGAAAAGAAAATACAAATTGATGATTTAGATAACAAGAACGAAAACCTAAAAAGCCTTCGTCTTGCCATGGGTGAGAAATATGAAAAAGAAGAAAAACTCAACATTTCTATACAAGAAATGAATAAAAAGCTAACGGATGCGTCTAATCATAATGCAGAGCTCGAAGCATGGGATCGTTACGATGAATATAACAATACAATTCAACACGCAAAAAATGAAATTGATGGAATTCGTAATAAATATCCAAATGGTATTCCTAGTAAGGAAGAACTTGCTAATTTCGAACTCCTTTTGAATCAAAAAGATAAGAAAATATTTGAAAGAAATGCGACAAATCTATCGAAACATGAAGAAGAGGAATATTCTTCTTTATCTTTACATTTCAAAGATAAAACGCCTAATGAAGAAGATTTAACGAAGCTCAAAGAAACATATAACAAGTATCTATCTTTAAAGAATCAAGGGGAAATATCCTTAGATGATTCTGAGAAGAAATTAATTGAAGAATATTCTGGGAAAACTTTAGACACAGAAGAATTAAGAAAGCGTATAAAAAACTATCAAGATCTAGACTACGATCCCGATCCAAGGTTTGTGGGCAGTGATTATGGATATTATTTTTCTTCTCCAGCCAGGATAATATTATATTCTCTTCTTGGTTTAGTACTCGGTATTCTTTTAATAATCGTCATAGTGCTAACTGTAAAATTTGCAATTGAGTATGTTTACTGGATTGTTGGTGCGGCTGTAGTGTTTATTTGTGCTCTTACCACATTTGTTATCTGGAGAGGACGCAAAAAGGAAAAAGAAAAACACGTTTCAATCGTGATGGAACACGATAAAAAGAAGTTTGCCATACTAGAAGAAATAAATAATATGCTTGCGCCTTTCGGAAAGACACTATCCCAAGCAGACAATTTAGATTTGGAATCTTTCCAAATAATCAATAAATATGAAACATATTGCAAGGCAAAAGATAAAGAAACAAAGATTCTAAATGATAAAAAGGCATCAATAGATTCTTTGAATAACATTAAGAATTCCTTAGGCTCATATTTCTCTTCTTTTGCGTATATCGGTGATATAGAAGACATTTACTATACATTCTTCTCTGATTTAGAAAAGTACAGTTCTTTATCTAAGAAGAAATTAGAAAACGATAACAAGAGAAAATCTATAGATCAGGAGATAGAAAACATAGATCGTTCTATATCTTCATTTAGAAAGAAATATAACGTTGAAATCGATAATAAGACATTTATTCAAGAATGTAGGGATGATCGAAAAACAATCGATCTTAAAGAAAAATATTTGGGTTCTACCGAGGAAAAATTGAAAAATTACATTTCAGAAAAGAAACTTGTGGCTCGTCCTACATCTAACGAAAAGGTAAATGTTCTTGAGCTTACTGAAGAGTTAAGTAAACTCAATAAAGATTATCAAACAGCTGCGAAAGATATTGATGATAGTGAAAGAGAAATTTCTTCTTTAGAAAGTGAAGTAGAACAACTGCCTTTGTTAAACGAAGAATGGAAAGAGCTTAAAGATGAACATTTTATCGTTTCAAAAACAATTACCTATCTTTCTGAGGCGGAAATTAATCTCAAAAACAGATACATCAAACCTGTTAAAGACAAATTCGATTACTATTCATCAATTCTTTCTGAAGCTTTCGGAAAGAAAGTCGTAATGGATGCAGACTTCAACATCAAGATAATCGAAGAAGGAATAGAAAGAGATTATCACCATCTATCAACTGGCCAATTAACTTTATGCGTCTTCTGTTACCGCTTAGCAATAATGGATAACATCTTCCCTAAGGATAAGCCTTTGCTTATATTAGATGACTTATTTGTTAATCTAGATGAAAAACATCTTTCTTTAGCAAAGAAGTTAATCGATCTTCTTGCTAAAGATAGGCAAATCTTTTATTACACCTGTCATAAGTCTAGAGATTTGGAATAGTTAATTTATACATACCTTGGAAAAAGAAATAGAATCCTAAGTATATGGGAAAACTATTACTTAAATTATTTGTTAAAGACTATAAAAACGTTAAAGATCCATTGGTTCAAAAGAAATACGGCTTTGTCGCATCTCTTTTCGGACTTATTACTAATTTCATTCTTTTTGTCTCTAAAATCATCGTCGGTATTATGCTAGGACTTTTCTCCTTAGTATCAGATTCCATCAATAACTTAAGTGACTTTGGAAATAATCTCTTAAGTGTTTTTGGCGTTAAGGTAACTTTCAAACCTGCGGATAAAGAGCATCCATATGGCCACCAAAGAACGGAATATATCATTTCGCTTATTATTGGCTGTGTGATTATTGCCTTAGGTGCAGTAATGGCGTATCAAGGTGTTACTGATTTAATTGAGTTTTTTAAATCTGTTGCAGAAAAAGGCAGACCATTAACAAGAGAATTCTCATATACGATGTACGTTGCATCTCTTACCTTACTTGCGTTAGCAATTCTTATCAAAGTAGTTCAATCATCTATATATTTCTCATATGGAAAGAGAATATCTTCCCAACAACTAAGAGCATTAGGAAAAGATGCCTTAAATGATTGCATATCTACAAGCTTAGTTATCGTAGGCATTCTTATTTCTTATTTCACTGGATTTGATGTTGATTGCTTCTTTACTCTCTTTGTTGCAGTCTTAGTAACTATATCTGGTATTGGCATCATCAAAGAAGCGGCTAATTCTCTTGTAGGAGAAAAACCAAGCCAAGAGTTAATTGATTCTTTGGTTGCTCTCTTACTTAAACACAAAGGAGTACTTGGTATTCATGACCTAGAACTTCATACATATGGCAAAGTTATCTTTGGTGTTATCCATGTCGAAGTGGATGCAAAAGAAGATGTCATGTTATCTCATGAACTATGTGATCAATTAGAAAAAGAAGTGGATTCTCTCTTACATATCCACCTAACAGTTCATATGGATCCAGTAATGGTTAACGATCCAGATACGGACAAATACAAAGCCTTATTAGAAGAATTTATTTCTAAGACAAATAAAGATATTCATTACCACGATTTCAGAATCATCTCAGGTAAAGAAAACGTTAATCTAGTGTTTGATATGATTCTTCCAGAAGAACTCGATAACGAAACAGGAAGAAAGAAATTCAAAGAAGGTTTCCGTTTATTTATTAATGATCGTTATGGCAAGAAAGTACATGTAGTCATTAATTATGATGATGCGGTAACAGATTTCTTATCTGGCACTAAAGCAGAGAAATAAAAACAAAATCTCAAAATAGGCTTGATTTACAAGCGAAATATTCGTTTTTGGTTTTTAAAACTTAAAAGGCAAAAGAAAAAACGCCGCATGTTTAGTGCGACGTTTAAAGTTAAGAGATTGTTAGTCTTCTATCTTTCCGAATTTGCCATCGGTAACACCATAGTGGCCGACCTTTGTTCCGTTCTTCTTAACGACGAAGTTAGAGGAATCATCAACTGTCACGCCTTCTGTGCTGCCATCTTCTTTTTCAACTGTAACATTGAGGTAGATGTCGCCGTCGGCTTTTAAGAAGTTTCCTAATTCATTACCGTCGGAATCTTTTGCGATGATAAATGCTGCACTAGAAGCTTCCATTGATCCTTTTGCGGAATATGTTTTGTAATCCCAAGTGATCTCCGATGTTGTTTTACCTTTAACCAAAACATATAGATTGGAGTAATCGGATTCCGTTGAGTCGTTGTATTCGTAGTTAACAACTAACATATCTTTATCATAATATGCTGGAGCTTTTTCATATTCTGTACCCCAAGAAGTTTTTGACAAGGATAGCTTTCCTGTTGTTGCATCATCTGCGGTGATTTTGTATGTATTTGAGCTGCTACCATTGATTATTAATTCACCAAATATATTTGCAGTCACGCTTGCGGTGGATGAGTATTGATAAATATCTCCATAGTAATAACTATAGTAGAATCTTGATCCGCCGAACGTTCCAGCCCATGTAGAAGTTTCGCTATATTTCGCTTCATCAACTTCGACTTTTAATTTGATCTTTCCGTAATAGGGTGTGAATGTTCCAGGAATATAATAATAGGTTGATTTTCCGCCCTTTTCAGAAGCAAGAGTTAAGGTGGATGATGTCTTTGTGCCTTCTTTTACTTCATACCCTGTATATTCTTCGTATTCATATGTAACTTTGCCAATTCTGTATTTGCCATTTTGATGCTCTCCATCTAAACTGACGTCCAAAAAGAACTTAGCGGTATCTGGTGCGCTATATGTGTAACCGGCATAAGCGTGAATGCTTGTTGCATCTACATCTTTACCATTAGCATCCTTTACGTAAGTCTTTGTGATGACACAATCTGGAGCTTCAACTTCGAATTCAATCAACTTTTCTTCAGCTGTAACTTTGATATCAACTGAATGAGCTGGCATAACGAAGTCTACAGTGTTGTAGACATGCTCGATTTCTTCTGTCGTTTCGTTTCCGTCTTTATCTTCGCCTTTTTTGATCTCTTTGATTGTGTATTCTGCTGGTTGCAAATCAACACCATCAACCGTATAAACAACGTTATCGGCAAGAGCAACATAATTTCTTAAAAGGTGAACTGTCGCACCCGCTCTTGCGTAGATTGCGGTTGTTCCAGTGATTAATTTGTCATCAACGATGTATCCAGCAATAAAATCTTTGACTTTCTTTGAAGATGCATCTTTTGCTTCTGGTGTAAATACAACTGCGGTTTCATCTTCTGGACCAACTTCAAAATATGCACCACGAGTTTCTGCTTTGATGGTTACATCACCTTTTGGCATAGTGAAGCTAAATCCTTCTCTTAAGGAACCAGTAAGTTCGATTGCTGTGGCTGTTTCGCCTTCACCATAAGAAGCAGTAACACTATAAGCTTCATAACCAGATTCAAGAGTGACTTTGAATTCAATCTTTTCACCAGCTTTTGACTTTTCAGGAAGGCCAGAAACGAATGAATAGTCTCCTCCTTCGAAGGTGATTTCATATTGTTTGTCTACATATGTGTCGTTGTAGGTATAACCACAAGCACAAACGTGTTTTGTGTAACCTTGTTCATCATCGGTTGGTGCAACGACTACCTCTTCAAATGAATGAGCAGCAACGTCCATCTTTTCACCACAACCAGTGCAAAGATGCCAGTGATTTTTTTCGTCGTGTTTCCACTCTGTTCCTGCTGTGTGAACATGAGCTTGGGAAGAAGACGATGATTCAGATGCCGACGACCCCCCCTTGTTGTCGCAGCCTGCTAACGCCATTACGGCGCCTAACCCTAACACTGAAAGGGATAGTAATTTCTTTTTGTTCATAAAACTCCTTTTGAGGTTTATTGCCTCGAACGAGAATAGAGTTTAAAAGGGCTTTCATGAAAGTCAATAAAAATTTTACAATTTCACTGAGAATCTCGACCAATAGCGTACAATTCACCACTAAAAGTTTGGAACTCACCTTGAGTATAGTCTTCCTCAAGGTTTACTACTAATGATTGTTTTGCGGTACCAGCGTAGGTATCCATTTGATACTTTTGAGATAGGTGGGTTATTAGGTTATTTTTGATTGTAAAAACGTTTTCGTATGTCATTTGCTGAGAAAGAGTTTTTTCTTCTTTACTTGAAGAGGTGTCTATTTCATAAATCGATAGGCTATATGAATAAGAAAGCTTTCCATCTACCTCAACACCTTCAATGTTATCAAATTGACATTCAACGACATGAGTGTCATCAGTTTTATCTGCTGCAGTTAACATATAATGGAAATTTGCAATCTCTGTATATGCTTGGCCGACATCATAAATTGAATCTACGCTTGATGTAGAATATTTCTCAGACTTCTGCGTCCTTGTTGATGAATCTTCATCGTATTCATTGATACGGTAGAACTTTTTGCCATTGTCGAATGTTTGGGTCTTATATGAAGATGTCTCTTCCTCTATTTTTTCTGTTCCAATGGTTTCCTTTACAAACGAATCGTCTTTTGTATATCTTGTCGTAACATAATTGTTCTCAACGTATAGTGAAAAATCTCCATCTGATGCATAAGAAAGCTGTCTGATCATTTTGGTCTTGCTGCTAACAATGTTTCCTTCAAGAGAAATGAGTTTCTTTCCTAAGTTGTCTAAAAGAACTTCATCTGACTCTTTGCTAGAAGAGCTTGATTCTGATGAGCTTTCACTGCTAGCAATGTTAGAAGAAGATGAATTCTCTTCGGACGATATTAAAGAATCAACCGGCTTATTGTCACATGCAGTTAGTAATGTTATAGAAGACAATAAAAGCAAAAAACGTTTTTTCATATGCAAAACCCCTTTAGTTTGTGATTTTCTCGTCGTATTTATAGATGAATACACTCATTTCTTCTGGCTCACTACTAGTTTTTTCGTAGTGATGAATGCGAATGCTATAAGTCTTAGATTCATCGTAACATGTATAGAAAGTGTCATTTGATACTTTGCTAGGTAAGTCTTTATAGAATGTATAGCCAGAACCCTGTAGAGATTTGAGATATGTCAATGTTTGTTTTGTCGTATATCCTTGTACGCCTAAGTAAGCGCATTTTGCATTGGAATATAACGAAGATGTATATAACTGAAGACGGTAATTAGATCCATTAGGAGTAGGAATATCTAGACTTGTTTCAAGATATTTTTTGATCATTGATATAGGATATTCCGTTCCTTCATAGTCGTATTTGATTTCATCGGAAACAGGTTCACTTTGGGCAAAGCCCATATCTGCATCATTGCCGTTTTTGTATCCCCAATCGATTCCTTTATGTTCTGCATCATATGAAGCAATAAAGGTGATCGTCCCATAAACGAACTTATATGTTTCTTCGTAATTTTCGTAATGTCCTTGGAGAGTTAACGTTCTTTGCCCAAATTCAAGAGTATCATCTGCGTTGATTTTGAAAATACTATTGATTTCAAAAAGACCATCCATAACGGAA
The DNA here is from genome assembly GCA_963655775.1 of Alistipes communis. Lineage (GTDB taxonomy): Bacteria > Bacillota_I > Bacilli_A > RFN20 > CAG-826 > UBA4951. The sequence goes on from CAVKFY010000087.1 coordinate 14,919, forward strand.
CTTATATACCACGTTCCAATCATTTCGGATTGAACGTGTAATGTTTCATCGTTTGAAGATGATGAACTTTCTTGAGAGGATGTTTCTTCACTCGAAGGTGAATTTGAAGACGAACTTGCCGAAGTGTGATCAACACATCCGACTAACATCAACGATGTTGCTAACAATAATGGTAATTTCTTTTTCATAACGGTGACCATTATAATGTTTTAAATAAAAAAAGCACTCTTATTTTGTTTTTGCGTTATAATGCAAAAGTCGTTTTGCCATAGGCACTTCAAATGAAATTGTAAAGGAGATTTAAATGAATAAATCTAAATTGATATTAATCTTAGCTGCAACAAGTTTATTGGCTGGCTGTAATAACATTGATGGTGGCTCATCAAGTGCACCTTCTTCTGAAACAACATCGAGTTCTTCAAGTACAAGCAGCTCGTTATCAAGTTCGTCTTCTAGCAGTTCTTCATCTTCTAGCAGCTCATCTGTAGATGATGAAACGGTTACGTTTGAAAACATGTATAAGGAAATTGCCAAGGTTCAAGCTGCAGAAATAAGTGGAGCAAAGACAACAACATTTAGAAATGAATCTTCTTCATCTGTTTTAAGCAATGTTACCGAAGAAACGTATACAAGTTATGCGGATGGTTCAACAACATCTTCTGGCACGTATACAAAAACAGAAGAAGGCAAGGATACTATCACAGATACATTCAAGAGAATCGCAACAAAAGAAACAGATACGTATTTGAATGACGATAAAACAACGACAACGTCTTATGACATGTTTGTTGAAGTTACCGATTTTGCTAAAGATAAAGGCACAACAGAAACGTATCAAGATAGTGCAAGCAAGAAATTCATCATTGATTCGGAAGATAGCAAAGGCAACCTCGAGGATGGTGAGTACATCCTTAAGAGCGATTTTGCTTTATATGCCTCAGCAAATTTGACATCCAAGTTAGCATCCATCATCAGCGATCTTGCTAGCAGCCTTTATATTCCTCAACTAGGTAAAACTGGTATAAAACCTGTAACTATGTCTGATGGAAATATCCAATATAAAGATCGATACAAATATAGTTATGTTGAAGATGGACAAAATATCGAAACAACAATCGATATTAACTACATGTTGGATTCTACAAAATCTAAATTATTATCGTTTGATTACTCTAATTCTGTAACATATACAAATTCTTCTGATGCGACAGATACATATACGTCAAAAGTCGCACAATCTGGCACGATTACTTATGGCGATAAAGTAGAGAAAATGGGTGACGATGTATTAAAACCGGATGAATATTTCTTAACTGCCGTTCTTTCTGCTGGTTTGGAGGCTAAAAAAGGATTTACAGTGTATGACTTTGGTTCCGAAGGCGATATTTCGATGTCCATGGCATATACAGAAATATACGGATATGCCGCAAGTAAAATCCCATCAAAAGCGTTGAAAACATACCTCACACCAAGTGCAACAACAAATGAAGAAGTCGTTGCAATTGAAGATGGAAACTTTGTTATCAAAGGACTAGGAACTGTTGATTTAACTTTCTCATATTATCGTAAGAGAAACGATGGTGTTTATTACCAAACAACGGTGAAATACAATGGACTTACAATTGAAGACGTTGCAGCAACATCGGTATCATTTGCTCCTTTGGCTGATTACCACGAATATGGATTGTTGGCAGGCACAACAACTACATGGGGATATTCTGTCGCTCCAAGCAAGGCATCTCAACTTGTAACTGCGACATCAAGCGATCCTTCAATACTTGAAGTAAGCGTTTCTAAAGAGGGAACCTTAACATTAAATCCTAAGAAAGATGGAGAAGTAAGCGTTACTATCACTTCGGTTAGAAGCCCTGAGATTACTGCTACAAAGAAATTCTATGTTTTGGATTCAAACACCAATTATGAATCGTTCTTAACAAGCAATAAGTTCTACTGCAATAGAAGAATCTATGGCTATGACATGTATCTGACCTTCAAAGCAGACGGCACAGGAACATGTACGACCTATACAAAAGATTCTGACTATACAACCGCAAAAAACACAACATTTGATTGGGATATAGACGGAACTTATATTGAATTTGATGAATTTGGTGAAAATTCTCAAAAGTTAAGTGCCGCACAAATCGTTAAGTTTATAGACAAAGATGGTAAGCCATTCGGTCTCTCTGCGGATGGCGAAGGATACGCAACCTTAGAATTCGTTGTCGTAAATAACTAACAACAATAAGAACTTCAGGCTGTCGCCTGAGGTTCTTTTTCTTTTACAATTAAAAATATTTTTCGATAATGCTTGAAGATTTTACAAAATGAGATAACTTAACTAAGTGCGATTTTTGCAAGTAAAGGAAAACATATGAAAAAACAAAAAATCCTTCTTTTATCCTTGATGCCTTTGATCTTGGCTTCTTGTGATAATAAAATTGATACTTCTTCAAATGGAAGCTCTTCTAATGGTGGGAGTTCTTCTATATCATCATCTAGTTCTTCAAAAGAACAACTTGAAACCAATTATGAAAACATCAAAGAAGCACTCATAAACGCTCAAAGAGGCAACTTTGAACTTGTTTATTCTTTGAATAATTCAAACTTACGTGATTATTATGCGAATGATTACGTTTTATTCTCTTCTAGCAAATCTGGATACATCTTACTTGATTCTTATGAAAAAGATGCAGGCAAGATCCTATATTTCTTCTCTGTTGATGATGAAGGAAAGGTAACGATTCATGATGTATATCCAACAGGAGATTCTAAGAACCCATATGTCACAAGCGTATCCGGCTTCAATCTTCTCTCTGGTATTCGTGCGTCTGCCTTAAAAGAAAAAGATTTCACAACCACAAATAGCAACGCCTTGAAATCCACAAATGCCAATCTTCTTGAAGGATTCTCTAATTTATTGGAATTAGAAGAAACATATAGCAATGGCTATATCGATGGAATCGAATTCTATTTCAATGATGATAACAATCTTGTATTCACCTTATCTCAACCTGCCGCAACACCAAGCTCATACAAGGCCTCATTAACTGCTAGAACTGCTGTTTTAGAGAATATCGGTGAAGCTTCATCAAAAGAAGTAGAGGATGCAAAATCAAAGTTCTCTATTTCTGAAACTCAAATTAGTGAAGACGCTTTAGCGCCTCTTGCCTCAAAGAATTTCGAAGGAAATGCCAAAGTCTATTTAAGTGTTGATGGCACTGAATCACAAATTGGTACATATACGCTTAAATACAACGAAACAAGCGTTGAAATCAGTAGCAACATCGATGACGTCAAAGAGTTCATCCATTATGAAAAAGATACAAATGGAGGAATTCTTCAAGCAGGCCTTTCTCCAGAAAACAAAAAGATCACTCAAACAATCTCTGGATATAAGTGGAGTCAACTTGCTTTCGGATATAACACTGCAGCTGCTGAACCTGAAGCGTTTAGAAAAACATCCGACAATACTTTCCATTATTATGGCTACTTTGCTACAAGCATTGGTGGAGGTTTAAGTTATCTTTCTTTTGGTAACAACGCTTCAAGTGTTGATCTTCACCTAACTAACGGTGTTGTTTCTTCGGTTACCTTGAAAACCCCTCAAATTGGCCAAGATACATACGGAAGACGCACGTATTACCGTGTTGAAATTGATATTGCATCAAATCCAAGTGCACCTTGGGATCTTTCTCCATTAACAACATCTGATCCAGTAATCAAGAAAGCAATCGAGGGCATCACACAAGATGGTGTTACCTATAAAGCAAAATCCCATATCAACGAGAAGAATCTTTCTTATGCCGAGACAATCGTTACTAGCGATACAATTCTTATCAAAACAATGCTCATTGGTGAGGATACTGAAACGCTATATTCATATGATGGATATCACGTCCTTTCTGATGGAAGAGTTCAATATTTTACAATTGATGAAAACAATAACGTCACAGCAGATAAATCTCCAGTTGATGGAGACACGTTAATGAATCACTGCGGCTTTGCTTGTTCACCTGCGGTATTTGAATTATCTGCAGATGGAAAAACATTTAAGCCTATTGCAGCCGCGACAGGCTTTGGCCCATTCTTAACTGCAGGTTTCTTCAGCGGTTTTGCTGTTGATGATACTCTTGTATTCAATCTTGATGATCAAGGAAGACTCGCTTCATTCTCTTATGACTATAAGTTACCAGCAAATCTTTCTCGCCAAAAAGAAACGATTGAATTCACCTATGATAACGTTAGCATCGATGCAGACCTTATGGAGAAGATCAATGCTCTAACTGCAGCAGATGAACCAACAAGCTGGTTGGAAGAGAAGAGCACTCCTAATGACGGCAGCACGTCTAAGTTGGTTGAAAAACTAACATCTTTATATGGAGAAGATACAGTTAAGACAATTCCATACGTCTACGATAGCAAGATATCTGGTGAATGGTATGTCGCCTATAAAACAACAACTGACTACAATAGTGGTGAGACCATCGTTACCAGCGTGACTATTTATACCGGTGCAAATATCGATGAAACATACTGGACTAGTTATGTTAACAAATTAAAGACAAAACTCACTGAAGCAGGATACACTCTATCATCCAAATCATATGTCAAAGGAAATGTTAAAATTACCTTTGGAAAAGTAGGTGAAGGCATCTCTTTTGATAAGATTTAAATATTAGTTTTAAAGAAAATCAAGCCACCGAAACGGTGGCTTTTTCTGCATGGTTACACAATATTATTGATGTCTCAAACTACGAAAAAAATGGCCGTTGATCAACCTCTTTATATTAGGTTTTCAACAGACGATTTGTAAATAGCGTTACTTCAAAAACAAAACATTATTGAGTTGATTTTATAAATCGCTAGATAAAGCAAAATCACCTTTCTTAATCCATCCAGCCTTTCTAAAGATTAAATCAATTAAGAAAACGAGAACTATAGGTAAGATGACACAGAATGCAATAACCTCAATAATAAGTACCCAGTTATAGTCGTTTGCAGCTAAAACATTTAGTGGTCCAACTAAACCAGAAGTTCCCATACCACCTGCAACAGATAAAGAAGAAGTTACGCCTTTTTCAGCATATGTTGCCGCATCTTCAATAGGCATAAGCATAGCAAAAGGTCCTAAGATTGCAGATGCAATAATTGTTGGTAACCAAATTAATGGTTTTCTAACGATATTTTTAAATTGCAACATTGATGTTCCTATACCTACCGCAATAACAGAACCCCATTTATTGTCATAGGCTGTATGAACGGCAAATCCAACCATTTGAGTGGAACAACCAATCAATGCTGCATAAGCGGCTAAAGGAACGTTTCCAATTGATATTGCAACACATATTGCAACCGATGATATAGGCGCAGTCAAAGCCATGCCAACAAGCACGGAAATGATGATACACATCAAGAATGGAACGACGGAGAATGTCTTTTCGATAACCCATCCTAAACCGATCGTGATGTAATGAACGTATGCGGCAAGTAAGAAAGAATATAACAAGGAGAATATCAAACCAACTAAAGGCAAAAGAATGATATCAACAGGAGTCTTCTTTCTCATGATGTATTTGATAGCCAATAAGCAAAGAACCGCACTTATATAGCAAGAAAGAGGATCTCCGATAGAAGATACCTTTCCATCAGCAAAACTAAATGCGTAGTTGCCAATCATCCCTGCAGCCATTGAGGCAACAACGACAACGCCATTTTTCTTTAAGGAAAGAGCAACTCCTAAACCGATCCCTGCGCCCATAAGGCCTTTAATTACGCTTGTCCAACTAGACAAAGAAGAAAGACCTGGGATTTGAGCAAATAAATCAAGAATGGTCCCAATGATCAAGGTGCCAAACAAGCCAATAGCCATGCCATTGGTTGTTGTCATCAATTTGCTTTTAAATGATTTCCAAAATGCACTCCATTTATTTTCAGAAATCTGATTTTCACTGCTATTTTCCATGTATTTTTTCCTCTATTTCACTTCTATATATACTTCTGAAGGCATTTCTTTTGTGAATAATCCTTCCTTATGAAGATGAGAATCATCAGAAAGATGAATGACATTCGGTATTACCGTTCCATCTTTGTTTGCTTTAAATTCTATTAGAGTATATGCGGTATGGCACATATCAAATCTAAGAGAGAAGAATGAATATGGAATATCGAGCAAAGAAGAAAGAAACGCTAATCCGAATGCGTGATGGGCAAATAATGCAACATGTTCGTTATTTTCTTTTATTTGTTTGTAACAAGCATGCTCTCTATCATGTTCATAACCTAACTCACGCATAAAGGCATCAACATTAGAATCAGTGAATTCAATTCCTTTTTTGATGTTTGTATCTTTATAAGCTGGAAGGTTGTAGAAAGTATATCCTGCATCTCTGGTTTTTTTTGATAAGAACTCTTTCATATATTTTGGATCCCAGAATATCCATGTTCTTTCGTGTGGAGAAAGAGTGGTGGAATAATTATTCCAACCAGTATCTTCTCTAGCCCATGGGCAAGGGATGATTGGAAGATTGAATTCTTTGGCTGTTGGTTTAGCTGTATCTGTAGCTCTTCCCATTGTTGAGGCATACACCTTATCAATGCCAATTTGTTTAAACGTTTTTGCAATCGCTTCGGCTTGTTTTTGCCCTTTTTCGGTTAAGCAATCTTTTTCGTAATTCGGCTCGCCATGACGTACATAGTAAAGAAACATAAATCTTCCTCCAACGGTGAATAATTGTACATTTATGTACAACAAATAGAAAGAAATGTTATACAAGTTTAACTAACTCTGTGTTTGTTTTGTAAGTTATGGCGTTTCCGCTTTTACCTTCAAGCAACAATCCATTGTTAACCAATCTGTTTTTGATGTCGTTTCTTAAATAAGAGGAAACTTTTAACGAAAGAACGTTTGCTATTTCTTCCAAAGTCTTTGCGTTGTGGTAACAATACGAAAGGATTGTATGATCATTTTTCTTTTCTTCTCCTTTGTTAGCATAGAAAAGAGGAAGATCCGTAGTATCTTCATTTATAACCCCAGTTGAAGAAAGAAGGTTAGGAAGAGTTAAGGTGAATGACATCTTATTCGATGTAATTAATGGGGCATAGTTCTTGCCAAAGCTAGAATAGCCTTCCTCAATTTTCGCAAACCCCAATCCATTTTTCTCCATCAATAAAAGGATTTTTAAGATGCTACATATTTTGTTATTTCTTCTAAAAGGATTTATTTCGATGAGATTTTGATTACGATAGAAAGTTTGACCATTAACAAGAGAACCAGGGGAAGTGATTTCTAATCTATCTTTAAATAAATTCACGTGAATTTCTGAATTTGCGATGAAATAGTCTTTGTGAGCGTATGCGTTAATCATCCCTTCCAATAAAGAACGTTTAGGATAGGAATAAATTTCTTTTCTTCCCATATCTTCTTTGAGGAAGCCCTTATCAGAATTGTCTTCTATGTATTTAATGGCTAATTCAATATTTTTAAGAATATTGCCACTGAATTCTTCTTCGTTAAAATAGGTAGAGTCGCCTTTGTTTAGTCCGTTCCATTTGATGCAGACTGTTTTTTGTTTCTTGACCGATAAAATCATCTTTGAAAAGAAGAGATCCGTTATATAGGAAACCATCTTCTGAATAGAAGTTGATTGAACGTAATATCTTTTCGGTTAATTCCTCTCCGTTATGCTTTTCTTTATACGCCGCAAAGAGAAGCTTGAAGTCATCCTTGTTATACGGAACGTTTGTTTTTATGCAATCGAAATCTAATGATGATGTCGAAAGGACCATTTGTCTTATCTGCTCACTTGTTGCAGAAGAAGTTCTTCCTTCACCCCTAACGTATATCGAAGGAATCCCATCATACGTCAAAACAAGGGGTTTTGCAGTCGATTCTTCGATTTTTATCTCTAATAAGAAACGTTCCTCACCTTCATTGTTTTTGAATAGAGTGTATTTAAAAGAGTAGACTGGAGAAAGTTGAAAATGTTCTTTTACATTTTTTATAAATGTTTGCACTTGGTAATCTACGCTTGCTCTTTTCAAACCAACTAGTTCATGAGTCTCATCATTTACACCAACATAAAGTGTTCCACCTTCGCAGTTTGCGAAAGCGTCCATTGTTTTCAACCGACCAATTGGTTTAACTGGGTTTACTTCTAGAAAACTTCTAGACCACTTCTAGAAAATTTCTCCGTCCTAGAAGTAGTTAATTATGGATGCAAGGTAATGTTATTTTCTTCGTTCTTAGGAAGAAGATCGTTACAAGAACGCTCTGCAATAAAATTAAGGTGGTCGCCACAACGTTCTAGGTTACCAACCAAGTTAATAAACACGTTAGAACTCTGCGGTTTGCATTCGCCGTTTTCAAGACGCTTAAGATGGCCATGAACCATTGATGTACGTTTGTTATCAATTCCATCTTCCATTTTTCTAGCAACATCTAATTGTTCAAGAGTTGGCTGATCGACGATTTTATCTACTGTTCCAAACATATCGTTTATTTGCGTTTGCATATCCTTCAAATCAGAAACAACGATAGGAGAGAATGTTAAATCTTCATTTACTTCGTGATGGGTATAACCAGTGATATTATCTGCAACCTCTGTAAAACGAACGATATCTGCTATGTCTAGTTGCATTCTAGATATTCTCTTTTGAGAATTCTCACTTACACCTTTAGAGGCAATTTGAACAATGAAAGATGATAATTCTTTTGACATATGAAGAACCTTGCTTTCGAGTTCATCTATTTCGTTTTTCTTTCCTTCGTTTTTATCTAGGAAGGCATTTAATGCGACATTTAAATCTTTTAAAGCTAAGTTTGCCATGATGTGGTAATAAGATACTGCTTGAGTAAGAGCCAATTCTGGAGTGGATAAGAATCTTGCATCAAGAAGATCGCTTTCGCTATCTTTTCCTTTATCTGGAATGATTTTCTCTGCTAAGAAAACCAAACCTTTCGTTAGTGGTAAGAATAAGATTGTTGTGAAAACGTTAAAGAAAGTATGGAACATAGCTATTTGTGTGGCAGGTGAATTTGGGAACCACTTTGCAAATGTCATTTCCATAGCACTTGGCCAACAAATAAGAATGATGAAGAATATTAAAGAACCAAAAACATTGAATAACAGGTGAATGATTGAAGCTCTCTTACCATTGGCTGTTGAACCGATTGCTGAAAGAAGAGCAGTGGTACATGAACCAATATTTGAGCCTAGGATCAAATAGAGAACGCCATTGCCACTTCCACCAATAACCGCACCAGCCATAGCAAGAGCCAAAACGATAGAAGTTACTGCGCTTGAAGATTGAGCAAGAGCAGTAAGAACGATACCAATTAACAATAAAAGAAATGGGTTTGATAATGAAACAAGGGCATCTTTCAATCCTTCATTGGATAAAAAGAGCGATTGCATATTTGATGTCATTGTTTCTAATCCTAAGAAAAGAAGACCTAAACCAGTGATCATATCGCCAGCAAATGCCACTTTAGGGAATTTCTTATGGAACACTAAACGTAAAATTACACCAATCAAGGTTAGAGAAATAATGATTTCTGTTAATGGGAATGCGGAAGAAGATAATCCTCCAAGGGCAACAATCTGAGCGGTGATTGTCGTTCCGATATTTGCGCCCATGATATAGGTTGCAGCTTGCGCCAAACTCATGACACCAGCGTTAACAAAACCTACAACCATGATTGTTGTTGCTCCACTAGATTGCATAATCATTGTGACGAGCGTTCCAATTCCAACTCCTGCTAATTTTGATTTCGCCGTTTTTGCAAAAAGACGTTTTAAGCCACTGGTCGCTAACTTTTCAGTGGACGCTTGTAGCATATTCATGCCAACAAAAAGGGCGCCAAGTCCTCCAAGCATGAGCAAAATTGGAATTAAGACGGAAGAAGTTGTTGCCTGTAATATTGTGTTACTAATCATTTACGTTATGGTTACTGACCAGTTACATATTATAAGATGTTTTGTATCTCGACTAGTTAGTATTTGTAAAAACCGGTTACATTTTTTTGCTAAGCGCATTTATTTTGACTATGATATAAGGCTGTTCATAGGGATAAACTGATTGATTATGAGTAAAGAAAGAGCATTGTTAATAAAAATGGTATATACGGCAATATTTATTGCTTTATGTTTTGGAGCGACTTTTATTTCGATTCCTTTAGGAGGAAGTAAAGTACACTTAGGCAATTTTGTTTGTATTCTTTGTGGCCTTTTATGCGGACCTCTTATTGGTGGACTTGCTGGATCTATCGGCATGGGTCTTAATGACATTATGCTTGGATATGCTTGGACAACATTCTTACGTACCTTCATTTTGAAATTTATTATGGGTTTCCTTTCTGGTTTCTTGTTTAGAGTTTGTCTAAAGAAAAAAGCGAATGGTTGGATTCTCATGGCTTCATCGATGATGGTTCTCCTGGCCTTCTTTGCTTACTCACTTTATATGTATTTCGTCCCAAATTCCAAATTCACTCTTACAACAGTAATTGGCTTATCTGTGCTTATTGGCATTCTATTGGTTTGTGCAATAGTTTCTTTCTGGTTACCAGAATCCAATAAGCCATTGCTTTTCTCGTTAACTCTTTCTCTTAGCGTTAACGTAATTGGCGAATTCTTTTTACGAATTCTTTTCTCAATGGCAATTGGGACGACTTATGAGGCAGCACTAGCCTCCTCATTATTGAAATTACCTGCTGCCTTATTTACATCAGCTGTAACCGTAATCATGATCGTACTTTTCTTCTATCCAATTTATTACGCAACAAGAAAATTCAATAAGGTTGATGACTTGGCCGTTTATCCTATTTTTCAAAGGCCTCAGGAACATTTCTAAGAAAAAAAGAGTTAATATATCTTCATATGAAAGAAAGCAAAGAAGAAAAAGTTATTGAAGATTTAGAAGGCAAAAAGATAATTCACCCGGGAAGAGACTATAACTTCCTAGGCTTTACCATATTCGATATTTTGCATATCGTTTTCGGTGTTACCTTCATTATTATCTATTCTCTAGAAAAGGTTGGAGCAAGTGCTGAGAGAATCGATGAATTAAACGATTCGATTGCCTACGAAGGCATCGAATTAATATTCGCTTTGATTCTTATTGCTTTTGTTGATGGAGTCGCGGACATGGCCAAAGAAAAGGAACATGTTGGCTTACAAGCAATATCTACTCTTTACCTATTCGCCTGGTTGGTTGTTGGAGGAGCTTTGATTACTCCTGAACTTATCGCTTTACCTCAGAAGCTTCATGAATCAATTAGTCCATATAATGTTTTCTATTTCTTGGAATTTATCTTTTTAGGACTATCAATGTTCTTCTTTTTGATAACTGTTTTCTTCCCGAAGAAAGGGAAAACTTGGAATGTTCTTATGATATGTGGGATTGTTTGCATAGGCCTTTCTATCCCTTGCTCAATTGCTCAAGATTATCTTCCTTATGAAGGATATCTCTCTGTTTTGGAAACATTAAGCCAAACAGCTCCTTTAGCACCGGTCATCTTTTCCTTTATTTCAAGACATCAAATTTCCAAAAATAGAAAAAACGCCTACAAAGCCTAGGTATTTTTCTTCATCATAAAGCATCTTAAAACTGATAAAATTATTATGTTTTAGGAGGTAGGAGATAGATGAATATTTTGGCGTTTTTGATACCAAAGACAAAGACTAAGTTTGTAGAAGATGATGCGACTTTAAGGCAGACGCTTGAAAGAATGGATTTTTATAAATATAGCGTTGTTCCTTTGCTAGAGAAAAACGGCAAATACCTTGGCACGATTGCAGAAGGAGATCTTCTTTCCTACATCAAGAATGAATGTGATCTAGACCTTAAGAAAGGGGAGAATGTTAAGATATCTAGCATTCCGAGATATAGATCCTATAAAGCGTTACGCATAGATGCAGATTTTAAGGAAATCGTTGAATTATTGATGGAGCAAAACTTCATTCCTTTAATCGATGATCGAAACACCTTTATTGGCATTGTTCCAAGAAAGTCTATTCTTAATTACTACTACCAGAAAAAGAAAGACAAGTTTTAGTTTGTTTATTAAAAACAAAAATAGAGTTGTAATTTATTAAACTGCAACTCATAATTTATCAAATTATGGAGGAAAAAAGATGAAAAAGAAATTCGTGTTGTTATTCCCTTTGTTAGGTTCTTGTTTGCTAGCAGGTTGTAACTTAAATATATATGACATTGTTGGAAGTAGCCAAACTACCTCCCATACAGAGAAACAAGCAAGCGATTTATCTAGCATTAAGCAAGGAAAGCTTTTGTATGGATTACAGATGAATAACGATTTTATCGGTGGCGAAATTGCTGCAGGATATAAGTTAGATTATCGTACGATTGGCGATGTTCCATATGTGAGCATGAATTCCCTTTCGACAATTTTAGGGCCAGAAAATTCAAAAATAAGCGTGAACGTTAATAATGATATTTATACATATAACATTGTTACTCCAAGTAACGTTACCTATCCTATGACCATTGATTCCGTTAAGGATACGATCTCTTTTGATGATTACGATAAATTCACGACAATGATCATAAACTATAACCAGATAAACGGTATTTCCACACTTGCAGAAAGTGCAGCAAGGGGGAAGACGAGCTATCTCAAATATAGTGCGACAAATCCAACAGAGTATACTGCAGGGAAAGCAACGACATTTGACCTTAAGAGCCATTCGTTGGATGTTATTGGTTACGACAAAAAAGATGTATATATTCCTTTTGCCGTCGCCTCTGATCTTTTCCTTGAAGGCTTAGGAATGCCTTTTGCATATAACGGCGATGATTTCTATGTTGTCAATTCCGATATGTTCCTTAAACCAGGAACTAAGGATACATTCTCTACATATGGTTATGATTTTTACCACGGATCTTTAACCAAAAAAGGCAGAAGTGCGGATTATTCGCTCTTTAACTACAATTCACTTTGTTTCAAAATTGATTATTTCTACGGCTTTGCTGATAAAGACGTTGCCCCATTGGATACATACTTAAGCAGCTCTGCAGTGAGTAAAGCTCACCCATCATTGAAGAAAAATCTTAAGTCTTCTGATAACGATACATACCAAGCTGCGGTTAATGAATTATTCTTCGGCCTTTTGGGAGATGGACATACTGGCGTTAAATCTTTCTCTTCGGTATTTGGCGATGGAAACAATAATATTGATACAAATGTTTATTCGGATAGATTTTTGACTCTTTCTAGAAATGCATCGGAATTATCAACAATTCGTAAATCCCATCTCGGAGATACGATTTCTGCTTTTAGCACCTATAGCAAAACTGCAATTATTCGTTTTGACGCCTTTGTTTCTAATTACATGGGAGATTTTAATCCACGTACGATTTCTAACTATGTTTCTCTGGATTCGTTTGCTATGTTCTATACCTACATGAAGAAAATCGAAAGCATAGATACAATCAAAAACGTTGTTATTGATTTATCACTCAATGGTGGTGGTGCGGCCGATGCGTGCATTGCTTTGCTTGGTTTCTTAACAAATGATGTAAAGATTAACTCTTATAGCCCACTCACCGGAAGCAAGACAACTCTTCATTACTCTGTTGATACAAACCTCGATGGAAGTATTGATGCAAAAGATGTTAAGTCTAATTACAAATTCTATGTCTTAACCTCAAATTACTCCTTCTCTTGTGCAAACTTATTCCCAACTGTTTGTAAGGAAAGCGGCTTGGCAAAGGTCATCGGTGAAAAGAGCGGTGGTGGAGCATGTGTTGTTCGTTCTACAACGACTGCCGATGGCATTGCGTGCCAAATGTCAGGAATTTCTCGTTTATGCACAAAACAAGCGGATGGCTCGTTCAAAGACAATGATGACGGAATTCAACCAGACTATACTCTAGAACGTGCATATTTCTACGATAATAAATCCCTTGCAACCTTCGTTGAAAGCAAATAATAACCATATATGAAAAGAAGCCCAACCATGATGATTGGGTTTTTTGAACAAGAAAATAATAAAGTTTTACTAGTGATTTTTGATTAATTGGATATTTTATTGGCGAATTTTGCAAAAGTATTTCTATCAACGGGCCGGGGCGCTTGCCCCTTGACGCTTTCCGACCCGCAATGCTATTCTATAGTTGCTAAGATTATTTCTAGTATTAGCTTAACCAAGGCGGCTACCTTGATGGCTATTACTAGAATTTTTTCAATCTCAGGCATTTTATAGAAAGCCTTTCTTAATTTTGCGCCACTCTCTACTGGTAGGGGCTAGGCGCCTTTTCTTTTGCATTTTCCGCCGGTCCTCTGGCTTCCTCCTTCCCGGCTTGACCACCTTGCGGTCTCACCTTATAATTTGACTAGCAACCGGGAAACCCCGGCCCCTTAGCATTCACTAGTCAAGCAATGCAAGAGCCAAAGCCGTTATAACCAGCATTATGACGGCTTTTTTCAATATGCTTTTGTACATATATATTTAACCTCCTTAAGAGCGTTGGCTCTAAGGGGTTAGAGTTTCCCGGGCGCCTCAGAACTAAATCTTACGGCACCTTCAAATTATAAAAATTAAAGGTCTTTCTATAAAGAAAATAATGCTTACTTTTACTTTCAAAAATATAGATAACATCGAATGTTTTAGTCATTTTAATACAAAGCTAATTAATCTTTATATTCCTATGTAGTTTATACATATAATTACTAACTATAATAGGAATATAAAACCACGCAAAAACGATTGATATTTATAGTTAATTTACGTGTTGTTAAAAAATTCTTTTTTAAAGCTATCTTTTGCCACTAAATGCTTAATGCTAAAATATCTTCATGAGTTACGATTATTTAATTGTTGGTGCTGGTTTAAGTGGACTTACCATCGCTAGACTATTAACCGATGCAGGTAAAAAAGTCCTTGTTCTTGAGAAAAGGGATCATTTAGGCGGCAATATTGCTACCGACGTAAGAGATGGAATTATAGTCCATACATATGGGCCACATATTTTCCACACTTCTGATGATTTTGCTTGGTCTTTTTTCAATAAATATTCCGAGGTCTATCCATTTATCAATTCGCCAATTGCTAATTACCATGGTGAGCGTTATCACCTTCCATTTAACATGAATACCTTCCATGAACTTTGGGGTGTGAACACGCCAGAAGAGGCAAAAACGAAAATCGCCGAAGAAATTGCAAAAGAAGGAATTAAAGAACCTTCAAATCTAGAAGAACAAGCTTTGAGCATGGTCGGAAGAACGGTCTATACAAAACTCATTAAAGAATACACCGAAAAACAATGGGGAAGAGATTGCAAGGAATTGCCTCCTTCGATTATCAAACGTCTTCCATTACGTTTTGAATACAATAACAACTATTTCAACGATATTTATCAAGGTTTACCAAAGGGTGGATTTTCTGTCTTTGCAGAAAACATTGCTAGAGGCATTGAGATTAGATACAACGTCGATTATTTGGAAGATAGGGAAAAATATAATTCCTTAGCAAAAACCATTATTTATACCGGGCAATTAGATTCTTTCTTTGATTATTGCTTTGGCAAGTTGGAGTGGCGTTCTCTTCGTTTTGAAACTGAAACGTTAGATGTTGATGATTATCAATCGAATCCTGTTGTTAATTACACCTCAAAAGATGTAGATTACACCAGAATTAGTGAGCATAAGCATTTTGATCCATATTGTGAAAATCATCATTCCACGATCATTAGCAAAGAATATCCAGACTCATATTCTGACGGCAAGATTCCTTACTATACGGTTAATGACGAAAAGAATAATTCTTTGGCTAAGAAATATCTTGATGAAGCAAAGAAACTTGATGGGCATGTCTATTTCTTAGGCCGTCTTGCTTTGTATAAATATTTTGATATGGATGATGCAATTATTGCAGCAAAAGATTTGTTTGAATCTTTAGAAAAATAATTATGGATATTGTAAAACTCAAAGGTGCGACCAAAGATTATATTTGGGGTGGCACGTATTTAAAAACTTGGGGAAAAGAATCTCAAGGAGATAACATTGCTGAATCCTGGGAACTATCTTTCAATGAGATGGGTCCTAGCGTTATTATCTCAGGCAAAGATGAAGGCAAACTTTTAATGGATGTTGCAACAAAAGAAGATATTGGATCAACACCAGCTTCGTTTCCTTTCTTTCCTGTCCTTATTAAATTAATTAACTCTGCCGCTAATTTATCTGTTCAAGTTCATCCTTCTGATGATTATGCTTTAGAACATGAGAATCAATTTGGCAAGACTGAGATGTGGTATGTTCTTCATGCAGAAAAAGGTGCAGGACTTTATGTTGGATTTAAAAGAAAAACCAGCAAAGAAGAAGTTCTTAAAGGAATCCAAGAGGGTTCTATCATGGATTTATTGAATTTTGTGGAAGTAAAGCCTGGTGAAAAATACTTTATTCCTTCTGGCACAGTCCATGCGATTGGTGCAGGAGTAACAGTTATCGAAATTCAACAAAATAGCACTCTCACATACCGTTTATACGACTATAAACGTAAAGATAAAAACGGAAAAGAAAGAGAACTTCATGTTGATAAAGCAATGAAAGTTCTTAATTTTGATGAATATAAGAAAATTGATTTTCCTGAGCCATTAATTGGCCAATGCAAATACTTCACTTCACTTGTTAAGGATGTGAAAGATGGAGATAAAATTGAAGCAAGAGAAGATTCTTTTGCATCTATAACATTCATATCTGGTGAAGGTGTTATAAATGATATTCCATATAAAGTCGGTGATACATTCTTTATACCTGTCAAAAAATGTGCACACGTTTCTGGAAATGGTAAATATGTCCTAACGGAGGTAAGAAAATAATGAAATACGTAGGAATTGATGTTGGTGGAACCTCAATTAAAGGAGGCTTCGTTTCAGAAGAAGGAGAGATTCTTAATCGTTTTGGCTTTCCAATCGATAAGAGCGCTACTCAAGAAGAATTAATCAATCGTCTTGGCGACTTGATTAATGAGCAAATTGTTAAATGTGATTATAAGAAATCAGAATTTGCTGGCATTGGAATTGGCTCACCTGGATCCATTAACTCAGATACAGGATGTTGCGATTTTTCTAACAATCTTCATTGGCATCACCTTCCAATTGTAAAAATGATTGAAGAGAAAACTGGCATGAAAGCTAGAATTGCTAACGATGCAAATGCAGCCATGGCAGGTGAAGCAAAATTTGGCGTTGGAAAGAATTATCATAACCTAGTTTTATTAACCCTTGGCACTGGCGTTGGTGGAGGACTTTATCTTAATGACCATCTTTTTGTTGGAAATGAAGGAAAAGGCGCAGAAATGGGTCATATCATTATTAAAATGGATGGCGAACAATGCTCATGTGGATTAAAAGGCTGTTTTGAAGCGTATGCATCCGTAACTGCTCTTATCCGTCAAACCAAAGCAGCAATGGAAAAAGATAAGAACTCATTGATGTGGGATTATGTTGCCTATGACATTAACCGTGTTGATGGAAAAACCGCCTTTGAATGTTCAAAACAAGGCGATAAAACCGCTTTAGCAGTCGTTGACCAATATGAAGACTATCTAACGGTTGGTTGCCTTAATTACTGCAATATCTTTAGACCAGATGCCATTATTCTTGGTGGAGGACTTTCCAATCAAAGAGAATACTTAACAAACGCTATTACTGAAAAGTTGAAGAAACTTAACTATGGCTATGCTTGCACTGCTCCAGTTAAGGTGTTTGTTTCCACTTTAGGAAACGATGCTGGTATTTTAGGCGCAGCAGCGTTGTTTATTGATTAATTATGCATGAATATAAGGTTATAAAAACAAGAAACACAAAAGAAGCAGAAGATGTCATGAACGAAATGGCTAAATCTGGTTGGAGAGTTATTGCTGTCACAACTTGGGTTTATTACATGAAATTCTTGGTCATCACTTTTGAAAGATAACCAAATAACAAAACATATTAAAAGCGGGATCAAACGATCCCGCTATTTTCTAACTAAGCAAATCTATTCAGCAACTTCGCTTGGCTTTTCTTCTTTCTTTTCTTCAAGTAAGTTGATCGTATCTTTCATCGATTTCTCAAACACTTCATCATTTGAGTTATCGAAGATTACTAACGAATATGGATCTCCTTCAACCTTGAGATATGTTGGAATGTTGAAGTCTTGTGTTTTGACCCACGCATCGAAGTTTTTGATTTTGAATACATCTCTATCAGAATTTCTAGAAATCATTCTGGCTTTAACTGTTTCGATATCGCAAACTACCCAAACAATTACAAGGTGAGCACCATATTGCTCTTTAAGTTTATTTCTTAAGTTTGCAATATACTCAGGGTTATGAAGTTCTCTTGTGAATGGGGCGTTAATTAAAACGATATCTTCGTAATTTAAAGCGGTGAAAGCCATCTCAAGGATGACATCATATTCGACATCACGGATATTCTTTTGGAAGAATTCTCCTTCTCTTTCCACTGGAAGACCGGCAATTTTATATGCGACATTGCTTAAAGGAACAAGACTATCTTTATCTAGATACGTGACGTGTGACAATGTTTCAGCCAATTTCATTGAAACATAGGTTTTTCCACTTGCTGGTGGCGCGCTGACAATAATTAATTTCTTTTCCATCTCGAACAAACTCGCTCTCTACTTTTGAGGACTTTAATATTAAATCGCTTGAAAGGGCTAAAAACAAGCCAAACAAGTTACAAAATATGCTCGTATCAATATAAAACGCGATATTCTTTAATAAATTAGCACTCAACACTTGCGAGTGCTAAAAGAAGGGGTATAATATGCTCGTTCTCGAATGAGAGAACAAAATTTAGGAGGATTAAATTATGAACGACATGAATGGAATGGAAGATTATTCTCAAGATGAAAATGTTCTTGATAAGTTTGGACGTAACGTTAATGCGGACGTCAAAGCTGGTAAAGTCGATCCTGTAATCGGACGTGATGAAGAAATCAGAAAAGTAGTGCAAATCCTCGCAAGAAAAACGAAAAACAATGTTATTTTGCTTGGTGAGCCTGGCGTAGGCAAGACTGCCATAGTTGAAGGATTAGCAGAGAGAATTGTTAAAAACGACGTTCCTCTTACTTTAAAGGATAAAGAGATTTATGAACTTGATATGGGTGCCTTAATTGCAGGTGCTAAATATCGTGGCGAGTTTGAGGAACGTTTGAAAGCAGTTTTAAACAAAATCAAAGCGTCTGAAGGAAAGATCATTCTCTTTATTGATGAAATTCATCTTATTGTAGGCGCAGGAAGAACTGATGGGGCAATGGACGCTTCAAATATGTTGAAACCTATGCTTGCTCGTGGAGAAATTGATTGTATTGGTGCAACAACCCTTAATGAGTATCGCCAATATATCGAAAAAGATAGAGCGCTTGAAAGACGTTTCCAAACCGTTATGGTAGAAGAGCCAACGGTTGAAGATACAATAACCATTCTTCGTGGTTTGAAACAAAGATTCGAGTCTTACCATGGAGTTAGAATTACCGATA
This sequence comes from Alistipes communis, assembly GCA_963655775.1. GTDB lineage: Bacteria > Bacillota_I > Bacilli_A > RFN20 > CAG-826 > UBA4951. The sequence continues at coordinate 34,426 of CAVKFY010000087.1, forward strand.
ATGCGCTTATTGCAGCAGCAACGCTTTCAAATCGTTATATCACCAATCGTTTCTTGCCAGATAAAGCTATAGATTTAATTGATGAGGCGTGTGCTTCTATAAAAGTTGAAATCGAATCTATGCCAACTGAGCTTGATGAAACAAATCGTAAGATTCGCTCTTTGGAAGTAGAAAAGGTTGCCTTAAATAAGGAAAACGATGAGTCTTCTCAAAAGAGACTTCAAGAACTTGAAGGAGAACTTAAATCCTATAAAGATAAATCCGAAAAGTTAACTGCAGAGTGGCAGAAAGAAAAAGCCCAAATCAAGGAAGCTAAAGACCTTAAAGTTAAAGTAGAGGATCTCAAAGTTGAACTTGGCAATTATTTCCAAGAAGGAAATTTTGAAAAGGCATCTAAACTTCAATATCAAACAATTCCTGAACTCGAGAAACGTATCAAAGAATTAAGCGATTCCAGTGCTAACGGAGAACGCTTAGTAGATGAAATTGTTGATCAAGAATCTATTGCAAAGATTGTTGCTAAGATGACTGGCATCCCAGTATCCAGAATCCAAAAAGGAGACAAAGAGAAGGTTCTTGATTTGAAGAACACTTTGGAGAAACGTGTAATTGGCCAAGAGAACGCTATAACTTTGGTCTCAAACGCTATTCTTCGCCAAAGAGCGGGTATTCAAAATCCAAATAGACCAATTGGTTCCTTCCTCTTTTTAGGACCTACTGGCGTTGGTAAAACAGAAGTGGCTAGAGCGCTTGCCGAAGCCTTATTTGATAACGAAAGCAATATTATCCGTATTGATATGTCTGAATATATGGAAAAATATTCTGTTTCTCGTTTGATTGGCGCAGCACCTGGATATGTTGGCTACGAAGAAGGAGGGCAACTTACAGAAAAAGTACGTCGTAATCCTTATTCGATTGTCTTGTTTGATGAAATCGAAAAAGCGGATCCAGAAGTCTTTAACCTCTTGTTACAAATCCTTGATGATGGGCGTTTAACAGATTCACAAGGCCATCTTATTGATTTCAAAAACACAATCATCATTATGACTAGTAACCTTGGAAGCGAGTACATTCTACATAACGAAAAAGATAAGGTTGAGGATCTTCTCCATCATACCTTTAAACCAGAATTCCTTAATAGAATTGATGAGATAGTATATTTCAATCCACTTAGCAAAGATGTCCAATTTAAGATTGTGGAAAAGATGCTTAACGAGCTTAAGAAGAGACTTGAATATCAATACTATTCAGTAGACTTTAGCAAAGGATTGAAAGATTGGATTCTTGAATCGTCTTACACGCCTAACTTTGGCGCAAGACCTATTAAGCGTTTCATCCAGGATAAGGTTGAAACTTCCTTGGCCACATCGATCATCAAAGGAGAAATTGATACCAAGAATAAGTTCCTAGTTGATGTGAAAGACAATCAAGTAACAATTAGCAAAGAATAATGAAATTCCCCTGTGAGCGAATAACTTACAGGGGTTTTACATACGAAAATTTAATTATTGGATTTTAAATGAATCTCTTTTTTAGCCTATAGTATGTTGCTTTGCTAATATTTAGACTCTCTAAGGCTTGATCAAGAGTAATTATTCCTTTGGAAACTGCTTCGCTTTGTTCAAGGAAAAACAACTTATCAATACTTAATGGCTTTCTACCTTTATATTTGTTTTCGGATTTTGCTAGTTCAATTCCTTTTTGAATGTCGCTTTTCATTTCTTTGAAGGATTTCGAATATATAAATTTTAACGATTCAAATACTTTTTTATCATTTAGTAAAGATCTGTTCTTAAGGAATATTTGGTCTCCATGGCTGATTCCATTAAGAATCTTTTTTATTGTCCCAAGAGTGTTGCATTTGCCTAACTCGTCTTCCAAAGTAATACTTTTTCTTTCTTTGAATTCGCTCATATAAAAATTGTCGCCGGAGTATTGATATTTAGTGTTGATTAGATAGCGTATTGGATCCATGAATTTTAAACCTGCTTCGGCTAAAAGATCGTAGTAGTCTTCTCTGTTTTCTGAAGGTACTCTTTCGGAGATAAAAACTGGGATGATATTTTCTCTTATGTATTCTTTTCTTCTAAGTGATAGATCTAAACCGGGTATGCCTTGAAAAAGATTGCTATTTAACAAATCAATTACATCGTAATATGGTGTAAAAACATATTTAAATGATGAATCCGGATATAATGTGTAATCTAGCTTACAAATTGCATATTCGATGTTTATTTCATCTTTTAGCATAATGAGACCAGTGCTCGTAAAGTTATTCATTTCTTATTCTCCATCATCTTTTCGTGTGAATATTTGATAATTTTTTCGTATCTAGAAGATAACATCGTTTTATAAAACGTTTTATGCAAATCTGATATGTTTAACTCATCAATTAATGCGTTTAGTTCTTCTAAATCAATCTTCTTGTAAATCTTCTCTAACGCTTTATTGCATTCTGAAAATTCTAAAGATGATATTACATCAAAATAGGATGATTTTTTGCCGTGCAAAAGAATTTGTGAAGTAGGAAATTTATAAATTCTTTTATCAATTTCGTCTTTATTAGAAATAACGAATTTCATTTCATCTTCATTGATCATTTGAGGGAAAAGACATGAACCATTATCGAATACGGGAGCAAGCGTATATTTGTTATCTTTCTTTAAAAATCCCCAGTTTCCACCATGACGATCAAAATTTCCTAGCAAAGCGTCTACAATAAACATTTCAAAGAATGTAGATACTGTTTCTTCTACGTTAGTAATTTTTTTATTACGCTCAAGAAGAACAACGATATCTTCGTAGCTGTATTGATATTTTTCTTTATCCCTCTCGATTGAAGACTCCCCAACATCATTAAAAGGTACGAATTGAGTTCCTACCTCAATAAAATCTTTACAAGCTACGACGTTATCTTCTTTATATGTGCCTAAATATGTTTTTTGTGCGTTAAATCCTAGTAATTCAAAAACATGGCTACCTAAGTATTCAGAGATATGATTGAACCTATATCCAAAAGGAGTGGCTTTTTGAAATTTCAACATATATCTCTCACCGTTTATGAGTATGCCAAGTTTTCTTTCGGATCCTCCATAATAGAATTTGCTTAATGGGCAATTACTAAAATCGACTTCAATGTTTGAGCTCATATCTATATGATAAGCCTATTTTCTTATAGTCTCAATAGGGTATCAAAGTAAAAATGATACTCATTATTACGATGGAGAATTTCTTATAAATGAGTTTTATTCAAACAAAGGATATATTAAAAATATTCGATAAACTGCCATCTTTTGGAATATCGATAGCGGAAATTAAGAAAAAAGTGAATTTCCGCTATCGATAGTAAATATACTAATAGAGTTCTAATGTTTATTTAGATGAATTCGCTAAATACAGTTATTCTCCTTTTATATTTTTTGTGATTGAATCAAAGAAATTAGCCGACCAAATATTCAAAACACTTATGTCTTTGATGAATGGGAGGACGTCTTGTTTTGCGACTTCATAGTTAATCTCGTTAAATCTTTCGCACAAAAAAGCTTTCACTTCATCAAGCGTTAAAATGTGATTCTCTTTTATGAATCCAGACTGTTTTAATCTTGCTTCAAGGTGCTTCATATTGAACGAAACGCTTTTTGATATATAGAAAATGTAATCGTATAAGTCTCTGCCTTTTGTTCTGCTTTTCCAGTTTCTAGATAAAACTGCAGCTATTTTTCCGACGAAAAGAGAATTGATGTCATACAAAGAACATTCATAGGGAACAGGGATCAATCTATATTGAGTGTCGAATGTCGCAAAAGGTGGAGGATTTGTATCTATTTCAAATTTGATTTTGATTGCTGAATCGAATGTTTTTGTTTTCGTTTCTATTCTCATATTCAGTCCCATCGACTTGATTTCTTTTTCTAGCGTTGAAAAATACTTTTCTAGAGAAAAAGACTCATCAGGCTCTCTAAGCGAGAAGTCCAGATCTTCGGAATATCTATCTAAACCATAAAATATTCTAAGAGCGTGCCTCCATAAAAACAGCCTTATCGAAGAAACCTGATTTTGAGAGACCGCACAATAGAATTTCCTGGATGGTTTCTTTCGTGACATTATTCTTTTCTTGATTTGTTTTTGGAGAATAACGTTCTAACATTTCATCAATCATTGTGTTCATTCTTTTGTCTCCTTCTCATGAATTTGTATAGAAGAGTAATGTTTCTGGATTTATAACGTTCAGACAAAATTCGAATTTCTTCTACGTCTAATTTATTAAATTCATTTTCATCGATTCTTAAATCTTCAAAAAGCAATGTATATAAATCTTCTTGGTTTGCTGTAGGTTTCAATGAGTAGAGCTTGTCGCATAAGGCCTTTTCTCTTATGGCTATAAAATAGGAATAATTACCTTCCTGCTTGGATTCTACGCCCAACGAAAACACAGATGAAGGGACGTCTTGATAAGCGAAACAACCAAAAGCGGTTTTATATTTCTTGGATTTTTTCTTTAAGCATGTAGCGGATGTGTACGTGTAGACTCTTTCGGGGATCATGCCATAATAGCTCAAGGCAAAATCAAAAGACAAGTATGATGGTCCATAAATAACTCCAGCTAAAAGATAGCCGTCAATATTGCTATCTGTTTCATATAATCCCTTTACTATTGGGATTAGTTTATTTTTTGAAACGAGGCTTCTTATTTTTTTATATGGATCACTAAAATTGTTATACTCATTTAGCAACATTTTAGTAAAAATTATCATATTTGCTCCTCTAACTGGAATTGGAGGCAAGTTAGTGGAGCAAATCAAACAAAAAACGAAAATATAAAGCGAATATAAAAAGAGGCTACAATGCCTCTATTTCAACTATTTCAATGTCTTTGCCATTTATTGGCGTGTACGAATTGCTAATTTTGCAGTTTGGACAAGTATAGTTATTTTCTTTTAGATTGAAGATTGTTCCACAAGATAGGCACCTTGCTTCAGACGGCAACATGTTTATCTTCAATCTCGTGTTTTTTAGGGGAGTGTCTTTTATTGCGGCATCCCAACAAACTCGGAAATAACTTTCTTCAACACCAGAGGACTCTCCGATGTTAAGTGTTACCGATAAAAGCTCTTTAACGTTGTTTTCCTTGATGATGGTATTTAATTGCTCAATGCTCATCAAGACATAACTCATTTCATGCATGTTATTTAGCTTGATATTCTTTAACTTGTTTCAAGAGATATTCAGCAATTTTATCCATGCCTTCGCCAGTTTTTGCTGAAACAGGGAAGAAGGTGGAATTAGGATTCAACTTTAAGATGTGATCTTCTGCTTTCTTGATATCAAAATCAAAGACTGAAATTGCATCTAATTTTGTAAAGACAACAACATCTGCAACAGTAAACATCAATGGATATTTAAGAGGCTTGTCATCTCCTTCAGGAATGGAAAGTAATTCAAAGGATGAAGTCGCGCCAGTATTAAATTCTGCAGGGCAAACAAGATTACCAATGTTCTCTAAGAAAATTAAATCTAAGTCATCGATGCCAAAGCCAGTAAGCGCGTCATCAACCATTTTTGCATCAAGATGGCATTCGCCAGATGTATGAATTTGAATTGATTTAACGCCAGTGTTTTTAGAGATCGTTTCTGCATCAACAACTGCATCCATATCAGCTTCAATAACACCAATACGTAAATCCTTCTTTAAACGGTTAATTAAGTTAACCAAGAATGTTGTTTTTCCCGAACCAGGGGAAGACATAAGATTAACCAAATATACATTTTTCTCTTTGAGCTTCTTTCTTACTTCTTCCGCACGAGAATTGTTGTTTGCAAACACGCTTTGTTTTACTTTGATAACACGAATTTCATCCATAATTGTTTTTCCTTTTTAATGCTTTTATATTTTATAAAAAATCCGAAAAGTTACAAGAAAAGTGCCCTCTTTTAGAAAAGAGAGTCATCTTTGTCCACGATGTATCTGTATAAGAATATTGTTGCAATTGTCGCGGGGATTGGCGTTAACCAAATAAACCACAAACTCCAACCTATTTTTGTATCCATGCCTAATTCTAGGTATATTGCCAAAGCCAAGGCCCAGAATAAGCAAAGAACGCTCGCAAGCATAATTTTATTCTTATGCCATTTCTTTGCAAAATACATTTCTACTAGAATTGATGATGGTATTGCCCAAATGAATATTAACCACGGGCTCCATGACGTTAAATTCGATACTCTTAACGCTGAATAAACTACAGCAGCAATCGTCCAAATAAAGACAACAGCAAGACAAACGACAATGAATTTATTCCTTCTAACATCTTTAGGATTTGTCTTGCCATCTTTTTCTAAGGTTTCATCAGAATGTTCGCTAATTAAATAATCCAACGTTACTCCATAAAATGAAGCAAGTTCTGCTAAAACATTAATATCAGGCAACCCTTCACCAGTTTCCCATTTAGAGATGGATTTATCCGAATAGGAAAACTCTTCAGCCAATTGGCCTTGAGTTAATCCTCTAGCTTTTCTTAAGGTAGATAAATTATGTGATACGATTTTCGAGACATCTTTCATTACTGGAACTATTTTATACAAATATCCTGGAAATTTAAATTTTTAAGTGTAAAACTCAATTGAAATGGAGATGGGCAATAATAATGCCAAACAATTATTTAATTGTTTTTTGCAATTCACGATTTCTAAGTTAAAATAAACCAAAGGAGGAAATAAACAAACAACAAATATGTATCAAGAGGAATTGAAATCCTCGAACTTAGCAAAATTCTTAAATGATTATGACTATGTTTTCGTGGATACATGTTCCTTGATGGAAGACTCGTTTCCTTTATTCATGGATCACTTGGCTGCATCCAAAGAATATTGGAGAGATGAATTGCAAGTAATTGTTCTTGGAGAATGTTTGGAAGAGCTCAAGAAACATTCAAAAGAAAAAGACAAAGAGCGTAATTCAAGTAGAATTGCTGCGACTAGGGCATTAAAGATCATCAAGCATGATAAATGGCGTTCTAAAACATTAACAATTACTAAATGTGATGGCGATTCCTTTGCGGATAATGCCATATTCACAAAAGTTTCTAGCTTACGGATTCATAATAAAATCCTTGTTATCACCCAAGACAAAACCTTAACAACGGATTTATTGAAATTAAACAGGCTTGATTCACAAAAGGGGAGATGTCTTAGTGTATATCGTTTGAATCAACAATCGGAATTAGAAAAAAATCCAGGCGAAAATAGCGAAAAACCTTTTAACAAGAAACATGACGCTTCGTCTTTTCAGAAGGTAGAAAAAGACAAAAAAGAAATGCCTTTAACCAAGGCACAAAGAACTTTGATTCAAGAAGATTCTAGAATTTTTGAGAATCTTACGAATCAAAAATACAAACTCAAAAACAAAATTAGAGATATCGATGATCAAATTCTTCGTATCAATAAGATTGGAAAAGAATCTATAGCAAATCTAAAACTCCATTTCCAAAAAGAAGATCTTCTTAAGAAGAAGGCTGAACTTCTTTCTGCTAAATCATTTCAAAAAGATAAAAAGAAAGAAGAAGTAGCACCAATTCAACAACAAACCATCGTGACTAAAGGCAAGAAAGCTAGCGAAGCCCTAAAACGTCTAGCATTGAATTATCATTCAATTGTTAGAGATGCCAGTGTTCCTTACGTTCCTGAGGTTCATGGTGAACTGAATCTTACAATGGAAGACTTGGTTAACGTTGATTCTCTTTCTTCTAAGAAAGGGGACTTCACCTATTCTAAGGGAGGAATTGTATATTCATTCGTTAAAGGAAATGAATATTCCGCTTCAATTCAGAAGAATCCTTCTAAGGAAAATAAAAACAACAAAAAGCCATCTTCTCCTGTAAAAGAGAAGAAGCCCGCGCCTGTAAAAGAGAAAGAAAAACCTATAGTAAAAGACGAATCTCTTTCTAAGAAAAAGATCAAAGTCGTTAAGGTTAAAGGCTCTACATCAGGAGGATCTTCTTCAGCAATACCAGAGGGAATAATTCTTGTTGTTGGGGAAGCGAAGAAGAAAAAGAACACTAAAGAAGAACGTGTTGCAATAGTAAAAAACTCTTCAAATAAGAGTTTGCTTAACGAAGCAATCGTCGCAGACCGTGTTCTCAATGCAAATCTCAACAATCCTAACTATCCTAAGGATAAATCCCTTCAAGAAATAAAGAAGCAAAAAGATAGACTAAAGAAACTCGATGCAAAAGATGTTTCTTCCTTCCAACTCAAACTTGCTGATTTAGAAAGACTTGAAAAGGCAAAAAAGAAGTAAAGAAAAAAGACTCTTGGAGCAAAATCCAGGAGCCTTTTCTTTATTTACATCAATTTCTTAAAGAGAGCTACAACTTCTTCGTGGGTTGCTTCCTTTGGATTGCCTGGGTAGCAAGCATCATGGAGAGCGTCGGTTGCAAGAGAATCTAAGTCAGAGGCTAAGATCTTTTCGCACTTTGTTGGAATTCCAACATCAACGGATAATTGCTTAACGGCGTTGATTGCAGCAGCACGATATTCTTCTTGACTCATATTTTCAACACCATTAACACCTAAAGCGATAGCGATATCTTTATATTTTGTGCCAGTGACATCTGCGTTGAATTCCATAGCGATTGGGAGAAGCATAGCGCATGCAACACCATGTGGAACGTCATAATATGCAGATAACGTATGTGCCATAGCGTGGTCAATACCTAAGCCAACATTGGAGAATCCCATACCAGCAATATATTGTCCTAAAGCCATTCCTTCACGGCCTTCTGGGGTGTTTTTAACGGCATCTCTAAGGCTCTTTCCAATGATTTCGATGGCTTTGATATGGAACATATCGGACATTGTCCATGCGCCACGAGTGATATAGCCTTCGATAGCGTGAGTAAGTGCGTCCATACCTGTGGCAGCGGTTAATCCTTTTGGCATTGAAGACATCATATCTGGGTCAACAATAGCAATGATTGGCATATCGTGGGCATCAACACAAACGAACTTTCTCTTTCTTTCGACATCGGTGATGACGTAGTTGATTGTGACCTCAGCTGCTGTGCCGGCGGTTGTGGAAACTGCGATGATTGGCAAGCATGGCTTCTTTGTTGGAGCAACACCTTCAAGGCTTCTGACATCCTCGAATTCTGGGTTGGTCATGATGATACCGATTGCTTTAGAGGTATCCATGCTAGAACCTCCGCCGATAGCAATGATGAAATCGGCACCAGCTTCCTTACAAGCCTTAACGCCGCTTATAACGTTTTCGATTGTTGGATTTGGTTTGATGTTGTCATATAAAGTGTAGGCGACACCAGCTTTATCCAATAATGATGTAACCTTGGCTGTGACTCCAAACTTAACTAAATCAGGATCGGAGCAGACAAGACCTTTCTTAAATCCTCTTGCTTCAATTTCAGGGACAATGTTTTCGATCGCACCATGTCCATGATAGGAAGTTTCATTCAACATGAATCTGTAAGACATTCTTTTTACCTCTATTTTCTATCGTTTCAAAACGATTACTTTTCAAGTTTAACATTCTTTGTTTTATATCGGTATAGTTTTATCAAAATGATTGAAATATTGAAAAATGAGCATAAATGAAAATATGAGGATATAAGAAAAGACCATCCAATGAAGGACGGTCTTAAGCGTTTTGTTTATAGATTAAGCAAGAAGTGCTTGGGATGCAGCGTCTAATTTTGTTGTTCCAATATCAGACCAGGTTGTTGTCATGACGAAGGCTGTGCTGCTGTCATAGGTAAGAACCTCATACAAAGAGATTTCATCATTTTCAACGGCGAAGAAGGTGTTGAAGTAGAGTTCAGCGCCAACTCTGCCAAAGCCATAAGACATGACTGCTTTCATATTAAGAGCAAGGAAGTCTGAATTTTCAGCATAGATCCAAGGACAGATACCACCGACAATCGCTCCGGTAGACCAAGAAGCAATCTTATAAGTATCATTGAAATCATCACCGCATGTATTGAAGTAATATGCATTTGCACCAGAGACAGTTTTTGTGCTGGTGAAGGAGACTGTGTCTAATACGTCACCAAGTCCTTCGGTAACAAGTGGAAGAGTGGATTCTCCGTCTTTTTCATAATGGCCCCATAAGGAAGTAAGGGCATTGCCTGTTGCAACATCGCCATAAGTGATGGTTTTATCATCGCCGACTGTGCCTTTAGCTTGGGAGTAACGGCCATCTTTAATGAAGCTTGTTGTAACGTCGCCAGCTGAAGGCATTGTCCATTCTCCATCATCGCCAAGGAACATGGAGTCAAGACCAGAAGCATTGAGGAAGTTCCATTGATTTGAGGATGAATAGTTAACGACATCAACTTTCATGTCGTCAGCAACCATAACTGTAGAGATGAATGGCTCAAAGTATGTGGCTAAGCTTTCAGGAGTTTCAACCGCATTTCCTGTAGTGGTGTCCATCCATGTTGCAAGCGTTGTCATGGTGTAGTTCTTCTTGTCTTCGATGTTCTTGAAGGCTGATTTTAAACCACTGATATCAACTGCTTCTGGATATTTAGGAGTTTTAATCCATTCGTCAACATAGCTGTTTGTTGTTTCGCCAATGCCGCTAATGACAGTAAGAAGGCTATAAGTGGATGAAGAAGATTTATAAGTGTCGATTTCTTTTAAATTGTTGTCGACCGGTGTGAAGGTTATTGAATTGTCGCCGGAATCAACGGTTGCAACGACGCCTGTTGCAGAAAGTCCTCTTGTTAAAATACTGTCCCAAACGTTATTCAAAGAGCCATAGATTGTATCAAAGAGTGGGCTAACAAGATCTGAATACTTATAGCTGCCAGATGTGCTGACTGAATCTTCGAGATAGAATTTGCCAGTTCCGTTGCCACTCTTATCGGTAAGCTCTGTCCATTGATATGTTCCGATATCGTTTAAGCCTGCAACAAGTCCGAATGACTCTGCGGATAAGCCATAGCCACCATTGAATGTAAGATTTGCATCTCCAACAACGTAGCCATAAGAATACCAATGGCTTGTTTTTGAGTCATATACGTTACCGTAGTAGACACTCTTTCCTACGGTATTTGTACCAGCAAGATATTCATAAGCTTTTTCGGAGCCATAGTGGATAGTTTCACCGAAAACATCACCGGTTGCCTTGTAATCATCTGTTTCAACCATCTTGTTCCAAAGTTCGTTGAAGGCTGCTTTTTCTTCGGTGATGATTGTTCCTGTCAATGTTTTTGTTGTTTTCTTTCCTTCAGTAGAAGTTGCTGTGATGCTTACTTTGAAAGCGCCAGTTGCGGTTGCTTCGATAACGTGATTGTCGATTGTAACGTTATCAGTCTTTGCTTCAAGAACATATGTTCCTTTTGGAACGGAAATGTGTTTCCAAAGCAAATAACGTTGGCCAACTGCAATTTCTAATTTTCCGTTTTGTTTGGTAAGCTCATTGTCAAACCAAATGTTAAATGCACGGCTATCGCTTGATGAAGTTTCTTTTTCCTCATCTGGATGTAAATCAACGCTGCTAGAAGAGGCGTCACTGCTACTTGCTATAGGTGTGCAACCAATTACTCCTATACCCGCAGCACCAAGCATAACTGCCAATGTGAGAGTCTTTAATTTAGATTTCATATTTTCCCTTTCTTTCTGAGTTACTTACGAACTCATAAAAATAATCGCTTTCTTTCCAAAAGCTACTTGAATACCATAAAGCCCAAAATAAAAATGTAAAGAATTATTTTTTGTTTTTACCAAAAATTTTAACAATTAAACAAAAAACGCCCTTTTTATAGGACGTTTTTATCGTTTGTAAACCAATTATTCTGCAAGATTATTAACGAAATGAAGAGTAACTGATGTATCGGTTTGCTCTGTCACTTGGATAGACCAACCAAATGGTTTTCCGTTATCAAAATTCGTCTTGTTAGGGAAGAAGTTTTGGTTACGGCTTGGCGAGAAGAAATCTGCACCATATTTTGTATCAGGTTGATCGCCATATTTTTCCCCATTTGATTCGAAATATTCTTGTGTTCCGAAGAGGTTAGACATATAGCCAAATGTGCTGTAGTAAGAAGAGGAATCTAATGAGTTTTGTGATGATGGATAGATTGCGTGAAGCTCACGGAATGGTGTTAATTCACCAGTTTTGCCATCTGTTGAAGCACGGCCTGTTGATTTAGGGGTGTTTGTATGGACGCGTGTCGCGCTTGACTCGTATCCGCTAGCATCGGTTGTATCATATGCTTTTGGCGTATCGGTATAGTCGCGTGTAGCGCTTGATTTAGAAGAACCCTTCATAGAGGAAGCACGGGTGTCAACGTGGAACATTTGAACGCCTGGACGGCGATATGTTCCGCCATGACCATACGTTGAAGAACCATTTGATCCAGCTTGTTGCCATTCTTCATAGCCATCGCTGTCATCTTCATTAACGCCTGTTGGAGTGTAGTATTCGATGAGCACATATTCATCCCAAGGTGTTCCGTTCCATGTTTGTCCACTTGCTGGAACAATCAAGAAGTTTCCTGTATCTGTATAGGAAGGTAAGGTGATTTCGAAGTCATTTGAGGAGTAATCAACAACCCATGGAGTAACCCAGCCATAAGCCATTTTTGTATATGCGTTATGGTCGCCAACGTTATTATCCATCATGTCGACTGAGCCAGCAGGTCCTTCGGTCTTATCGTAGGAATAGTAGTCAGCAGCACCCATCATGTGTCCTGTTTCGTGAACGATTGTGTGGGCATCAACTGCCTTGCCATCACTCCAACGTGTTCCGTACTTTTCATAATCGGCACCCGTATAGTATGTGTTGATCAAATAGTCCCAACGAGAGAAGAAAATACGACGTGGAGTTGGGGATGTTTTTGAAGCGGAAGCGCCAGTTGATGTTGTATAGTTCCACCAAATGGAATTATCTGTGTCTCCTTGTGGAGTGAGGTTATCGGTAACATAGACCATTTCGACACCATCGATGAAACCATCACCATCAGCATCATAGTCTTTTGGATCAAACACTTTTCCATCGATGACTGTTTGATTCTTTATGAAGTAGTTAACTGCTTCGGTGGCAAGGCTTGAAGCGAATGAGGAAGAATATTTTGTTGCGTCGAAGTCGGTTGAAGAGCCATCACCTTTGTTATAGACATAAACTGGAGAAACTGCACCAGTGATGTTTAATTGATTGAAGGAAGCCTTCTTATAATAAGAATGTAAGGATTCCCAAGGGGTTGTATCAGCGATTTTGCCGTCAGAACCTACTTCTTTTGTTTTGTCGTTTTCAGCAAAGAATGCTTCACGGAGCATTTCTCTAGCCTTTTCACGTCCTTCATTGGCTTCTGATTTGTCATATCTTGCATCACCAGTCTTGCTTGCGTCACGAATAATTGTGCCAAAGCATGTATTTTTGAATTCGACTGGGATAACAAGCACACGGGATTCACCAACTGAAGGCATACATCCTGATGCGCTGTTTGTGGTGCCTAATGTATCCATGCCTGGATAATTCATGAATTTATAATCCTTCATGGAGTCTTTTGTGACTGATTTATTAACACCTTTGTCTTTGTCGGTTGTTCCAGCTTTAACAACGATTTCAAAGTTGTTAGAAACAACACGTCCGCCACCGGCGTTGAAACTACCTTTAACGGTGTAGGTGCCAGCAGGAAGAGGTTCGTCTCCTGAATATGTTTTAGATTCGTCGTCCTTATTTGTTAAAGTGAAGGTTCCGCCATTTCCATAATCTAGATCATCACCACGTGAAGGGTTGACGTAGGTTGTGCTTGGAACTGCTCCATCAATGAAGGTCATGCCTGCTGTGATGGTGCTTCTTTTTAATGTTGTGACTGGCTTAGCTGCAGTGCTCGTTGAAGAAGACGAGGCTTGTGAAGATGCTGAGCTAGAAGCGCTCTCGCTTGCAACTGGTGTTTGATCGCAACTTGCCAAAGTACAAAGAGAGGTGGTTGCGAGTACTAGTAATGCAAGAGATTTATTTTTTATCTTTATCATTATTATTTTCTCCTTTTCTCGATATTAACACGTTTGCATACGATAGCCGACAAAATATAAAATTTCAAGAATTACTTTTTAACAATTGGCCAAATAATAAAGATTCTTCGCTTGTTTTTTTCTCTTCAATTGTTAAAATTTGCCTCATGGAAGAGAAGATCAGAAAGAATCTAATTCATCTTGGCGTAGCGCTTGCAATAGGCATAACTTCTTTTTGCTTGGTGTTTTTTCTAAGAAGAATTTACACATATACAGGCTATTCTGATGCTTTCTTTGTTTCTGGTGCCATTGTTCTTGCTTGCTCTGGCTTTGCTTTTGTTCATCGCTCTGGAACGTTCGATGTTCTTCATTACGGCATGGGAAGATTGATTGCCCAATGGACGCATAGTAGAAGAAGAACGTTTAAAAACGCTGGGGATTATCAAGAATTTTCTAAGCAGAAAAGAAAACTAAATCCTTTTCCTTATTATCCATATTTAGGTATAGGTGCGATTCTTATAGTTTTGGCTGTTATCTTTATGATCCTAAACAATGTAGGAGCGTAAATGTCGAAAAAACTTGAAGTTTTTGGCGAAATGTAAAAAAACTTAAAATAACACTTGAAATATTTCGTTTTCGTTGTTTACTAATTAAATGCACGTTTTCATTCGTATGTGCGTGAACACGTGTAAAGTAAATAAAGGAAAAAGAAAGGAAAACCTAAATATGAAAGTAAATAAACTTACAAAATTGATGGGTTTGTTAGTCCTTGGCGCTTCTTTTACTCTTGCTTCTTGTAGTCCGGAGAACAATAACAGCAGTGCTGCTTCGTCCTCCTCTAGCCAATCTGGGCAAGATTCAGAGAAAGATGCAGACGGATTAACCATTATCAACGACCCACAAGGTTATACTGGTTCTGATGACTTTTCAGAATTATCGTGGAAAGAAAAGACAAAAATTACTGCGGCTCTAGAACAATATGCTGTTGATAATTTCATTGGTGGAATCCCTCTTTATGATGATTCTTCATCGATCGCTATCTCTCAACGTGTTACTCCAAAATCCCAAAAATACATCACCAACTATGGTTTTGGCATGATGGAAGGAAAAATGGAAGTTGATGGCAAAATGTATAACGGTTCAATAGTTGAATCTCGTGCAAAATATAGAAGCTACTATCACTCCTATACAAATACCGACTCTGGCACATTTAATGGCTGGAGCTCAACTGGTTCCGACGTTTCTGATCGTCACAGCATGATTTCTTCTGGATACTTCGGAGTCGTCATGGACCCAAATGAATCATCCGGATATAGATGGGTTGGCGAATTGTCTCGTGATAGTGCACCAACAATGCTCGATATCGATGGCAATGAAATTAGCAATCCAACAAACGAGCAAACCTCCACAAAATGGCGTGTTTATCTCCATGTTGGCGAAGGATATGCCTATCAAGCAGTTGCCGGTTCAAAATGGGAAAATAGTGAATATGATGGACTTACTGTTTCTGCAGAAGACTACATCACTCCATTCAAAGCCATGCTTGATAACCGTTTAACACGTTATTCAGATCTCGTTTCCGATGCTTCTGGTATCGCTGGCGCAAAGGAATATGTTTACAAAACACATGATGAAAACGATAAATGGGAAGATTCTGGCGTTGGTGTTCAAATCAACACAGAGAAATCAAGCAAAGACTACGTTGCAATTGACTTCACCTTCAACCAAGCGAAAGGTGTTTCAAGTGCTCGTACATCACTCAGTTCCTCTCTTTATAGCCCATTGCCTAATAAATTCTTAAAGGCCATTGGCGGAGCTAAGGAATATGGTGTTCGTTCTACAGGCGCTTCCGCATTTGACAAATTCCTCTGCTTTGGTGCTTATACACCAGTTGAATGGGAAAGCAATTCCGAACTTATTTACGAAAAGAATAAGAGCTACTTTGCAGCTGATCGTTATTCTTATGATGGCTATGTTGAAAAGGTTTACACCAATTCTGCAACAGCCGACGAAGATGCGTGGAGAGACTTCAAAGAAAACAAACTTGACGAATGTACAGTTCCTATCAGCGCTTTGAAGACAGATCTTCCTGCTTATCGTGCAGAACATTCTGATAAAATTCTTCAAACAGAAGGTTCAACAATTATCAAAATCAACCTCAACACAACCAACGAAGAAGAATGGAATTACTTCTTTGGACCAAACGGAAAGGTTTATACACATACTGATGGCGTAATGACTAAAGGTACTGGTAAATGGAATGGTCTTAAATACATCATGTCCAACAAGAACTTCCTCCGTGGCTTCTACTTCGCTATTGACCGCGCTTCACTTGCTGAAACAGCTGGACGTAAAGCAGCTTTAGGTTATTTATCCAATGCTTACATGATTGACCCAACCGGTTCTGTCACATATCGTGGCTCCGATGAAGGCAAAGCAGTCATCAATTCCATTACCGAAGCAGCTGGCAATGAATATGGATACAACAAATCTGTTGCTGAATCCTTCTTCAAAAAAGCCGGCGAAGAGTTAATCAAACAAGGCTACTATGATGAAGGCGATACAATCCAAATCCAAGGAACATATCGTTATCAATCAACAATCGACAACCTCGGTAAATACATCAAGACTGACGTTGCAGATACATTCAACCGTGCTTGTAAAGATCTCGGCTTAACCCTTGAAATCAAGCTCGAAGTTGGTGGAACTTCCTATACCGATACATATACTGTTATGGATCATGGTGAATTCGACTTTGCTGAAGGCGCTATTACCGGTAACGTTCTTGATCCTCTTAACTTCATGTCTACATGTTCTTCAACCTCTGCCCTTAACCAAGGCTTCTGCTTAAACTGGGGAAGACCAACAGACCATATGTCTGATAATCCAGTTGTCTATGGCACAAACGAAGATGGAACTGAAGCACACTGGTCTTACGATGCTTTGTGGAATATGTCCCAAGGCTTCACGGTTGCCGAAGGTGGCGTTGCTACCTCACTTGGTAACAATATGCGTTTCATCGGACCTGGCCAAACAGAAGAATCAACTGGCAAGACTGCAGAAAGCAAAGAAATCTTATTTCTCTTCGACTGCCCAGAAGCAGCTACTTATACTCAAAAAGACGTTGACTCTGGCTTGGTTACAGAAGATAAGATCGGCGAATATAAATATGATTTCACCGGTGTATCCGACTTCGGATTCTTCCCACAAAATGATGCTGGTACAGTTGAAGGCGGTTATTACTTCCAAGGTGCTAGTGCACCACAAAACAGTAGTAACGGCTATGTCTTCATCAGCTTGCCTCTCAATACTGTCAAAGGCTATTGCGAGACGTTAGCAACTGCTACAAGCCCAATCACGTCCTTCACGGTTCAGTTCTACCTTGTCTATAAGGTCTATCCAGGAACAACTCGTGAAAAGACAAAAACAATGATCATGACTGCAAATACAAAACTTTCTGCACTTGGCATTGATCCAATCACCAAATAAGCAAGGCTATATTGCCTTAGGATTTAAAAAGTCTAGAAACAACTAGACGGAAAGAAGGAAAATGAAAGACTCAGTTAAATACTTTATACAACGCGTATTGTTCATTCTTTTGACTGCGTTTATCATCCTCTCTTTGACATATATCCTTTTACAAACACTTCCTCTAGAACCATCTTCCAACTCGGCAGCCGAGAAGTTTGTCTTCTGGAACCACCAGGTGGAACTTGGTTTCTATGAGGAAATCGATTATGAAAAATATTTAGGATTGTCTGAATCTGTAAAAAGCACGGTTCAGACAGTCGTTTTAGACGGAAAAAGCTATTACTATTTGCCTTATCCGATCTTACAGCGCTATGGAGCGTGGTTAGTTAACGTTATCACTCGTTGGGATTGGGGAACATCTACTTCCTCGATCGGTTTTAACCAAGACGTCGTTTCAATTATCATGATGCGTCTTCCTTATTCGATGCGTTTAAATATCATCTCCATGCTTTTTTCCATTCCTTTGGGAATTGGACTTGGAATTCTTGCCGCATTAAAGAAAAACACCTGGGTCGACACCTTGATATCTACTATCATCATGATTTTCATCTCAGTGCCATCCTTCGTTTTGATTTCCTTCTTACTTTTGTGGCTCCGCCAAATTCCAGGATTCCCATCAAGTTGGCCTAGTGACTCGCAAGCAGCAGCAGACCCGCTTTTAGCCTTTAAGGGTTATATCATTCCTGTTATGGCTCTTTCCTTTGGCTCCATTTGTTCTTTTGCTCGTTATACAAGAGCTGAACTTACTGAAGTTATGGGCTCTGAATTCCTTGTTCTTGCTAGAACAAAGGGTCTAACGCGTGGACAAAGTGTTGTTAGACATGCTCTCCGTAACTCTATGGTTCCAATCGTTCCTATGATCATTTCGGAATTTATTTCGATTCTTTCTGGTTCGATGGTTCTTGAGCAAATTTATCAAATTCCAGGTATTGGACGTTTATTCGTCGATGGAATTACAAACCGTGACTACTCTGTCGTCATGGTCGATATGGCGATTTACACCCTTATTGGGTTATTCGCTACTTTAATCATAGATTTAAGCTATGGTATTGTTGACCCACGTATTCGTATGGGCAGCCGTAAATAATGGAAGGGGGAAGAAATATGAAAGAAAACGAAAACTTCGAAATTAAAAATCAAAACGACGAAGAAATAACTGATAGTGATTTTGTCCTTTCCCAAGCCGATACAAAAATCCACGATACAAAATTCGAGACTAAACCTACTACATTCTTCAAGGATGCGATGAAACGTTTCTGCAAGAATCGCTCCTCTGTTGCGGCGGCTGGTATTCTTCTTGCAATTGTTGCAATGGCAATAATTGTTCCTTTCGCTGATTCTAACGACATAAATACTCCTGTCGCTGATGCAAAATACCTTCCACCAAAATGGTTTGATAATGCCAATGGATTTATAGATGGAACAGGCGAAGTATCTTCCGTTATTTTGAATCCAACAACTGGATTGCCGGATTCAAACCAATATTTAACTGAAGCTATCGTTACAAATGGCGGAGATGTTAAAGACGCCATCAAAGTAACAAAATCAAAAGTAAGCGGAACATCATCCCAAGTTTTAAATTATGGCGTTGGCGGTTCCTACACAATCACTCCTGCTACCACAAAAGAAGGAGACAACTTTGTTGAAGGGTTAACTGGTGTTCGTTCTTCAACGTTTAGCTTTGAAACCAGTGATTCAATTTCTTTGAAATTCAGCTTCAATAAAGATCTTTATAAAGAAAATTTAGTAAGCGGCACCGAGATGGATATCACCATTCT
This sequence comes from Alistipes communis, assembly GCA_963655775.1. Lineage (GTDB taxonomy): Bacteria > Bacillota_I > Bacilli_A > RFN20 > CAG-826 > UBA4951. Next base: position 53,706 of record CAVKFY010000087.1, read on the forward strand.
TTTTGAGACAACGAAAGATGGCGAAACAGCCACTTATGAATTAAGCGAACGTAAAAACCTCTTAGATTTAAATGAAATCAGCATTCCTTCATTTAAAGATGCCATTTGTTCAACTGAAGAAGGAAAAACATATTGGCAAGGTTTAACAACTTTAAGTCAAGGACGTCTTGTTATTGCCTTGACTCCAACGAGTTTAGCTGGATGCTCTAACTCCTGCTATTTACAAACAATCGAAGTCTCTTCAAATCACGAATATTCAGAAGACGATAAAACAAATATTGCTAATATTGCCATTTCTTCACCAATCGAGGAAATGAAACGTGCGACATCCACAACCTCTTCAGAAAAAGAACTCGCTTATTCCTCATATAATGGTGCGAATACTAACTTAGTTGATGTAACCGTAAGCTTAGGTTCATTTAGATATGACTACTATCAAGGTGCCTATGGCATTAAAACAATTACCGTATCTTCCCTCCAATTAGATGAATACATTTCTAAGGGCTATTTGAAATTTGAATTCTCTAAAAAAGGCGTTAAAGATAAAGCAGTTGACGCATTAAGGCTTGAAATTCTTGATGACGAACACTCTCCAATTAGAGAAATTCTTACGGAAACCTGGGTTGAAACCAAAACAATGGGTACAACAACGGTTCGTAAAGAAGTAACTGCCAAAGTTTCCATGTATCGTTATTATTGGGATCAAGGAAGACTTGGAAAATGTGAGATGCCTAAATTCATCTTCGGTACAAACCAAAATGGTTTGGACTTCTTCAAACTTGTCTTCTCCGGTTTACTTACATCACTCGGCTTAGGCTTATTGAGCGCATCAATCAATATTATTGTTGGTTTGATTTGGGGCTCGATTTCCGGTTACTTCGGTGGATGGACAGATATTATCATGGAACGTTTCACCGAAATTCTCGGTGGTATGCCGTGGATCGTTTTGATGACCATTATCGTTTTGAAATGGGGCTCAAGCTTCTGGACATTGCTTATCGCTCTTTGCTTAACGGGTTGGATGGGAGTTGCAGGAACAACGCGTTCCCAATTCTATCGTTACAAAGGAAGAGAATATGTCCTTGCTTCACGTACATTAGGCGCAAGTGACTTCCGTTTGATTTTCAAGCATATTCTTCCTAATGGCGTTGGCACAATCGTTACCGGTGCTATCCTTATGGTTCCTTCCGTTATCTTTACTGAAGCTAACGTTGCTTACCTCCTTCCAGGATTACTCCAATACGAATCTGGTATCACAAGCTTTGGTATCACCTTATCTAATGCTCAAAACGAACTTGCTAACTATCCATATATGATTATTAGTGCATCAATAGTCATGGTCTTAATCATGATTGCCTTTAACCTCTTTGGCAATGGCTTACGTGATGCGTTCAACCCATCTTTGAAAGGAGCAGATGAATAATATGGCTTATAAAACTATAAATTACCCTTTCGAGACTGGCGTAAATGCCGACAATAGTGAGGTCGTTCTTTCCGTTCGTAACCTCAATGTATCATTTAAGACTGACCAAGGAAAAGTTCGCGCTGTCCGTGGAGTGGCTTTTGATTTACACAAAGAAGAAACTTTATGCATTGTTGGTGAGTCTGGTTCAGGCAAATCCGTCACAAACAAAACAATCATGGGCATTCTTCCAAAGAGTGCTCGTATTGATTCTGGCGAGGTTATCTATCAAGGTGAAGACCTTACAAAGGTTTCAGAAGATGAATTTCATCGTATTCGTGGAACAAAGATTGGCATGATCTTCCAAGATCCTCTTTCGTCGCTTAATCCAATTATGAAAATTGGTAAGCAAATGACTGAGGTCATGATCATCCAAGGCAACCATTTAAAACGTTATTACGATTCTCTTATTAACAAAGAATTTATTACGTATAAAAACGATCTTCGTTTGTATCAATTAACAAAAGAAAAAACTAACGAGAAGATAAATGACTTAAAGAAACAAATCAAAGTTCTAAAAAAAGCTAAGAATCATGAAGCAGAGATTGAGGCATTACAAGGTGAAATTGAAGATGCCAAGATTGAAGGAATCGCATCGATTTCTAAGATTAAAGAAGATTTGAACATCGATAAGAAAGAGCTTGCTGTTGCTAAAAAGAAAGCATCTAAAGCCACAAAAGAAAAGAAGGCTGAGATTGTTGCTAGACACAAAGCCAATAGAAAGCCGATTTTATCTCGTTTATTTAAGAATTTCTCTTCTGCCTATAACGATTTAATTTATGAACATAGACGTTATCTTTCCGAAATCCGTGTCACACATAGAGAAGCGAAAGAAAGAGCGTTAGAAATCATGAAGGAAGTAGGTATTCCTGAGCCAGAACGTCGTTTCAATCAATATCCATTCGAGTTCTCCGGTGGTATGAGACAACGTATTGTTATTGCTATCGCTTTAACTGCTGAACCTGATGTTTTGATTTGTGATGAGCCTACAACAGCATTGGACGTAACTATCCAAGCTCAAATCCTCGAATTAATTAATCGTTTAAAGAAAACTCACCATATGTCTGTTATTTTCATCACGCATGACCTTGGTGTTGTTGCCAACATGGCTGATAGAGTTGCAGTTATGTATGCCGGTAAGATTGTTGAATACGGAACAAGTAAAGATGTTTTCTATTCTCCCGCTCATCCTTATACATGGGCGTTGCTTAGCTCTATTCCTGATGTTGATTCCAAAGAAAAGCTTGAAGCAATTCCAGGAACACCTCCAAATATGCTCTTCCCTCCAAAGGGAGACGCCTTTGCTTTGCGTTCTAAATATGCCATGGCTGTTGATTTCAAAAAAGAACCACCAATGTATCAAATTAGCGACACTCACTATGCTTCGACATGGTTATTAGATGACCGTGCTCCAGAAGTAGAAATGCCTAAGATTGTTTCAACACGTATTGAAAACAATTTAAAGAAAGCAAAACCAACAAAGAGAAAGGGGAAAAACAATGAGTAACGAAACACCTTGGAATCCAAAAGACCTTGCTCCAAAAGGAGTTACTTATGATGAAAGCCTAGCGGAAAGCAAGACTATTTTGTCTGTCCGCCATCTCAAACAATTTTTCTCTTCTGGCGATTATAAAACCAAAGCCGTTCATGATGTTTCTTTTGATGTTAAAGAAGGAGAATGCTTCGGCTTAGTTGGTGAATCTGGATGTGGAAAAACAACCACAGGTCGTACAATTATTGGTCTTTATAAACCAACAAGCGGATCCATTTATTACAAAGGGGTCCGTGTTTCTTGCGGTTCTAGATGGAACGAAAAAGAAATTAAATGGAGCAAAATCCACGCTAAAGAAAAAATAGCCGCGCTCAAAGAACAGATGCATATTGAACTTTCTGATGCCAATGAGGCACCAGGTGTTAAAGAAGGCATTGAAAAACGTTATAACGATCAGATTGTTGCCATCGAAAGCGAACTCAAAGAGCACGTGAATGAGCAAAAGAAATTGATCAAACAAATCAATTACGATAATCGCCATTCACCAAAAAAACTTCGTCAAGAAATTCAAATGATCTTCCAAGATCCTATTGATTCTCTTGACCCACGTATGACTGTTGAAGACATCATTTGTGAAGGTCTTCATATTCAAGGCAGCTATAATCGTAAAGCAAATTCAGAAAAAGTCGTTGAGACACTTGAACGTGTCGGCTTAATTCCTGAATACGCCTCCCGTTATCCACATGAATTCTCTGGCGGACAAAGACAACGTATTGGTATTGCTCGTGCTTTAGTCATGAATCCTAAAGTGTTGATTTGCGATGAGCCAATATCCGCTCTAGACGTTTCTATCCGTGCCCAGGTTTTGAATTTACTTAATGACGTTAAACAAGAGATGGGTCTAACAATGATTTTCATTGCCCATGACCTTTCTGTTGTTAAATATTTCTGCGACCGTATTGCCGTTATGTATTTTGGCAACATGGTTGAACTTGCAACAAGCGATGAACTTTTTGCCCATCCTTTACATCCGTATACGCAAGCTCTTCTTTCCGCTATTCCTAAGCCAGATCCTATTTCTGAACATAACCGTGTCCGTAAGATTTATGATCCATCCAAGGCGCATGATTATTCGAAAGAAAAGCCAACATTCCGTGAAATATTGCCAGGACATTTTGTTCTTTGCTCTGATTCTGAAGAAGAAGAATATAAAAAACAAATTAAGGCCTTAGACGCAAAGAAAGGAGGCAAATAATTATGAAGAAGAAATTACATCTTCCTTGGATTGCTATAGTTTCATTCCTTTTATGCTTACTTTGCTGCATTCCTTTCATTAACTATTTTATTGCCTTATCCGATCCATCCGGTAAGAATTGGAAATTGGAATATCTTCAAAACGAGGCCGTTGATGCATATTTACATTCATCTGGAACTGCGATCGCTCTAATTTTCTCCGGCGTTGCTTTGGTTTTCTTCCTTGGCTTTGGCTTAGATTTATTATTCCGTAAAAAAGCGAGCCACATTGCATTAGTTGAAGCGTCAACTCTTGCTGTTTTGGCTTATGAGGTAACTCGTGCTATTTATTGCATAAAACTCGGTTCTGTTAACATTATCGTTGCAATTTTCTACATCGTTGCAATATTAGGAACGTTAGGTACGCTTTATTTCTATTTCAAGAAGGCTTTAGATGGTGATAATTTATGGCCATATTGGGCTTGCTTTATTGTCTCTGCTGCGTTCTTTTTCTTTGGAGGAGCAACAAAGGATTCATACTCAATTCTTAATGCTTATTCGCACTTTAATGCAAATAACGGCGTTGGCGATTTTGAATATTGGGTTGGATATGGCGCAAGCAGATTAATGTTCTTGCTTCTTTGCCTTGGTTGCGTGGTTAATGCGCATTTCGACTTTGTCCCAACAAATAGTGCGGAGCGAGCAAAAGACAACGTTGAGGAAAAACAATAAATCGACAATAAAAAATTAAGGCGATAATGGTAGCCTTTTCTTGAAGAAAAGAGACAAGACTAGTAATATTATCGTTGTTCATTTGAGGTGACTGTTATGAAAAAGAAATCATTATTATCAGGAATACTTAGTATTCTTGCTGTACTTGCCATTGTTGGAGCTCTCTTGTTCCCATTAGGAGATGGCCTTGTTGCCAAAGGCGGTTTATTTAGTGAAGCTGCTGCTGGTTACGACTTTGTTTTTGGAAACGATGCTCTCCAAATCATTGATCCATATGGTTCGATGATTGCTTGGTTCGTTCTTCTTTTGATTGCCGCATTCTTCGGCATCCTTGGAAGTCTTACTGGTTTCTTTGGAGGAAAAGTTGGCGCTTTCTTTAATTTCTTAACTGGAATTATTGCATTCGTTTGCGCTCTTCTCTTCTTCTTATCTGGTGTTATTGTCGGCAATACTTGGGTTTCCGTTCTTCCAAGCACAACAACAGTTTCATTAGGTTGGGGCTTCTTAGCTGCTGGAATTTGCTCTGCTGTTGCAGCCGTTGTTGATTTATTCATCGGTGGCAAAGTCTTATTCTCCAAGAAGGCTTAATTTCAGAAGATCAATTATTTAAGCCCCAGAAGGGGCTTTTTCTAATATGGAAACGATCGGAAAGAATATTACATATTACAGAGTTAAGAAAGGCTTAAGCCAAGACGATTTAGCGCGTCTTCTTTCCGTGTCGAAAGATTTGGTTGTGGCATGGGAGAAAGACGAAAGAGAGCCATCTTCTTTGCAAATCGAAAGAATTGCTGCTTTATTTAGAATCAATAAGGAAGATATCCTAAGCAAAAAAACTCATGAGAAAATAATTCCAGTGTATTCTTCAACATCCTCAAAAGGGAAATACGTTGGCACATGTTCTAGGTGTGGCAAAACCATCTATTCCAATAGCAAGTACGGTATGGGTGAAGTAAAGGAAGAATATGGTTTTCTTTCTACATCAATCGTCTATGAGTATGATTCAAAGAAAAATGATGGTAAGAAATATTTCTGCGAAGATTGTTGCAAAGAAATCGAAGCAATAAATAAACAAAACGCCAAGAAAGAACTTCTTGAGGAGAAGAAGAACATCAAGAAATCCCTTATTGCATCTTTGCTACTAGGCTTTGTTTCTCTTTCTTTGTGTGATGCCGCGTCGGTTGTAGTTTATTTCCTCTTTAATGAAAGACTTATCTCATATCTTATTTGTGCAGGATCGCTTGTTATTGGCTATTATGTTTTTAGTCTTTCATATACCTTCTTTTTAAAGAGAAACTGGGTACATAATTCAATCTGCGCCTTCGCAAAGGCAACCTTCATCAAATTTCCAAAAAAGATAATGGATAATGATGGGCTAGATGTTCTTAAAACAGGCTTCGTAAAGGCTATATTCCTTGCTGTTAATTATTTAATAGATTCAGTATTGTTACTTGTTTATACATTGTTATTAGGCTTTATTTGCATCTTCTATTGGCCTAAGGCTAAAAAGAATGCCGTATCCTATTTATATGATAAGGGTGAAGAAATATGAAAATCACAAAGACAAACGTAATGAGATTACTCGATGAAGCAAAGATAGAATACTCCCCAAAAGAATACGATGAAGAAATAGTTGATGGGGAGAGTGTTGCTAAAGCTTTAGGAGAAGATCCTGAATGCGTTTTTAAGAGTCTTGTTTGCGAGAATGATAAGCATGAGCATTTCATCTTTGAGGTGCCTGTTAATTGTTCTCTAAACCTCAAGAAAGCTGCCAAAGCAAGTAAATCTAAGTCTATTGAACTTATTCCTTTAAAACAGCTTCTTCCTTTAACTGGGTATGTTCATGGAGGATGTTCTCCTATAGGTTTAAAGAAAACAATGCCTGTCTTTATTGATGAGACTGCTCAGCTATTTGATATTATCTACATATCTGGCGGTAAAAGAGGTTTCCAAGTTGGATTATCTCCGCTTGATTTAGAAAAATACACAAAAGGTATATTTGTTGATATTCTTGATTAATTTTTGTCCCTTTTTGAATTTACCCTCCTTATTAATAGATGAGGAGGCTTTTTTAATGACAAGCATAATTATTGAAGAAAAGAAAACTCAGCTTTTCGATTACCTTAATAACTTACTAAGCAAACACGTTTACCCTTATTCAAATCAAGCTACAGGGCATTATCAAGCAAAGGAATTGCATGAGAAGATATCTTCGTCTTTTGAGAAGATGATTGATGAATATGAACAAAACGGAGACGAGGAATTAATAGAGGAAACATCATATGAGATTTGTGAATCTATAGATGAGGATATTTCTAATTTCTTCTTTGAAAAATGTGATGACAGTTTTTATTTTATCGACTTCAAAATATTCCAACCTCAGGTAAGTGCTAAAATCAAAAATATTATTATTTCATAAAATTATTTTTACTTTTTTCTTCGATGGCAGGCTTATTTTGAAAATATTTAGCACAAAACACTTGACAGTGCTAAAGGACGCATTACAATAGTGTTAGCACTTGAGAGAAAAGAGTGCTAACCAATAAATTGGAGGTATTACTTATGAAAAATGAACTCACTAATTACGGAACTGGATTATTCGATCCATTATTCGATTTCTTCGCGCCATCTGACTACCAAGGTGCAAATAGATATGCCAAAGGCTTATTGATGAAGACTGATATCAAAGAAAGCGATAAAGGCTACACATTTGAAATCGATCTTCCTGGAATTGAGAAACAAAACATCAGCGTTTCTTTCAAAGAAGGATATCTTACTATCTCTGCTAAAGTCGAAGACAAGCGTGATGAAAACAACCAAGAGAAGTATGTCCGTAAAGAAAGATTCTCTGGTGTCAGCACTCGCTCATACTATGTTGGCGATGTTGATGAAAAGACAATCTCTGCCAAATATGTTGATGGCGTTTTGAAGCTCTTTGTACCAAAAGAAGTTCCACAAGAAGAAAAAGAACATCACATTGCTATTGAATAATAGGTTAATGAAAAAGATCTGAGGAGGCAAACGCCCCCTCTTTTCTTTTCCTTATAATATTGAGAAATAATTATTGAAATGCGATTAGCCTAATTCTTACAATAATGTTAGGCAAAAATTATGCGTTACATTATTGTTAATAGAGATGATGATTTTTCAAAAAAGATGTCATGCGACATTTCTTTATTTATGTCGAAAGACTCTTTTTTTGTTAATGATGAAAAAGATCCTGAATTAATTATTGTTATTGGCGGGGATGGTACCTTTCTCCATGCCATGCATGCATATATAGATAAATTGGATTCTATAAAATTTCTTTGTTTTAATACGGGAACAATCGGCTATTACAACGAATTCGATGTTACTAAGTTCGAAAAAACTCTTCTTTCGATTAAAGAAGGCTCTCTTCCAACAAGAGAATTTTCCTTACTTGAATATTCTTCTAAGAATCAAACCCAATATGCAATCAACGAACTTATTCTTAGTGGATTAATCAAAAACGCTGAATATGATGTTTATCTAGATGGCGAAAAGCTTGAAAGATATTTTGGCATGGGTCTAGTTATTGCTACCTCGACAGGTTCAATGGGTTATAACCGCAGCATTAACGGCTCAATCATGGATATAAACGTTGATGGAATGGAAGTTACGGAAATTGCTGCTATTCGTTCTAAAGCATATTCCAGCGTAGGCTCTCCATTAATATTAGACAAGAAGAGAGTCCTGACTTTCAAAGAAATAAATTCTCGTTCGGGAAACATCTTAAAAGACAACATTCTTGTAGATAAAAAGACTGATGAGGAATTCTCCGTATTCATTTCCAAAAAGAAAGCGATTTGTTATTCGATAGAAAAAGATCCTTTTTTAACAAGATTAAAAAAGACATTAGGCTTCTAAAGGAGGAAACATATGTATAAAATAGCAAGAAAAAAAGTTTTAAATCCAACAATCGTTGAGATGGACATTCTTTCGCCGGAAATTGCTAAGAAAGCAAAACCTGGTGAATTTATTATTCTTCGTGTTGATGAAGATGGAGAAAGAATCCCTTTAACTATCGCTGGAGAGAATCTTGATGAAGGAACGGTCAAAATCATTTTCCAAGTCGTTGGTTCTACAACATTCAAACTCAGCCAAAAGAAAGAAGGAGAGTATATCCAAGATTTTGTCGGACCTTTAGGAAGACCAACTGAATTAGATGGACTAAAAAAAGTTTGCATCATTGGCGGTGGAGCGGGAAGTGCGATTGCTATGCCAATTGCGCAAGAGCTTCATAAGAGAGGTGCAACAGTGCACTCAATCGTTGGATTCAGAAATAAAGATCTTGTTATCTTAGAAGATGAATTCAAAGCGTGTTCTGACATTTATAAAATCATGACCGACGATGGAACGGCTGGAGAAAAAGGCTTGGTAACAAATGCTTTAGAACAACTTTTAAACGAAGGAAACGTATATGATGAAGTCATTGCTATTGGACCAATAGTAATGATGAAATTTGTTGCTAAGATGTGTAAAGAGAGAGGCGTTAAAATCGTTGTTTCCATGAATCCTATTATGATTGATGGGACAGGAATGTGCGGTGGATGCAGACTAACTGTTGGCGGCAAGACTAAATTTGCTTGTGTTGATGGCCCAGATTTCGATGGTGCAGAAGTCGATTTCGATGAAGCGCGTTTCCGTGGGGGAATATACCGTGAACGGGAAAAACACAAATACGAAGAAACCTGTAACTTATTCAAGGAGGCCAAATAATTATGCCAAAGTATCAAGTTAACATGAGCCCAAAGAAAAATCCTATGCCTTCTCAAGAAGCAAAGGTTAGAGCTCATAATTTTGAAGAAGTTACCTCTGGATATACTCATGAAATGGCAATAAACGAAGCGTTCCGTTGCCTTGATTGCCCAAAGCCTGCTTGTGTTCCTCTATGCCCTGTTCATATCGATATCCCAGGTTTCATTGCTAAAGTTCGTGAAGATGATATAAAAGGTGCAAACGACATTCTTTTAAAATCTTCATCATTATCTTCTATCTGTGGCCGTGTTTGCCCTCAAGAGTCTCAATGTGAGAAAAACTGTCTCAGGGGAAAAATGCCAATTAGAGAAAAAGACGAAACTGGCAAGATGGTTGCTAAAGGTTTTGGTGAACCTGTAGCCATTGGAAGACTTGAAAGATATGTTGCAGATTATGCAAGAGACAATGATCTTGTTAAATTTGAGAAAGTTCCATCGAATGGACATAAAGTTGCTGTTATTGGCAGCGGCCCATCGGGTCTTACCTGTGCAGGAGACTTAAGAAAACTCGGATATGATGTAACAATATTTGAAGCCTTACATGTTGCAGGTGGAGTTCTCTCATATGGCATTCCAGAATTCCGTCTTCCAAAAGAAATCGTTAAAAAGGAATGTGCAAATCTAGAAAAGATGGGTGTAGAAATCCGTACCAATGAAGTTATTGGCAAAATTCATTCTATTGATGAACTTATGGATGATGGATTTGAAGCGGTATTTGTTGGCTCAGGTGCTGGTCTTCCTAGATTTATGGGAATTCCAGGTGAAAACCTTAACGGGGTTTTATCTGCAAACGAATTCTTGACACGTATTAATTTGATGAAAGCCTATAAAGAAGATCCAGAGACACCAGTTGTACATGGAAAACGTGTTGCTGTCATTGGTGGAGGAAATGTTGCGATGGATGCGGCAAGAAGCGCTCTTCGTTTAGGCGCAGAAAAGGTTTATATTGTCTATCGACGTTCCTTAGAAGAACTCCCAGCCAGAAAAGAAGAAGTCGAACATGCGATGGAAGAAGGAGTTGAATTTAAACTCCTTAATAATCCTGTTGAAATCCTTAATGATGGTAATTTCAATGTTAAAGCAATGCGTTGCATAAAGATGGAACTCGGTGAACCAGATGCATCAGGCAGAAGAAGACCAATTGCTGTTCCTGGTAGCGAGTTTGATCTTGATGTAGATGTAGTTATTCAATCAATCGGAACGTCTCCTAACCCACTTATCAAAAATACGACAAAAGGATTAGAAACTAATTCTCATGGATGTATTGTTACCTCTGGTGAAGATGGTGCGACAACAAAGGTTGGTGTTTATGCAGGCGGAGATGCAGTCACAGGTGCAGCAACCGTTATTCTTGCTATGGGTGCAGGAAAGAATGCAGCCGCAGCAATTGATGAATATATCAAAAACAAGAATGTATAATCAAAATATAGCCGATTTACAATAGATTTTTCAAAAAATCAAAATTTAAAACAAATGAAAACCGCTCAAAATGAGTGGTTTTCTTTTTGTAGCTGCCATATTTGCA
>CAVKFY010000088.1:0-21417 GCA_963655775.1 Alistipes communis
ATTTCAACAATCTTTCGTTTGTCGATTCTTCAAAAATATATTTAGGACCACCTTGATCTTGGATAACTCCATCAGCCATAAAGACAACTCTGTCTGCAACGTTTCTTGCAAAAGACATTTCGTGAGTGACTACCACCATTGTCATGCCAGATTTTGCAACCTTCTTCATGACTTCAAGTACCTCCATTACCATCTCTGGGTCAAGAGCGCTTGTTGGTTCATCAAATAGGATAATATCTGGATTCATCGATAATGATCTTGCAATTGCAACTCTTTGTTTTTGGCCACCAGAAATCTCAGAAATTTTATAGTTAAGTCTATCGCCCATGCCTACTTTGATAAGGTTCTCTGTTGCAATCCTTACGGCATCTTCTTTTTTCCTTTTCAAGACCTTTGTTTGGCCAATAACACAATTTTGGAGAACGTTCTTGTTATTGAACAAATCAAATGATTGGAAGACCATCGACATGTGTTTTCTTAAAGAATTAACATCCGCACTTCGATCTAAAGTCGGTTCTCCTTTAAAAAGAACTTCTCCACCCGTTGGTTCTTCAAGAAGATTAAGACATCTTAAGAAAGTGGATTTGCCACTTCCAGATGGACCAATAATTACTACGCATTCCCCTTTATTTACATCAAGAGAAATGTCATTAAGAACTTCTGTATTTTCAAAATGTTTAGAGACTTTCCTAATACTAAGAATTGGATCAGTATAATTCTCATTATCAAATGTATATTTTTTTCTCATTATGCCTTTCCTCCAATGCCGTATTGTTTAAAATGGAAGAATTTGAAAGAGAATTTCTTTCCATCGGTTTTATATGCGACAAGCTTAAGTAAGCCTGTGACAATTAGTGTTAAAGCTAAATAGAAGATAGCAATGACAATGTAGGTGCTTAAGTAGTCATAAGTGCTACTAGCAATATTCTTAGCCTCTAAATAAAGCTCTGTGACCGAGATAACGTTAAGGACGGATGAATCTTTGATATTAACGATCCATTCATTACCAATAGTTGGGATAACGTTCCTTAAAGCCTGAGGAAGTTCAATAGAGAATAAGGTTTGAAACTTATTCATGCCAAGCGATCTTCCACCTTCGCTTTGATCTTTTCCTACACCATTTAAACCAGATTGAACAATCTCACCCATATAGGCGGCTGTATTGAAGGTAATGATGATCATGCCTGCAATAAATGAACCATTGAAAACCGGAACGTCATGAAGGATTTGTAGCCAATTGACTCCCAAAAGAAGGAACGCGTATTGGAAGATAATCGCTTGAACCATCATTGGTGTTCCTCTAATAACCACCGAATAGATAACGCAAAGATATTTCAAAGGATATTTCCAAATCTTTTGGTACCATCCTTCTTTTTTCTTGATTTCGATATTCTTTCCGAAAGCAAGAAATATTCCTAAGAATAATCCAAGAAAAGTACCAACAAAGGAAATGACAACAGTTCCTGCTAAACCAGAAAATAACCATTTAACATATTCTGGCTTAGAGAAAACTGTCGATAAGTCTCCCGCTAAATAGTAAATCATCTTTATTCACCGCTTCTTTCAACTGCAGCTGTCATATCGGAGTTTCTATCTGCAGTCGTATAACTTGCCAAAACATCGTTGATTGTTTTTTGTAGTTCACCATCATTCTTTCTAACACCGATCGAAACGCCTAAATCAGCCAAATCGACGCCAAGGATATTTTGATTCATATGAATGATGCCTAAATCCGCATAGTTTTTAACAATTGATTGAGCGACAGGAAGTTCAGCGGTCATAGCAAATACAGCGCCAGTATGAACATCCAAAGCAGCTTTTGAGAAAGTGTCTACTGCAGTTGAATGAACAGCACCATAATTCGTTTTGAAAGTCTCGATCACTTCATCGGTGACAGTCCCTCTTTGAGATTCGATCATTTTGCCAGACAGTAAAGCGTTAAGCTCATCATTCCCTAACTCTTTAGAAGAATATTGCTCAGAAACCGTTTTTGATACGATTAAGACTAATTCCGATCTGTAATATTCATCACTAAAGGAAATTTCTTTTCTTCTTTCTTCGGTATCGGTCATGCCTGCAATAACAGCGTCAATTTGATTACTATTCAATTGAATGATAAGGGAATCCCATTCTAGCTTATAGATTTGAACCGTTTTCCCTGTTTCTTTTGCAAGTCTCTTAGCGAATTGAACATCATACCCATCCGCATATTTGCCTGCTTCGTTATAGATTGGAAGAGTGTAATCACTTTCTGTTCCAACAGTCCAATTAAATGGAGCGTAGTTACATTCCATACCAACTCTGATGACGTCACTATTACCGCTATTGGAATTACAACCAGCTAAAGCAATGCAGCCCAAAGCGAAAACTGCACTTACGATTTTAAGATTCTTCATTTTTATTTCCTCCCATGACAAAGAATCGAAATTTGCCAAACGAGGTAAGAAAAAGCGGTAGCAAACGCTACCGCACATTGACTTTTTTCTTGATGAAATAAGTAACAAACGTTAGCGCTCCACTTGCTGATGCAAGTGACAGTCAAACTCATATTATGAGAGTGACCAGGAATTAAATATTTAATCTTATTCAACCCTTCGGCGAGGATACCTTTCATTCTGTTTCAACGCAAGATTATTTGCTAGACAGAAGTACTCTTTATCTATCGCACCTCTAAGTTTTGACAAACTTGTGCCTTTCAAGCACGGAAAGAAGATAATTCTATATGCAAAAAATATCAAGCAATATTTGTATTATTTGCTAAAAAATCTCAAAAAAGCAGTCAAGATATAAGAAAAACACGCTAGAAACCTCTAACGTGTTGGTTAACCATAAACTTATTTTCCGATTAATGTAGAAACGTCTTCGTCGGTGTATTTGGCAACTTCGATATCTTCAGAATCAGGAGATTCTTCATCATTTTCCTCTTCAGATTCGATGATTTCTTTACCTTCAATTTCAGCGTTATATTCTTTTTCTTCTAGCTTGTCTTCTTCATCTGCACCAGAATCATCTTCAACTTCGTTATAGACTTCGTTGATGGAATCATCATGGGACTTCTCATAAGTGTGACGTTCTCTTAAATCCCAAGTATTATCTCCAAGTGCAACGAAATGACCATCGATTGTTAATTGTGTATAGAAGACGCCAATGTTTCTCATTTTGGTTGCATCATCCATTTCAAGGATTGTGGCAACTTCATCATAAAGTTCTTTGAAGGTATAGACTTTTTCACCTTTTTTAGCGATTGCGTATGCAACCTCGATCATGCTTTTCTTTTCCATTATGTATTTTCTCCTTTACATCTTTTCTGGCGCGCTTACCCCAAGCAAGGCTAAGGCATTTTTAAGAACTATTTGGCAGGCTTTTATAAGAGCTAAACGAGACGATGTTAATTCGAGATCATCCCTGTCGATGATTCGATTGCCTGCGTAATATTCATGAATGAGTCTAGCTAACTCATGAATGTATCCAGCGACCTTATAAGGCGCTCTCGCATTAGCTGCGGTAATAATCATACTAGGAAATACGGAAAGGTGTTTTAAAATATTACCTTCTTTTTCATTTGTAAGACGTTTTGCCGAATTATCTAAGCCTATATCTTTGCCCATCTCTAGTAAAGAGGAACATCTTGCATACGCATATTGAGCGTAATAAACAGGATTGTCCTTGCTCTTTGATGTGGCCAAATTCATATTGAAATCCAAGTGAGCATCGGAACTTCTTTCGCAGAAGAAATAACGAACTGCATCTTTTCCAACTTCACCCACTAATTCACGGTGTGTAATGCCCTTGCCTGTACGTTTAGACATTTTGATTTCTTCACCGTCTTTATAAACTTTAACGATTTGATAAATCTCAAAGTCGATAACATCTTGAGAATATCCTTTCATCATTAAGGCGCTTCTCATACGATTGAGGTAGCCATAGTGATCCGCACCAAGGCAATCGATCAAGAGATCATAGCCTCTAGAAAGCTTATTGTAGTGATAGCAAATATCAGGCATGAAATATGTATATTTGCCATCTGCTTTGATAATGGGTCTATCCTTATCATCTAAGAATGCACTTGTTTTTAAATATGTCGCACCATCTTGTTGATAGACATATCCTTTTTCGGTTAAATCTTTAATTGTATCTTCGATTGTACTTCCCTTACGAATATCTGATTCAAAGGAGAATTTATCAAATTTGACACCAAAATCAGCCATATCTTTTCTGATTTTGTCTAATTCTTTATCAATGCCGTAACGAATGAAGAAATCATGCGATTCTTGATTGTCTTCAAGATATTTATCGCCATATTCTTCCTTGATGGATTTGGCAATGTTGATCAAATCTACTCCATGGTAGTCATCATCACCGAAATTAGGAGTTTCACCATATAATTCATGATATCTTTCGCGAATTGAGTGGCCTAAATGTTCGACTTGGTTACCGCAATCGTTAACATAATATTCTCTTGTGACTTCATATCCCGCTTTGGCATAAAGATTAGAGATAGAGTCACCTAAGGCTGCACCCCTTGTGTGACCTAAATGCAAATCGCCTGTAGGATTGGCAGAAACGAACTCAACATTGATTTTGTAATTTTTCTTTTCGCCATCACCATAATGTTCTTTTTCACTCAAAATGGTATTAACAATTCCATTAAGCGAGTCTTCCTTGAGGAAGAAGTTAATAAAACCAGGACCAGCAATTTCGATTTTTGAGACTTTATCAGATTGAATGTTTGTGACAAGTTCTTCAGCAATTGCCTTAGGGGCCTTATGGAGGACTTTAGCAGATTTCATCGCTAAGTTTGATGCATAGTCACCATGAGCCTTATCACGAGTTTGCTCGATTGTTATTTCTTCAGGCTTAACTTCTAAGCCAATCTTTTTTGCTGCTTCAGCAAGAATAAGTTGTAGTTCATTTTCGTTGGACATAATTTACTCCTTCTCAATTATTAATACGGTCGTGGCTCTAATAGCCTTTCCTTCACCTGTCGCATCAAATCCTTCATTAGTCATGGCTTTGACAGAGACATTATCTATACTCGTTTCTAGCAAATTAGCAATATTAAATCGCATAGAAACAGTATATCGTGCAAGTTTTGGTCTTTCTGCGCTTATCGAAACGTCCAAATTAACGATTCGATACCCCATCTCTTTTACTCGTCGGTAACATTCCTTGACAATTAACGATGAATCAATTCCTTTAATCGAATCATCAGATGGAGGGAATAATTTTCCTATATCGCCTAAAGCAAGGCTTCCTAAGAGAGCATCGCTTATCGAGTGATAGACAACATCTGCGTCAGAATGTCCGTCCAAGCCAAATTCAAAAGGAATCTTGACGCCTGCTAATAACAAGTCTCTTCCCTTAACTAATGGGTGAATGTCTTCGCCGTATCCAATTCTCATAATTATTTCTTTGTTACGTTGAAACGGAAGAAAACAACATCTCCGTCTTTCATAACGTATTCTTTTCCTTCAGAACGAACCTTGCCAGCTTCACGAACCATTTGTTCGATTCTATCGCCGACACTGCCGTTTCCGATAAACGTATCAGCGGTTAAAGAATCTCCAACCTTTTGGAATTCGGAGAATGGATACACTTCAGCTTTGATAAATCCTTTCTCGAAATCGGTATGAATGATACCTGCACATTGAGGAGCAAGCATGCCATTACGGAAAGTCCAAGCACGGCATTCATCAACTCCACAAGTTAAGAAAGTCGAAAGGTTAAGTAGTTTATAGGAGGCTTTGACCAAACGATCAAGGCCAGATTCCTTAACGCCTAAAGTATCGAGGAATTCTTGTTTTTCTTCATTGCTAGAAAGTTGAGAAATCTCATATTCAATTTGGCAAGAAAGAGGAATGCATACAGCATTTTCTCCGTCTGCAATTGCTTTAACGGTTTGATAATTTGCGCAATTATCTAAATTACCGTAATCATCTTCTGCGACATTTGCCACATAAAGAATTGGTTTCAATGTTAATAAGAAGAAATTCTTTTTTGCATATTCCATCTGTTCAGAGGAAAGACCTTTTGTTAAACGAGCTGGAAGCCCTTCTTCAAGAGTTGCTTTCAAAGCTTGAAGAATAGGCATTTCATACATTGCAACTTTGTCTTTTGTGATTCTCGCTTTGCTTTCTTGCTTACCAATACGGTTATTAACAGAATCCAAATCAGACATTGAAAGTTCTAGATTGATGACCTCAATGTCTCCTTTTGGATTAACCGGATCATCGTTGTAACGGAGAACGTTTGCGCTTTCAAAGCAACGTACAACTTCAACAATGGCATCACATTCACGGATTGCAGCTAAGAATTGGTTTCCTAAGCCCTCGCCCTTAGAAGCGCCACGAACTAATCCTGCAATATCATAGAATTCAAAAGTCGCGTTAACTTTTTTCTTTGGATTATATTTTTCACATAAGTAATCCAAACGTTCATCAGGAACCACAACAACCCCACTATTTGGATCGATTGTGGCAAATGGATAGTTTTCCGCCAAAACATGAGAATTTGTGATGGCGTTAAATAATGTCGATTTTCCAACGTTTGGTAGACCGACAATTCCTGCTTTTAATGACATATCAATAATACTTCCTTAAACTTTACGCTAGAGATTATATCTCTAAGAGTCTACAAATGAAACGAAAGAAAAACGCCATTTCACACTTTAAAAGCATAGAAATGGCGTCTTGAAACAAAAATTACTCTGGTTAGTCAACTTTCTTAACACTATTAGCGCGTAAACCACGTTCAGATTCAACCGGTTCGAATTCGACATTTTCACCAATCTCTGCTGTTTTGTAGTTGTCCATTTGGATAGCGCTATAATGGAAGAAGTAGTCTTTTCCATCTTCTCCATGGATAAAGCCGAAGCCTTTATCTTTGAAGAACTTTTTGACTGTTCCCTTCATATGTACCTAACCTTCCTGGTCATTGCTTTCTGCATAAGACCGGACTTTATTTTACCACTATCGATGCTATAAACACAAAGAATTGTTAAGGTTTTTTAAGCTAGCTAGAATTGCCTTCTCTCGTGAACTTGCTTTTCTTTATCCAGACGTTTAAATAAATGGATGAAAGTAATGTTGCACCAATCAAAAAGATAAGCATTATAAGCATTGGATAGAAGTCGATTTTGAAATACGATGAAGACGTTCCAAAACTATCTCGTAAGGTTTTATTAATTGTAAATTCCGTTACAGCCAAAGCGAAGAAAGAAATTAAGTAAGAAAGAGTTCCACTAATCAAAACGTTAGTAATAAAGGAATCGAAAATTGAATTCCTTCTAACACCAAGCTCAAAAAGGAGAATTGCTTCTTTTTTATTCTCCAAGGATAGTAACAAGGCGTTTGTCAAAAATAAGAAGGCAGATATCGTTAAAGAGACGATGCTTGCGGACTCTAGAACTATTCCAAGATAAACTATCACGTCGCTTATTGAGGATTCAATTTGCATGGATGGATCAGAAAATTTCAAAGATGGATATTTGTTAGAAAGAATAGGTATTAGGTTCTTTGATCTTGAACTATCGCAATAAAAAACTACTTTTTTCGGCTCTAATGAGAATGAACTCATGCCTAATTCATCTCGGAAAAAGTCTATCGACCAAGTTGGAGTGACGTAAATTGTTTCATCATTTCCCTCAACAATTCCTGTAACTTCCAATTTTCCTAAACGAAATTCGCTTTCTAAAAAATCGCCATCTTCTTTATTGGAAATAACTCCTTCACAGAATAACGTTTTTGATTTATTGAATTTCTCATAGAGTTTTTCGGAAAGACAAACTTGAGTGCAACCAGTAGGCATTTCTCCCTCTCTCAAAGAAGAGAAATCGCTAGAAATTGTAAGCGAAGAATTCTTATTCATCAGATATTGTCCCGAAGAAACGTTGCTCGGCAAGGAGAGATTCATATAGACTTCTTCTTTTTTGCGTTTTGTCATGCTTTCTGATATTGTGATTACCTCATCTTTTGAATCGCTTAAAAAGAAAGGACAGGCAAAGCCAGAAACCATCCCATCAGAAAAAGAAACATATGAAGATTCGCCAAATATCGAGTAAAAATCGAAATGATATTGATTAACAATTTCGTTTATGTCTTTGTATTTCAACGATTCTTTGTCTGCTTGATAAACATAAAGTCTTTCTGAAGATGAGGCTTTGTTTCTTTCGTTATGTGTTTGATCGTAATCGTACGAATCTCGCTCAAAAACATATTTATCCAAGAGTTCACTTTCTCTAGCTTTTTTAATAAAGTTTTCACGTCCATCCTTAGGAAGAATGTAATATGTTTTCCTTAAAATCCACGGCAAAGAAGAATCATCTTCGTTGCTTGTTGGAAAACCCATGGAATCTTCGAAAACATATTCATTCCAATCATGTCTAAGATGATAAATTGTAGGAATGTTTCCTTCGATTATGCCTAGTAAAACAAACATTTGCCTATCCGCATACCCCCAAGAGTTATTAGCCATTTCCATATAAATCTCTAATGGCTTTTTCTTTAGATAGTCTCCTAAAGCTTGATAGCTCCTATTTATGTGCAAAGATAAGCACATATTTACCATGCTGGCATAAGGCAAAGACATGACGATATGCTCATTTTCCATGACTTTAGGTCTTTCTGGATATATTTTTGTTTTTTCATCAAGCCTATCAAGCCATTGATATTCATTGATATTTCTTACGCTAAAAGAAGGAATGATTGCTTTACTACCGAAAGAATCAAAATAGAATTCATTCAAATCTTTGAAATAATTCTCATATGCACATAAGTAATTGATTCCATATTCATCAATAAAATCATACTTATCAATTAAAGAATCTATTTCCTTCTTGTTTGCGGATATTATTTGTCCAAAGGTACTGGCAGAGTCGTTATTGCTTCGCATAGAAATACCTTTGCTACCACTACAAGAAGTAAAAACGGTGTTCAATTCATTTTTCAAATCTTTTTGGACATATATAGAGGCACCTAACGCAACCAAAGAAAATGATATTATTGAGATCGTAAGTGAACTTCTGAGTTTCTTTGCCTTAAAAAGATGAACTGCATGTCTAATCCAAGTCAAAGGGCTCCATGAAGGACCTTCGATTAGTTTTTTTGGTGGTTCAAAGGAAATGATTGATGATTCTTCCTCTGCTTCGTTTTGATTCTTCTCGGAAAACAGAGTTTTGTTTTTAAGACAAATGATTTCATCCGCATATTCTTTTGCTAGTTCAATATCGTGAGTGACCACAATCACCAGCCTTTTTGTCGACAAATTTTTAAAAATCCTATATACTTCTGCACTATTTTTCTTATCCAGAGCGCCCGTGGGCTCATCAGCAAGAATTATTTTTGGATCGGTTGAAATCGCTCTTGCTATCGCCACCCTTTGTTTTTCTCCACCAGAAAGAGTATTAACCTTGTTCAAAGCCTTATCTTTCAATCCTAGATATTCCAAAGTTTCTAAAGATTTTCTATCCCTCAGTTTCTTTTTCACCTTCAAACCGGATAAAGGGAAAGAAACGTTTTCGATAACGGTTTCTAATTCCAATAAATCGTAAGATTGTCGAATAAAGCCAACGTTTCTTAAACGGAAATCCGATCTTTCATCTTCCTTCATCTTCGAGAAAGACTTTCCATAAAATAAAACGTCTCCTGTATATTCCATATCAATTCCCGAAAGGATTTCAAA
The DNA here is from genome assembly GCA_963655775.1 of Alistipes communis. Classification (GTDB taxonomy): domain Bacteria; phylum Bacillota_I; class Bacilli_A; order RFN20; family CAG-826; genus UBA4951. The sequence continues at coordinate 9,679 of CAVKFY010000088.1, forward strand.
AAGAGTAGATTTACCAGACCCGGAATCTCCAACAATGCAAAATAAGCCTTTCTTTGGGAAAGAAAAGGAAACGTTCTCTAGAATAATCTGTTTCCCAAATCTTTTTGTTAAATTCGAAATTTCTAAACACTTCATTCGTCTCTTAACTCCTCTAAAAGATTTCTTTTCTTACTTACGAAAAGAGGGATTGAACAACTAATAATTGCAATAAATAACGAGAAACAAATCAAAATAACAAAAGGAAAATAACGAATGCCTAGGAAAGAAACATAAGGTATTTTAATAATTGAAGCTAACCCTATCTTCCTTTCAAGCAATCTAGACAGTAAATTGCTTAAAGGAAGAGACAAAGATAATGCTGCAACCGAAGCAAATAGGTTATTAATTATTGGCTCTGATTGGTATATAAAATTCGTATCGTCCTCTCTTGCGCCTAAAGAAAGAACTATTGCAGCTTGTTTCCTTCTTTCTAAAAACGAATGATATGTTAAAGAACAAAGAATGAAACATACGCCTAGAACTTCAATGATCAAAAATGGAAGAAGGGATTTTGAAAAGGCCTCATATAGATTTTGAAATGAAGAATTAATCGTAAATGGAGTAGAACTTATGACAAACTCGCTTTCTTCTTTTTCTAGCTCCTTAGCAAGTTTTTCTATTTCTTTTGCGTCCCTTTCATTGAAAAACACATTATACGAATATGAAAAATAAGATTCATATTCACTCTCTTTAAGAAAAGCGCCTAAACTCATGCCTATATTTTCTAATTCGATTCTTTCTAAGATCGCCTGAAAAGCCGGATAAGAATAAAAGATTTTTGGCGTATTCAAAAAAGAAAATTCTTTAACAACTCCAATAATCAAAAAAGACAAATCGATTCTTACGTTATCTCTTGTTTGATCTTTCTCAACCATTACTTCATTACTTGCTTTTATTCTTTTTTCAAGAACGTCATTGCCATTTTGTTTCTTAAATTCTTCGTTAACCACGCAATAATTCAAGGTGTTACCAGAAGGCAACTCCCCTTCTAGAAGAAAACTGTTTGTTCTATTTTTTAAACTTAAATCTTCCAAGGCAACAAAAGTCGCATCACCATGAGGAAAACCGTTCAAAGTAAATGAGTTATAAGATGGGAGAAAGAAAGAATAGTCGTTTTTGAAAATTACACTATCGAATTCTTCAAAGATTTTCTCACATTCCTTTAGAGTCGGCCTTTCGTTTTTGATTAAAGCTATTGGCGCATTCTCTGCTTCGTATCTTACTTGTTTCGAAATGCTTGCCTGGGTGTAATTTAAATAATCCGTTCTCTCGTTCTCAAGAGTTTGCCTGCTACCATAGTAAAAACCTAGACTCATTAACAAAGCGAGGTAGCCAAGAATCCCACTAGTTAAAGATAAGGCGTTTTTAGCAATGTTTTTTCGATAATTATGAAGAAATAAGCCTTTTCCCCAAAATTTAGATTTTCTTTTATTTACTGTAAAATCCCCTGTATTTCCTGACTCACATGCCTTATTAAATTCTTTAATTACTTTTCCATCCTCTAACCGCATGCAATCATCTGCATACTTATCAATAAGTTTTTCATTATGCGTAACCAAGATAACTAATGCGTCTTTGGAGGTTTCTTTTAAAGCATCCATGATATAAGTTTCGTTATCCTTATCAAGAGCACCGGTTGGCTCATCGGCAAAGATAACTTTTGGCTTAGAAATTGTAGCTCGAATAAAGGCCACTCTTTGTTTTTCTCCGCCAGATAATAATTTCACACTTTTATTTGCTAAATCTTCGATATTAAAACGTTTAAACGCCTTATTGGCCGTTTCTTCGATTTCGTTATCAGAAAACCCTTTGATCTTTAAGGCTAATTCCACATTTTGATATGCGGTTAAATCTTCTAGTAAGTTGAAATGTTGAAAGACAAACCCACAGACTGAACAACGATAATCTTCCAATTCTTTTTTCCTAAATTTCGAAATATCTTTTCCTAAGAAAAGGACCTTCCCTTCACTGGGTTTATCAGAACCAGCAAGAATATTTAAAAGAGTCGTTTTCCCTGAGCCTGATTTTCCTACGATCGCATATAGACCCTTCGAGGGTAAAGAAAAAGAAACATCACTCAAGGCAAGAGAGTAACATTCCTTCTTTCCGAATTTTCTTGTTACATTAATTACTTCAAACGTCTTCATCACCTATGTAAAGACGTGAAAAAGTAAAAAGAGACAAAAAATTAGTTATTTTCTTTTAAAGGTCCAATAACCTTCTTAATCGAATGATTGAATTTATCGCGGTCAATCATGATTACATTTCCACATCCTAGGCATTTAATTTTGATATCTGCGCCAAGTCGAACGATTTGAAAACGTTTTGAACGTTTAACGCATGGATGAGGCTTCTTCATTTCTACCTCATCGTATAAATTATATTCAGTAATTACCATGGTTCTTTTTCCATCTTTATTGCAGCCGGCTCTTTTGGAAGTCCAGGCATAGTCATGACTGATCCCGTAAGAGGAATAACGAAATTAGCTCCACTAGAAAGGTTAACTTCCCTAACATGGATATTAAATCCTTTTGGCGCACCAACCTTCTTTGGATCATCGCTTAAGGAATTTGGCGTCTTTGCCACACAAATATAGGCGCCAGAGAAACCTAACTCTTCATATTTAGTAAGTTGTTCTAAGGCCTTTGGAGAATATTCCACTCCATCCGCACGATAAATTTCTTTTGCAATCTTCTCAATCTTGTCTTTCAAAGGAGAATGGCGATCATAAAGAGGTTTGTAATTCGATGGGCATTTAGCAAGAGTTTCCTTAACTTTGTTTGCTAAATCTATCGCACCATCTCCTCCTTTTAAGAAGGCATCGACAAATGAATATGCGTAGCCGTTCTTTTCACACCAAGAAGACAATAAATCTATTTCTTTTTGGCTATCATTAGCAAAATGATTAATGGCAATAATTACTGGTAAACCATATTTCTTTAAATTCGAAGCGTGTGTCTCAAGATTGGCAAAACCTTTTTCTAACGCTTCGAGATTTTCTTTTTCTAAATCATCAAAGGCCACTCCACCATGCATCTTAAGCGCACGGATTGTTGCAACTAGTATTGCCATATCAGGATGAAGCCCACCTTCAGGAGCGACGATATCTAAGAACTTCTCCGCACCTAAATCCGCTGCAAAACCCGCCTCAGTGATAACGATTGGAGAAATTTTTAAGGCTAGCTTTGTTGCTAAAAGAGAGTTGCAACCATGGGCAATATTTGCAAATGGCCCACCATGTACGAGGACAGGCTCTCCTTCGATTGTTTGAACAAGATTTGGTTTAAGTGCCTCTTTCATCAAACGCATAACCGCATGAGAGCAATTCAAATCCTTAACGGTGACTGGCTTCCCATCATATGTATAGGCAACAATGATTTTCAATAATCTTGCATGGAAATCAAATTCATCTTTCGCTAGGCAGAAAATAGCCATAAGTTCTGAGGCAACAGTAATTAAGAAAGAATCTTTCCTTTCGACTCCATTCTTATTTCCTTGGCCAACGGTTATTTCCCTTAACGCACGATCATTCATATCAACCGCTCTCTTCCAAACGATTCTTTCTGGATCAATGTTTAAAGAATTGCCTTGGAATAAATAATTATCAATAACTGCAGAAATCAAATTAATAGAAGATGTTAAAGCGTGCATATCTCCAGTGAAATGAAGATTGATATCCTCACTTGGACCAATAGACGCTTTTCCTCCACCCGTTGCTCCGCCTTTTATACCGAAAACAGGGCCAAGGGCAGGCTCTCTAAGACATAGCATCGCCTTTTGACCTATCTTTCCAAATCCTTCTTGAAGAGCAATAGACATCGTGGTTTTTCCCTCTCCTGCTTTAGTTGGAGTAATGGCAGTGACTAAAATCAATTTGCCATCTGGATTGTTTTTATTTTTTTCATAAAGAGAATAATCAATCTTCGCTTTATAAAAACCATATGGTTCGACATATTCCGATGGAATAGATGCTCTTTTGGCTATTTCATCAATCTTTAAAAGTGACATTGAGATTACCTCCTGTTTGAGAAACGATAAATATAAGATAGAACCATTCTCCAAAAAAAGAAAGGTCTTATTTGATAAGAGAAAGAATATCCTCAACACTATTTATGTATTGAATTGGAAATTGATGTCTAAAGAAAGTTTCTTGTCTCTTAACATAGTGACGGGTGTCAAGTTTGATTTGATTTATCGTTTCTTCTAGAGAAACTTTCTTTTCTAAATACGGAATAAGTTCTTTGACTCCGATTGCTTGGAACGCTGGTTTGTCCTTGCCGTATTTTTCGATAAGAGGACACGTTTCTTCAAGTAGGCCTGAGTAAAGCATCATATCAACTCTCCTATCGATACGTTTGTATACTTCTTCACGTTCCATCTTTATAGCAAAGAAAAAACAATGATCGTAAATAGGTTCATGGTTTTGCTTGGCAATAAGAGAAGTTTTACTCTCTCCTGCGGCCAGACAAATCGCAATCGAACGAAGAAGCCTTCTTCTATTTTGATAAGGAATCTTATCCGCTTCAGTTGGATCTAGTTCTTTTAAAAGAGAATGCAATTCTTCATTAGACATTTTTTCGTATCTACTCATATCGACATTTGAAGTATCGATAGATAAATCGTAATCATATAAAGCAGAACGAATATAAAGTCCACTTCCGCCGACTAGGATTGGTGTTTTTCCTCTCGCAAGTATTTCTTCGATTTTCTTTCTGGCATCAACTTGGTATTTGGCAATATCGTATCCTTCATTCAAAGAAACAAAGTTATATAGATGATGAGGAACGCTTGCTTTCTCTAAATCGGTTGGCGAAGCGGTTACAATCTTAATCCCTTCGTAGACTTGAAAAGCGTCTGAATTAACAATTTCTCCGTTTATCTGTTTGGCTAAAGAAATAGCCAATTCACTTTTTCCACTACCAGTCGCACCAGTAAGAACGATAATCATTTTAAGATATTCCTTATTAGAAGAAGTTCATCTTCAACGCTTTGTTTCAACGCATCGTGATTATTTAATAATGGGTGGTTTTTGATCTTGTTTAGAATTTCTTCGTATTCTTCTTTAACGATTTTGTGTTTTTCTATATCAGTTAAAGAAAGAGCCAATTCCTTCTTTTTATTAACCAAGTTTTCTCCGAGCTCTTTTATCTCAGGGTCGTTTTGAATGGCTTTATCAAGAGAAAGATATTCTCTGATTAAAGGAGAACAATTTAGAAGAAAGGCGACGTCATTTGCTTTTGCAACTAACGGGTCTTCAACCATTTCACCGATTAAAGAATAGACATGGCTTCCCTTGACCTTAACCTTAACAAAGCAGCCGCTTAAATACTTAGGGCCTTTGAAATTAATAAGCTTGCCGTTTGGCGCATAACCACTTAAAACTTCAGGATTACGTTTTGAAGGCCCGTCAACAAGAACAATATATTCTTTATCTAAACATTCATTTGATGATTTCTCCGTTAATTCATCAATCAAAGTTTTTAAACGATTGAATCTTTCGTGAGAAACCTCTGGCGGGACTTGCTCCATTTTTGCTGCAGGCGTGCCAGGTCTTGGCGAATAAATGAAGGTGTAAGCGCTGGAATATCCAACTTCTTTACAGAGAGAAAGGGTATCTTGGAAATCTTCTTCAGTTTCGTAAGGGAAGCCAACGATAATATCAGTTGTTAAAGAAATATCAGGAATTCTCGCTTTAATTCTTTTAACTACATCAAGATATTCTTCTCTTGTGTATCTTCTTCCCATCTTATTTAAGGTCTTAGTTGAACCAGATTGAACAGGGAAATGTAGCCAATGATCGATATTTGGATAAGTCGCCATAATATCAATCATTTCATCAGTGAATTGAGATGGATAAGAGGTTAAGAAACGAAGATGAGGAATGCCAGTCTTTGCGACCGCCTCAAGTAACTTAGCAAACGTTGTTCCGTCCTTGAAATCCAAACCGTAGGAATTAACGTTTTGTCCAAGAAGAGTGATTTGCTTATAGCCTTTGCTCACCAAATCCTCACATTCTTTGATGATATCTTCCATCTTTCTAGAACGCTCACGTCCTCTTGTGTATGGAACAATGCAATATGTGCAGAATTTATCGCATCCATAAGAGATATTAACGAAGGCTTTAGAAGAATCTAAGCGCACGGAAGGCATATTCTCAACGACTTCCGAAGCAAAAGAACGAACAGAAACAATAGATGCCTTCTTTTCTAAAGATGAGGCAAGTAACTCATTAATCTTACTAACATCATGGGTTCCAATAACCAAAGTAATCCAAGGATATGTTTTCATTAGGTTTTGAGCGATATCATTCTCGTCCATAACACAGCCAGCAAGTATAAGCATGAAATCTTTATCCGCATCTTTGTTAGCTTTAAAAGAGCCAATCTCGCCATAGACTTTATCTTCGGCGTTTTCTCTTACGGCACACGTGTTTATAACTGCTACATTGGCTTTTCTTGGATCTTCTGTTCTAACAAATCCCGCTTGGGAAAGATATCCAGCCATGACTTCTTCATCACGAATATTAGCTTGGCAACCATATGTACGAATATAAAATAAACGTCCATTCGCAAAGTTTTTTAAAATTTGAGGAACTTCATTTTTGGAAATGCTACGTTCCACTTCTGGGCGTTTTGCCGCATCCTTTTGGGAGGCTACGTTTTCATATATTACTTTCTTCATATCTCTATCCTTCCACCATTTGACTTATCGGAGTTATCTTCGTTGCTTGATACGTATCATCATCAATATCAATCAAGCATGCATTAATCATCATTTTCGCATTCTCATCGATTTGAAAAGAACCAGTGTTCCCATCTACGATTTTATTCAATACGGATTGTTTTTCAAAGCCAATAACTCCATCTGGATCGCCACACATTCCAACATCGGCCATAAAAGCTGTTCCCTCATTTAAAATACGGGCATCATTCGTTTGAACGTGAGTATGCGTTCCTAAAACTGCCGTGACCAACCCTTGGAATTCATAGGCGAAAATTTGTTTTTCTGAAGTAGATTCACCATGTAAATCCACAATATGAATACATGGTTCTGGGTTTTCTAATAAAAGCTTGTTCAAAGAATTAATTGGAGAATCAACGACTTCATTCATGAATGATTGGCAAAGAATATTCGTAACACGAACAATAATGCCATTCACTTCGAATTCAAGGCTTCCGAAGCCATGATTATAATCAATAAGGTTCAACGGCCTAACAAGACAATCCGCCTCATCAATATAGCCATCGATTTGTTTCTTTGAATGCCAGTGATTGCCAAGAGTTATGCAATCCGCCCCAGACTCTAATAATTCTTTATAATGTCGTTCTAAAAGACCTTTGCCATGTGAAGCATTTTCGCCATTAACAATAACAAAGTCGACATCATGTTTATTTACAAGCCTAGGTATGGAAATATGGACCGCATTGCGGCCCACTTTACCAACTACATCCCCAAAAAAGAGAATACGCATTATTTTGCCGTTTCCACAGCACGATATTCACGAATGATAGAAACTTTAATTGTTCCAGGATATGTCATCGTGCTTTCGATCTTATCACGCATTTGCTGAGCCATCTTAACGGCTTCAGCATCGCTTACCTTCTCTGGAATAACCATAACGCGAATTTCGCGTCCAGCTTGAACGGCATAGGCTTGTTGAACGCCTTCGAATTCTTTAGCGATTTCTTCAAGTTGAGTAATACGTTTTGTATAGGTTTCCAAAGTTTCACTTCTTGCACCTGGGCGAGCAGCGCTAAGCGTATCACCGGCAATAACTAAGTGAGCAATGACGCTTGTTGCAGGAACATCGCCATGGTGCGCTTCAATGCTATTGATAACAACTTCGTTTTCACCATATTTTCTTGCTAAAGAAGCGCCTAATGAAGCGTGGCTTCCTTCTTGCTCATAATCAATGGCTTTGCCAATATCGTGGAGAAGACCAGCTCTACGCGCTAAATTTTGATCAAGGCCAAGTTCTGCAGCCATAATACCGCAAAGATAGCCAACTTCAACAGAATGGTCTAAAACGTTTTGTCCGAATGATGTACGGTATTTTAATTTTCCAAGTAAAGCAACCAATTCACGATTAACTCTTACTAAGCCTAAACGATTAACCGCATCTTGTCCCGCTTTGAAGCAATCATTATCAACTTCTGATTTGCATTTATTTGCAACTTCTTCAATTCTTCCAGGTTGGATTCTTCCATCCTTAACAAGAATTTCAAGAGTGCGCTTGGCAATCTCACGTCTAATTGGGTTAAAACAAGAAACAGTGATGACTTCAGGAGTATCGTCAACAACTAAGTCAACGCCTAAAGTTTGTTCTAAAACACGGATGTTTCTTCCTTCACGACCAATGATTCTCCCTTTTAATTCATCGGTAGGCAAAGATATAACGGCAATGGAACGTTCAGTAACAACATCTTGAGCATATTTATCGCAAGCAAGAGATAAAAGATCTTTAGCCTTGGATTCAGCGGTATCTTTTGCTTCTTCTTCTGCATTCTTGATGTATTGAGCGATTTCGACTTGCATCTTACTTTCAACTCTATTCATGATTTCGTCATGCGCTTCTTTAACCGACATTCCAGAAACCTTTTCGAGTTCAGCAAGGATTCCATCGATTTTCTCATCTAATTCCTTGCTCTTTTTATCGTTATCTGCAATTTTCTTATTCAAAAGATCATTCTTTTGTTCCAAAGAATTCTCTTTAGCAATAAGAGCGTTGTCACGAGCATCAATCGCATCTTCTCTAGCATCCAATTTAGATTGTTGGAGTTGAGCTTCTTGCTTCATTTGGCGGATTTCGTTTTGAGCTTGTTGTTTCATCTCAAAAGTGGTTTGTTTGGCATCGATTTGAGCGTTTTTCGTAATACGTTCCGCTTTAACTTCCGCTTCGCGAATGATTTGTTTGGATTCTTTTGTAGCGGAAGAAACTTTGTTCTTGCCAAATAAATGTAATCCAACAAAAAGCAAGGCTCCACCGACGATTAAGCAGAGAACACCGACAATAAGTGTCCACCACCAGCTAATCGCTGTTGATTCTAAAAATAACATAATTTACTCCTTAATTAAGTACACTCGAAATAAACCTTATCCATAGCAAAGGCAAAGTTATTGCATTTTTGAAAATATTTTATTTGACGGACCATGTCCGATAATAAAGCTCCCAAAATCTATGGGCAGTACTTTCGCAGTACTTATACATTATAAGTTCAAATTGAAAATAAAGAAGATGGTATTTTGAAAAAGAAAGGAAATTTCTTCTTTAAAAACCACTTATTTCGATATTAATCAAGAAGATTTGATATTTAAAACAATCATTTAAGGAGGCATTAAAACAGGCGAAAGCTCAATTCAAAGCATTCGAAAAAGCCAAACTTAGATACAGAATTGAATTTTGGAAAAATTATTCTTCGCTTTCTTCACTAACAACGGTTTCGCCAGCATTGAATGCTTCACGGATTTTGGCGTTGATCTCTTCCATCTTTTCTGGGTTGTCACGGAAATAAGCTTTTGCAGCTTCACGACCGTTTCCGATCTTTTCGCCATTGATGTCATACCAGTTTCCGGTTTTTTGGACAAAGCCAAATTGAACGCCAAGGTCGACAGTTTCTCCTTCTTTAGAGATGCCAGTTCCATAAATGATATCAATGGAACAACTCTTAAATGGCGGAGCAACCTTATTCTTAACGATTTTTACACGGACACTATTGCCAATGATATTGGTTCCGAGTTTAATCGCATCTTGTCTACGAATATCTAAGCGCACTGATGCGTAGAATTTTAAAGCTCTACCACCAGTCGTGGTTTCTGGGTTTCCATACATAACACCAACTTTTTCACGAAGCTGGTTGATGAAAATAACTAAGCAATTTGTTTTAGAAAGGATGCCAGCAAGCTTACGCATGGCCTTAGACATTAATCTAGCTTGTAAGCCGACTTGGTTATCAGACATTACGCCATCTAGTTCTTGTTGAGGAACTAAAGCTGCGACTGAATCGACAACGATAACATCAATCGCTCCACTTTCTGCAAGCATTTCAACGATTTCAAGAGCTTGTTCTCCTGAATCTGGTTGGGAAAGAATCAACTCGTTGATATCTACTCCTAAATGAGCCGCATATTCAGGATCAATCGCATGTTCTGCATCAACATAAGCAGCTCTTCCACCCTTCTTTTGCGCTTCGGCAACCGCATGCAATGCAAGCGTCGTCTTACCTGATGATTCAGGTCCAAAAATCTCAATGATTCTTCCTTTTGGATAACCGCCAATACCGATTGCTTGGTCTAATAAAAGGGATCCTGAAGGAACGACATCCACATTAACATGAGGTTTCTCCCCCATTCTCATGACCGAGCCCTTGCCATAGGCTTTCTCAATTGAGCGTAACGCCGCTTCAAGAGCGGCATCTTTATCTTTCGTGTTTATTTGTTCTGTTTCTTTTTTTGCCATAAACATTCTCCTCAAGTATTAATAGACCCTTTTTCCCAATTTCGGACAATTAATCTTCGAAAATCGCAATAAGACGATCAAGCATAGCATCAACGCAAGCTTCTCTCATATCGTTACGAGAGAGATTAAATTCTTGCTGCATCTCTATGATTCCATATTTTGTCGCGATGCACATATTAACTCTGCCAACGGGCGCATATCCCGCTTCTTTTGCGGGTCCTGCGTTCCCTGTGAAGGAAACGCAAACATCAACTCCGAGTTTCTTTCTGCCGTTTATTGCCATTGAATCAGCAACTTCTTTAGAAACCACTCCATATTGTCTAATCGTCGTTTCTGGAACTTCATCCAGTTTTGTCTTAAGTTCAGCAGAATATGTGACTAATCCGCCTTTAAAAACCTTGCTCGCACCAGGAATAGAACAAATGGTGCTAGAAAATAAACCACCAGTTAAGGATTCGACGCTTCCTAAAGTTAAATCTTCTTTGATAAAGGCTTTAATAACCTTTTCAGCTTTTGCTAAATCTATCATTGCTTTTGCTCCTTAAAAACAGAGAAATTTTGCACAACATAAACAATGCCCGATAAAAGAGACATCGCTGTTGCTAAATAAATTAAGATATTGGCAATTCTTAAATAAGAATTCCAAGATAAATCGAAGTAAGAGAATGGCCAGCCATTAAGTAAGACCACAGGAATTGCCACCATTTGGAAGATGGTCTTTAATTTTCCAAAAACATTTGCCGCTAAAACAATACCTTTACTTGCCGCAACAAAACGTAACGCATCAACAACTAAATCTCTAGCAATCATGATGATTACAGCAAAAACTGGAATAGACATATTGCCAAAACGGGAGATAAGAAGATAAATAAGAATGGAATTAACTAATAATTTATCGGCGACTGGATCAAGGAATTTGCCTAAATCAGTGACTTGGTTCCACTTACGGGCTAAATATCCATCGAGCGTATCGGTAAATGAAGCAATGACAAAGACAATCATGGCAATCAAATAGATCAAATTAATCGAGTTATTAGGCCCGAATGTTATTGGCTGATAATTTGGAATAAAATCAAAAACCAGCAAAAATGCCAATAAGCCTAAAACAAGAACAATTCTCGCAGTCGTAATCTTTGTAGGTATGTTCATATATCTATTTTCCTTTGTGATTAATAAGTGAGTATCCGGTCCGATAAGCCATGTTCTGTCGAGGGCGATAATTAATCTCAGGTTTCCCTGGAAGA